>JBGGMZ010000178.1:0-27534 GCA_041287745.1 Chthoniobacter sp. | reverse complement strand
AGAAAGATCACCACGAAGACGCGAAGGCACGAAGGGGCAAAGTGTGATGGCTGTTGCTGAGATTACTCCCACCTTCGTGCCTTCGCGTCTTCGTGGTTAAGTACCAATGCTTCCCAAAATGGCGCCCCGAAGTATGCAAATCACTCGCCTGACAGGACACTAGCTATGGCTGCTTCAAGGCCGCGAAGGGATCCGCAATGAAATGCAGGATCGCCTCCGCTCCCGGGTCGCCGTCTTTCACCATCTCGCCGGCGATGCTGCCGTGCGTGCGGTTGTCGATTTGCAATTCCTTCACGAGGGTGTCGCCGGTGGCCCGGAGAGCGGCGGCGAGATACATGCTCTCCTCGCGACGCGCCGGCATGTCGTGATCCGCGTAGAGGATGAGAAAGGGCGGCGTTATTTTGTGCAGGTGATTGATCGGCGCTGCGTCATCGGCGCTGATGACGTTGTGATCCTTGATCCCGCGCTCCTCGCGGATCGTGTAGTGCGTCATCACCTGACCGCTGACCGGGATCAAGCCCGCGATGTCGCTGGGGTGCATGCCGTAGGGCTTCAGCCAGCGCGCATCGAGCCCGACCATCAAAGTCAAATAACCGCCCGCGGAGTGTCCGGCCACAAAGACGCGCTTGGGATCGAGGTGCTGCTCGGCGGCGTGCGATTTCACCCACGCAAAGGCGGCCGCCGTGTCATCGATATAAGCGGGATACGTCGCCTTCGGGCTCAGCCGGTAATTCACCGCCGCCACGGCGATGCCGGCACGGGCGAAGCGCTCGGCGAAAAGTTTCGTCGTACCTTCTTTCGAGCCACCGGTGAGTCCGCCGCCATGAAACCAGACCATCACGGGAAAATGGTCCCCGATCGCGGGCAGATACAGGTCGAGCTTGCAACGGCTCTTTTCGTAGTCGCTCAGCGCGTCGCCCGATTTGTAAGCGATATCCTTCTCGACGCGGATTTCCGCAGCGGTCGCTGTCGTGGGTTCGGCGGCAACGCAAAGCGGAGTGCACGAGAGGCCACTCATCATCAATGCAGCGAAAGCGGGGAGCGGGGAGAAACGCATCCTCCGGTCGTAGGCTCACTGCGGGGGCACGTCAAGCCGTGCGCCCCGGAGATGCGGGGCGGGCTATCCTATTCCCCGTGTCATAACGCAAATTCCCTGTTGCACGTCCGCTGAGGTTGCGTATTCTCACCTCAGTTCTTTTTACAGCAGTAAATATGCATCACGAGTGATTCGGCGATTTCCGCCGAATCTGCCAACCTGGTTGGAGAAACCAAGGTGGAGCCTAGCGACCCAGTGTCGCGAAGCGATGTGCGCAACGATCCTCCGGTCGATGCGAATCAAATCTCCCGTGATGCAACTCAACCCTAAAAAGTCATCATGTCTCAACTCTCTCTCCGCACCAACCTGGAGAATCCCAATCATCATCTGTGGAATAACAACGGCACGTGGTTCATCCACTACGTCGTGCATCCCACGCCCATCACCAAGGAACGCGTCCGCAAGTCCCTCGGCACGAAGTCGCTTGATGAGGCCCGCGCCAAGCGCGACGCCATCCTGACCTGCCGGGCCGGCCTGGCCGATCTGCAGCTCGCAGCGTAAGTTTCGCCTCCTGAAAGCGGCCGCCGTGCAGGTGCGCCGCCTTTTACGATGCCATTCCCCTTTCCGCGCAATCGGCGCGTGCTTGCGGGAAGCGCTACGGTGGCGAGATTGTCCGCATGACGCTGATCCGCTTCGTCCAAGCCAGTGCTCTCTTCACTGCCGCAGCCATGAGTCTCACGTCGGTTTCGGCCACCGAGCCCGTGTCCTACCACTCAACCCTCGTCGGCGACGTGGATATCTTTTATCGCGAGGCAGGCCCAAAAGATGCCCCGGCCGTGTTGCTCCTGCACGGGCTGCCTTCCTCCTCGCGAATGTACCAGCCGCTCTTCGAGTCCGCCCTGGCCGCGAAATATCATCTCATCGCGCCGGACTATCCCGGCTTCGGACACTCGTCGTGGCCCGATCCAAAAAGTTTCGCCTATACCTTCGATCACCTCGCGCAAGTGATGCAGGACTTCACCAGCGCGCTGCATCTCGATCGCTACACGCTCTTCGTGCAGGACTACGGTGGCCCGGTCGGCATGCGCATGGCCGTCGCACATCCCGAGAAAATCGCGGCCATCATCGTCCAGAATGCCGTGTCGCACGAAGAGGGCTTGTCGCCGCTGTGGGAGACGCGACGCGCATTTTGGCGGGATCGAGCGGCACACGAGGACGCGTTGCGCAAAAATCTCCTCTCTCTGGAAGCCACACGCCAGCGGCACGTCGGCACTTCACCCCACCCGGAGCGGATCAATCCCGACACTTGGACGGACGAGTTCTATTTTCTCAATCGCCCGGGACAGGGCGACATCCAGGCCGATCTTTTTTTCGACTACCAGCACAACGTGGCGTCCTATCCCGCGTGGCAGAAATGGTTGCGCGAACATCAGCCGCCGATGCTGGTCCTGTGGGGACGCTATGACCCTTCCTTTGCCGTCGAGGGTGCGGAAGCTTATCGCCGGGATGTGCCGGCGGCCGAGGTGCATATCCTCGATGCGGGACATTTTGCGCTCGATGAGCAGGCGTCGGAAATCATCCGCCTCACCGAGGCATTTCTGCAGAAGCAGTCGAAGTAATTCCTTTGCTGCTACTGCGGCGGTGCCGGTTCCGTGGGTGCGGGCTTGGCGGGCGCTTCTGGCGGCGGAGTAGCCGGTGCCGGTGCTGGGGCCGGCGGCGTGGCTGGAGTTTCCGCGGGAGCTGCAGGTACTGGCGCAGGGGCGGGAGTTTTGGGCGCTTCCGGTGCGGCGGGAGCAGGAGCAGGTTCCGGTGTCGCCGCGGAAGGTGGCAGGAAAACTTCTACCGTCTCAAACTTCCCGGCCGCCTTGTAATGCTTCTTCAGGTAGGCGTAAACCGGCGCCGCCCAGTGGCTGAATCTCGAGGAGACGGTGCCGTTGATCTCACGATCGTCGATGATGACCACGGCGGGATGTTTTTCCTCGAAATCGTGAATCGTCTTCTCGGCCCAATGCTCGCCGCGCGTGGCGTTATCCACATACACGTTGTGCAGATACGTCGGGCGATTGGTCATCACGTTGTAGCCCGGCATGTAAGGGAAGCAGATCACGTAATCCTCGGGCTTCGAGGATTTCATCACGATGTCGTACACGCCCTGGAGGGTCGCCGCTTCCTTTTTGGAGGTGTGCACACGCACGCCGTTCTCGCCCTGGAAACGAGCCTTGCGCCCGTTGCGTGCCGCGATCGTGCCCGCCGAGGGATGCTGCAGCGCAAATACGGCAAAGACCAAAAATTGCCCGGCGAGAAAGAGCGCGACCAAACCGGCGACGAGGCGGTGCAGCGGCGCGCGTTTTGGACCACGCGGCCACAGCAGCCACACGGAGGCCATCATGGCGATGATGTAGCCCGGCATGAATTCGGAAAGGTGGGGACGATCCGGCCGGAAGAAGAAGAACTGCGGGAAGGTGGTCAGCGAACCGCCGACCAGCAGCAGCCAGCGCATCGGAACGGCGGTGAGATTGAATTCGGATTTTCCGACGGACCGGAAGAATCCGATCAAGCCCGCGAGCAGGAAAATCCCGAAGCCAATGACTGGCGCGTAGGTGAGAAACGTGAGGATGCGTTCGCGCCAGCCTTTGCCGACCATCGCCGAGAGCGGGCGTCGGGGAAGCACGGAGCGGTCACCGTTCTCCGGATTGTGAATCGCTGGCGCCGGTGCGGGTGCCTCGCCAGCGACGCCATTGGCGGCAGGCCGTGCCGGCGCTGTGGTGCCCAAACCTGCGGCCAGCGGCGGCGTGGGCCGCTTGACCCGTTGATTCAGCGAAGCCCGCAGGAACTCGAACCAGTCGGTGTATTCCGCCCAGTAGTCCGTCTCGAGGCCGCGGCTACGCAGATGCGTGTAAACGGGCGCCTGGGCGATCGCCAGGCCGAGGGCCAGCGCGATCACGCCAAAGATGACCCCGGCGAAACGCGAAACAATGGCGGCACGGCGGTCAAAGAGAGAGACGATCATCAGAAGCAGCCAGATAACGCCGAAAAAATAACCGAGCTCCACCCGCACGAGAAACGTCAACCCAAGCACGACGCCGCCGAGGACTGCCGCGCCAAACCATTTCCGCCGCAACGCGGGATCGGTGAAGATGAAGTGGACGATGCAGGCCGTATTCGCCGCCTCGGCCAAGGGAATGTAATCCTTGAACTGCGATCCGGGAAAGACGACCAGCAGCAGCCCCGTGGCCATGCCCCACCAGCGCGAGCCGGTCACGCGCGTGACGATTCCACAGCCGAGCAACGCGGTGATGGTGGCGAGCAGGAAAAACCATGCGCGCACGGCGAGGTAATTGACGCCGGTAATGTGGAAAAGCCCGACGATGGGATAAAACCAGCCGATATTGTAGCCCGGCTCCACGTCCACCCATGGCTTCTCGCCCTGCATGAGCCGCTGGGCAATGAGGCAGGCGGTGCCCCCTTCGTCATGCGGATTGAACCAGAAGTGCCAATAGCTCGCGTAGTAGGCAATCGCGGCCACAAGAACCACCAGCACCGGCACGAATCGAAGCCCACCGCGAGAGGGTGGGTTTTGATTTTCAGGCACTAAATTGCTGTTCACCGGGAACAAAGTGGGTTTCTTCTCCGCACCGTGAAAGACCTACCTGCCGAACCGCCCGCCGTCGAGACTCCTCGTATCGAAACTCCCCTGCAGGTCATGTTTTTCGATACCGACTGCGCCGGGGTGGTTCACAATATCGTCTACCTTCGGTTCATCGAAGTCGCCCGGACGCTGCTCGCCGAACAATTGGGCATGGGTCTCGTGGAAATGGCCTCGTCGCAGACTTTTCCCGTGGTTGTGCGTACCGAAATCGACTACCGGCGGCCGGCCAAACTGGGCGACAAACTGGTCGTCCACGGCTGGCTGGAAAGCGTCGAGCGGCTGCGCTTCTGGTGCGGCTTCGAGATTCGTCGCCCGGTGGATGACACCGTCATCGCCACCTCGCGGCAAATGCTGGCCGTGATCCAGATGCCCGCCGCCAAACCCGTGCGGCTTCCGGAAGATTGGGCTGTGCGCTTCGCACATCTGCGGCCGGCGCGCGGCTAGAGCACCTCCGGTCGCCGGCGATTCCAAGGCATGCGAGCCAGGAGCATGGCCATGCCGCAGGTGCCGGTGAGGCCGGCAAAGATCAGGCCGCAACCGATGAAGAGCGGCAGAATGGCGAAGCGGACGTCGACTGTGAGAGCGAGAGCGGCGCCCGCCGCACTGATCAAGCCGACGGCGATCTGCACCTGCCTCATGAGCGGGATTACCTTGCTGGTACCGCGTTCGACCGGCAGACCGGCATCGATCCAACCCTGAGTGCCACCCTCAACGAGGACACAACCATCGAAGCCGGCAGCGCGGAACTTATCCACCGCCTTGGCCGCGCGGGCGCCCGACTGGCAGATGACGTAGAGCGCCCCGGCGGAAGTGGGGCGTTGGCGGAAAAAGGCAGCGGGATCCAAGTCGTCCAGAGGGACGAGTTGAGCCCCAGCAACGTGAGCGGTGGCGTATTCGGGCGGGGTGCGGACATCGAGCAGGTCGCACGTGGCGCCCCCTTGCCGGAGCTGATGGAGCTCAGCCGGAGCGATGGAGGAAGAGGCTTGAGCGGATGGAGGTTTCATGCTATGAATATATAACTAATTAGTTATATATGGCAAAGGCAAAATTTCCCGTTCTTCTTTCCCCAGCCCAACTGGAGGAAGTGGCTGCGCTGTTCAAGGTCCTCGGCGAGCCGATGCGCCTGAAGATTTTGCAGACCGTCTGCAAGCAACCGCGCAGTGTGAACGAAATCGTGGAGGCCACTGGGGCTACACAGGCCAATGTCTCCAAGCATCTCTCGCTGCTCACCACCGCCGGCATCCTCCGCCGGGAAAAGGACGGGCAGCGCGTCTACTACAGCGTGCGCGAGCCATTCGTGTTACACCTCTGTGAGCTGGTGCGCTCGGAGTGGGTAGAGTGAATTTGTCGAAGGGGACTCAAAACATCCACAGCAACGTGCGTCGACACGGTGGCAGGCGTTGTAGCCGGGATCATTGACCCCGGTCCGGCCTCACTGAGGTCGGCTCCAGCAAGCGCTCGATTACCTCTTACTCACGAATACAGCGGCAGCGGCTGGAGCGTGAAGTCGGGGAAGACCTTGGCCAGGCTCGCGGAGTCGGCGCCGTGGCGCTGGAGCACCGGGGCGAGGATGTCGCGGTAATTGTTCCAGACGGGGAGATCGCCGGGGCCTTCCAGCATCTCGGGCTTCAGGCCGGGCCAGCCGCCGAGCACACGCCGGCCTTGCACTCCTCCACCCAGCACGAACATCGCGCCACCGCGCCCGTGGTCGGTGCCGAAGGCGCTGTTTTCCGCGACCCGCCGGCCAAACTCGGTCATCACCACCACAGTGGTTGTGGCCATGCGCGGTCCGAGGTCCTGGCGAAACGCAGCCAGGCCGCTGGAGAGCTGGAGCATGAGCGGCTCGATGCTGGTGAGCTGCGTGAAGTGTGTGTCCCAACCGCCGAGGTCGATGCTGGCCGCATCGAGGCCGATATCGGCCCGGATGAGCTGTGCGATTTGCCGCAGACCTTGGGCGAAGGGATATTTCGGTTCGTAAACCGCGCCATTGGCCGGCGTGGCTTTGGCATCGATCGCCTCGATCCGATGCAACGCTTCGAAAGTGTTGTTGGCAGCACCGTGCAGCGCATCCTTTTCCTGCGCGTAGAGACGCTGGAGTTCGCGTGTGAAATCCTCTTTCCGTGAGCCTTTGCGGGTTTCGGTGATGGCGAATTCGTCGAGCGAAGTGAAGGCTGCGGCGCTCGGTGCGCCGGAAAGGCTCTCGGGCAACGTCGGCGCGAGTGCGACGGCGGCGAGGGGACTTTCGCTCGGTCCGCGGGAGGCCAGGAAACGGCCCAGCCAGCCGCCGGCGGCGAGGCCACCGTGCTCCATGAGATCCTGTGCCTCGAAGTGGGAGCGCGTGTCGCTTTCGCCACCGGCTCCGTGGATGATGGCGAGGTCGCCTTCCTGCCAGGAGGACTCGAGCGCGCGGAGATTGGGGTGCAGGCCAAAGGTGTCATCGAGCTTCACCGCATCTTTCTTCGCGACGGCGAGGCGGGGGCGAAATTTGTGATAGTTGTCATCGGCTACCGGCGCGACCAGCGTGAGCCCATCGGCCGCACCGCGGAGGAAAACCACAACGAGCGTGCGCTTGTCGTCGCGATTGGCGGAAACGTTGATGGTGGCGCTCATGTTTGTGGGAACGGCGGGTGGGTGAGTCAGGGTAATGGCGGATCGCCGAGGGCAAATGGCAAATGGCAGATCGCAGATGACAGATCGCAGATGGCAAATGACAAATCTCAGCAGCGTTGAAAGGCTGGCGAAGCGATGAGCAGCGCGAGGCTGTCGCCGGATTTGAGCAGGGCGTCGCTCTCCTCGGCGCCGGGCTGCCGGTTGAGCAGCGTGGCAGCGAGAGCAGCTTCTCCGCCGAGTGCGGCGATGAATTCCTTGCGCTCGATGTGCGTGCCCTTGATGCGGTTGTTCGCTAACGCCAGGGCAAATTTCCAGCGCCAGAGAAGTGTGGAGTGCCAGTGCGCGGCGCGCGCGGGGTAGCCATCCGGCGTGGGCCATCGGAACGGCACCTGGCCCATCTTTTCAAGATACGACATGAGCCCGCGATCGGCATCGGTCTCGGCATTGGTCGCGCGCAGGGCGGAGACCACGAAATGGAAAGGCCTCTTGAATTTCAACCCGGTCGAGGCCTGAAACTCCGGCGTGGCAAAAAGAGCGCGCAGGGTCATCTTGATATCGCCGTGACTGCCGGCAAACGCGCGCGCGACGGTCTCGATGGCAACGGCGGGCGGCTCGTCGGAAATGAAGCGCACGCATAGTTTCGTGGCGACAAACTGCGCAGTGCCGGGATGCGCGGCGACGATATCGATCACGCGATCGAGGTCGCCTTCGCCAAGACCGGCAGGAATCTCCTGTCCGAGCACTTGCTTGGCGCTGTTGTCGTGCGCCTGTTTGCGGAAGACCACTTTGGCGCGGTCCTTGAAAGGTGACTGCAAGTTGCCGGAGAAGCCGTCGTTTTTCTTCGCGAGAATGGTCCAGCCAGTGAGGCAGCGCGCCACTTCCATCACGTCGTGTTGCGTGTAGCCGCCGTGCACGCCGAGCGTGTGCAGCTCCATGAGCTCGCGCGCGTAATTCTCGTTGGGCTTTTCGGCCGGCGAGCGTTTCACATTCGCACGGCCGTCGAGATACCAGAGCATCGCGGGGCTGAGCGCGCTCGCGCGCAGCATGTCGCGGAAATTGCCGAGGGCGTGGGTGCGGATGACGTCGCGGTCATCGGCGATCTTGGTGTAACGGCAGTCGCCCTTGCCCGGGTCGATGTTGAAATGGTCGCTCCAGAACTCGCACATCACCTCGAAGAGCTGCCGATGCGAATAAACCGCGCGCAAGATGGCCATGCGGCGCAGCACTGGCGAAAGAGACTCGGCATCCTCCTCATACGCCTCACCCAACGGCTCCCACCAACACTCGGCAAAACGCGCGGTGGCTCGGTCGCAAAAGCTGTCGTCGATCTTTTCCGGGGCGAGCTGTTCCTCGAGGAAAGCCTGCGGTCCCATGGCGGCGACACGGGCGTAGTCTCCAGGACCGGGGCCGAAGGTCCAGCGCTGGAGCACATGGGCCACCGGATCCACCTGCGGGCTGGCCGGCGGAGTGAGCGGGCCATCGAGCGGACGGTGCAGGCCCATGCCGGCATACTGCTGCAGGTCGCCCACCCGTCCCTGCACGCTCTTGAAGATCGCGACGCTCAAGGCAAGCGCGCTGGCGCCCGTGATGAGGAATTCGCGGCGGGAGGTCGTTTTCACGAGAAGGAAGGGACCGGCGGCGTGGCAGGCACTGGCGGAGGAACCGCCACCGGCTCCGCGGCTGCGCCGGATTTCCACGGTTTCGCTAGGAGAAACGCGCCGAAGCCGCTGGCCAGGCCGATGTGCAGCAGGAAAAACGAGCCAAGCAACGGCGTGATGAATACGAGCGCGAGCACGACGCTGCCACGCATCACCTGCCGCCACGGTTCGGCGTCGGAGCCGAGATTGCGCCCGATCCGCAAGGCCAGCCCGGCACTGCCGATGAGCGCGATGAGCAAGGTTATGAACGTGACGATGAAGACTCCTCCGCGGATCGCCCCGTTGTGGATCTTCGCATTTTGCAAAAAGAGCACGAAGATAAACCCGTAGGAAAGGATGCCCACCAGCGCGGCCCGTACCGGGCGCCGATCGTAAACGTCGGCAAAGGCGCGTGTGGCCTGCGGGAACATACCGGCGGAGGCCACCCAGTATCCGAGCAGGATCAAAAAGGCGGCCGCGTGGACGGCGACAAAGGTGAGGACAATTCCGGTGTAAGGCATGGCTGGGTGGAGTGTTCGCCTAACAAGACGAACGCCAGCGCAGGCCGGTTACGGAAAAGGAATGAAGCGCATTTCTCCCATCACTCCCACACGTCCCACTTCTCCCATGGAAAGGACGGGAAAAATCGAAGTCACAGGCGCCCCGCTCTCACGCCAGGTGAAGCTGGGCCTTCAGCAGCAGCGTGATCGCCTTTACGCTCAGCTCGTGGAGATTGAAAGGCTTCGCGATGAAGTCGTTGCCCCCGCTCAAGCTGGACTGGACTCGATTTTCCAAGGTGGCGAGGCCGGTGAGGAAGACGATGGGCGTCTTCTCGTGGATGGCCAGGGCGCGCGTCTGCTTGCACAGTTCGAAGCCGTCCATGCCGGGCATGTTCACATCGAGGAAGATGAGGTCGTAGCGGCTGCTGGCGAGCTCGCCGAGGGCCACTGCCGTATCCTGCGCGTAGGTGGTGCGCATGCCGGATTCCTCCATGGCCAGGGCGATGCTCTCGCAATTGCCAAGGTCGTCGTCCACCGCATAGATGAGCGCGGTGGCGGGATCCTTCACCTGGGCGAGATTCTTTTCCTTCATCAGCGCGGCGAGGAACTCGATGGTTTGGTGAACCGTACGGAGGGTCGAGGGATTGACCAGCTCGGGCGTCTCGTAAAGGCCGCGGGTGAGCTCGGCAAAGGAGGCGCAGAGGCGATGCAAGGCGAGCAGGCCGCTGACACGGGCGCGTTCGGCGAAGCTCTCCACATGGCAGTGCAGCTCATTGAGAAGGCTCAGGTCGTTCGGCGTCCTCGTGAAGGATTGAAAGCAGTGGCGCATGGCGCCGAGCACGCTGCGGGATTCTTTTTCCGTGAGCGGCTCGGTGCTGGTCACCATCGGTGCACCCGGGCGGGGCGCCTGGCCAGCCGGAGTGGTGGGCTCGGACGCGGGGGCAGCGGCAGCCACTGCAGTGATGGAACCCGGCTCGGTGACAATAATGTCGCTGGCGGCTTCCGGTGCTGCAGCGGCGGGAGGCGCGGCCTCCGGGGTCGTGACGGCAGGGACCTCCGCAGCGGGAACCAGACCGGCGAAGTCGGACTTCGATTTGCCATCCTTGGCCGCGCGGGCCTCAGCTTGGGCGAATTTCGCCTGGAGGCGAGCCTCGGCAAGATTGGCGCTGAGCTCGCGAATTTCGCGCTGAGCCGATTGCATTTGCGTGGCCAGGTCGATGGTTTCGAGCCGCTGCTTTTCCGCGCGCTGGCGCAGGGTGGTCAGTTCTTCCCTTTGGATGTCAGCTTCGGCGCTCGTCGTTTGCAGCGCGGTGATCTGCGTTTGGAGGGAGTTCAGCTGGGCCTCGAGCTCGAGCGCATTCTCGGTGGAGAGCTTCCGCACCTGGTCGCGATCGCGGATGATGTGATCGATCTGCTTCTGCGCGGAGGTGAGCGAGGTCAGGGCGGCATCGCGCTCCCGGGTGACCGCATCGATCTCCTGTTGCGCGGTGGTGCTCTTGCTGCCTGCCTGCTCGGCAATGAGCTGGAGGGCATTGAGTTGCTCGTTCAGCGCGATGAGCTTCTGGCGAAGATTGTTCGCCTCGTGGCGGGATTCCCGCGATTGCGTCTCCAGCGAGGCAAGCTTCTCGTGCGCCTCGGCGAGCGCGTTATTCGAGGCTTGCGCCTGCTCGTCGCGGAATTTCTGGAATTGCGCGCGCACGTCTTCGAGTTCGCGACCCTGGTCCTGCGTGCGGTTGCGCGCGGCGTCGCGCTCCTGGGAGAGGCTCTCGACTTGTGCCCGGGCTTCGGCGAGGGCGGCGGTGTGTTCGTTGTCGGACTCTTGGGCGGCGGATTTCTGCTCGGCAAGGTCGAGGTACTTCTTGCGTTGCGCATCGAGCTCAGCGGTCAGCGATTCCACCTGCCGCGCCGTGGCATCGCGATCGGTCGTGACGACATCGAGCTGGCGGCGGATCTCGGCGGTTTCGCTACCGGCCTCCTTGCCCGTCTTCTCGGCCGTTTCGCACTGGAACTGGAGCTCGGCGATCTGATCCTCGGCCTGGCCAAGGCGCGTATTCAGCTCGAGGATCTGCGCATGGGCTCCGTCGCGAGCCTGGCGAATGGTGAGCAGCTGCTTCTGCGTCTCGGAAATCAGGCGCGCCTGTTCCTCCGTGCCGCGTTGGAAAGTATCGAACTTGCGGGCCGCTTCTTCGCGCTGGCGGACGGCGTCCTCGCGTTGGCGCTGGGCGTCGTTGCGTTCACGGATGAGCGCTTCATTTTTCTTCGTTGCCTCGGCCAGCGCCTTGGAGCGGCGGTCGGATTCCTCGATCGCTGTGTCCCGCTCCTGGATGAGCGAGGTGATTTCCACGAAGTGCGAGCGCAGTTCACGTTCATTTTCGCGCAGGGCCTCGATCTGTTGATGGGCCCGCGTGAGTTCCCGCGCGAGATCGTCGCGTTCCTGCTCGGCAGTGTTGAGCTGCCCACGGGAGTCGCGCGCGGTTTGTTGGAGTTGCTCGATCAGTGTCCGGATCTCGAGCGTGGGATCGGCTTCTTGGCTGATGGCATTCACCGGTAGATTGGTTATCGGCAGGGGCGAACGACGTTCCTTCTTGGGCAGGAACTCGGAGTAATCGGAAAGTTTGTGCGGTTGGGACATACGCGGGAAGAGCGGCACGGGCGCCGGATTGCGCCCTATGCGGGTTATTCTTGAGCAGCGGATGTACCCCTGAAAATCATCTCAACAGAGTAATTCTGGCAGGATTACGCATTTCCGCTGGCTACTGAAAAAATTACTTCAGGCGTACTAAATTTGCCCGAATAGGGTATTTAGACTGCAGTCTACAGAGTAACCCTGATCACACTGGTTTTGCGTACATGCGTATTGTTGCGCAAAGAAGAAAAAAGCGGTTCGTTAACGATGCGAAATATTGTGACGCTTTAATAAATAAATCTTCATTCAAAAAGCACTTCGCACTTTCTCAACTGAGAGAAACAAGGCCTCTCAATTTTTATAATTGACACGCTGTTGGAGCGGTACCACGGCGTTGTCACACCGTTTTGATTTTCCCCTCCACCTACCGAACACCAGCCACCTGAAAACCCTCGGCCTCAAGGGCAGTACGGACTCGGGCCGGCTGATCACCTTGAATCTCAATGGAACGACCTTTCACCGTGCCCCCACAGCCACAAGCGGCACGCAATTTCTTCGCCACTTTTTCGATGACCGTGGCCGGGAGATGGCTCGCAAAATCATCCACCACGATCACCGTCTTGCCACCGCGATGAGCGGTTTCGCGCCGTAGAACCACGCGGCCCATCTTCCAGACGGTCTGCGGTGAATCGGCTGCGGGTTGCGGTTCCGGCCCGGCGGGAAGATTGGAAAGGTCGAGGCCCGAGAAGGCGGCGTTCAGGCCTTGGCGGGAAGTTTCCGCGGCATTGGTGTCGACGCGTTTTTTAGGGTCAGGACGCATGGCAAAGAGAAAAGAGGGATAGACGGAGAAAGGATACTGCGAGCTCCGCTGCGAGGAAAGCTCATCGAACACCTCACGCGATGACCACAGGCGTGTGGTCCTCGAGGCTGTAGCGCGTGGCGAAATAGAGATCGAGCCAGAGACCGCGCTCGTTTTCGAGGGCCGCCGCGGTTTCTTCCTCGTCACCGGGCAGTAACTCGCAATCGGCAAGTCGATCGGCGGTTTCTTCGGTCACAGCGCCATTCACCAGCGGGATCTGCAGCAGGGGCGCGAGGGCCAGAAGTTCATCGTACACGGTCCGCACGGCGCAAAATTCCTGCGTCTCCACAAACACGAGCAGCGTGCGGCCCACGGGCAGGGAGAACTTCCCGGCAAAAGGAATGGGCAGCGCGATCTGGCGCTCGCCCCTGACGGTCCCCAGCGTCCAAGGAAGGCCGGCCTGCCGCGCTCTGGACTCAAGATCGCCAAACGTCGATGCGCCTGCATTGCCACACGGCAGACGGCGCAACGTGTCCTCATCGGGATTCGGATCGAAGTAGGGCGGAATGCCACGCCGTGCGAACTCCTTATTCAGCGCCTGAATGATCTTCTCCGCTGCCTTGCGGTAGGACTCCACGTAAGAGCCACGGATGCTGCGAAAGATGCCGAGGGACATAGCGGTTATGGCCAGTAGATCCCCCCGCCGGAATGCGGTGGGGGCGCCGGTAGCGGCGGTGGAAATGGCGCACGGGAGGGAAAGGCATCCATAAGAGAGCTTGAGCAGGCCACCGCCGAGGTAGAAAAAATCCGCCCCGAGGAGAAGACGAAAATGAAAGCGCCTCCCGAAGTGGGTTACTTGGGTTCCGCTTTGGCCGCCGGCTCCTCTGCCTTTGTCTGGCCACCGCGGATTTCCGGATGCCGGATATCGCCGCCGAGATTGGCCGCACGCCCCATGAGAACTGTTTCGGCCAGCGTGAGCAGGAAGACGAGCGCCGCAGCGCCCCGCGAAATGTGCGGCAGCTTGCGGCCCAGCCAAAGGACTGCCACGGCCACGACGCCCAGCGCCCCAATGCCGATGAAAGCGACGGTCGCGGCCGCTTCATGGGCACGCACGAGTTTGTCGTCCACGTCGGCGATTTCCATCAGCGCATCATCCGCTCCGCGCCCGGTGAAGAAGACAGGTACGGTGGCCAGTGCCAGGAAGATGAGGCCGCCCAGGCACACGCCGTAAAGCTCACCCCGTCCGCGCACCAGCGCATAAACCAGCAGCAGAAGGACCAGGAATAGGCCTACCACCGGCACATGATTGAGGGCGAGGTGCCAGTGGGGAGCGTTCATAGCCATGGGGAATTTTCCGGCCCGCTTCGCCATGCGGCGGTGAGCCGCGGAGGCCCAAAGATAGGGCCGGAGCAAACCGCGCGCAACCGATGGTGCGATTCACCAGAGAGAGGTGTTGAATATGATCACTGCATTCCTTGGAGCTTCCATCCTGGTGCTACTTTGCACGAGCCGCCTGTGGCTCGCCTAAGCTGGCACACTTTCAATCGACACGCGTCCGCCGCGCCGAGTCGGCAAGCTGCTGGAGGCGCTTGGTGATATTCGCGTTGGTGATCTTTCCGCCCTCAAAATCGTCGCCCATGGCGTAAACGAAGCGCGGCAGGATGATGCAGCGGAAATCGAGCATAAGCGAGTTCGCCAGGCTCATCACCGACATGTAGCTCGCCATCCCGCCCGCGGCGCAGGCAAAACCCACAATCTTGTCCTCCCACGCGCCACCGGTCAGCTCGATGAGATTCTTCACCGCGGCATTTGCATCGTAATTGTAGATCGGCACTGCGAGGAGGATCACTCGGGCGCCTGCGATGCACGCTCGAAGCTTTTCTACATTGGGATCCCCATAGGCCGCGTCGCCGTCGCACATCGGTAGCGGAAACTCGCGCAGATCGATGTGATCGCCCTTCAGCTCCCGAGCGAGAAATTCGCCGAGCAGCCGGCTCAGGCTTTCTGGACGGAGCGAAGCGGAGATGACGAGGTATTCAGCGGGCATCGATCACATTCCATTGCTTGCGCAAAAAAAGCGATTCATGGAGCGCCCAGTCAACTATCGGCGTGAGCCCGATGATTACATCTCCGATCCACGCTACATCAGATTCGCCGCTACCTCGGCCATCTCGCTGCGCTCGCCCTTGAAGAGGTTCACGTGGGCCATGAAGGGCTGGCCTTGCAGACGGTTGCGGGTGAAGACGAGCCCGTTGGTGTGGGCGTCGACGTACGGGTTATCGATCTGGGCAAGGTCGCCGATGAGGATGATTTTGCTGCCCTTGCCCATGCGCGTGACCAGCGTCTTGGCTTCGTGCGGGGTGAGCTGCTGCGCCTCGTCCACAATGAAGATGGCACGCGGCAACGAACGTCCGCGGATATGGGCGATGGCCTCGATCTCGAGCACGCCCGCTTGCATGAGCGGCTCGTAGGGACGGGCGAATTTTCCACCCTGATTTTGCGAATGTTGCGGCGCCGCAACGGGAGAGGAAGGCCCGTCGGTCTTGCGCTTCGATTGCTTCTTCTTCTCAAACTGCTCGGGCTTGCGGGGGCGGGAGAGCAGGAGGTCGAGCGCGTCGTAGGCGGGCTGCACCCATGGCTGCATCTTTTCCTCCATGCGACCGGGAAGAAAACCGATGTCGCGTCCGGTAGGCATGATGACGCGAGTGATGAGCATCTTCTCGTATTCGCCGACCTGCACCTGCTCCAGCGCGGCGCCCACACTGAGCAGCGTCTTGCCCGTGCCGGCCTTGCCGTAGACGGTCACAAGCGTGATCGATGGATCGTAGAGCGCATCCAGGAAGAAGCGCTGGCCGAGATTTGCCGCTTGCAGGGAGCGACCGTTGCGGATGGTGACGTGATCGTGGCGCAGCTTGATGAATTCACCTCCGCTGAGGTGGCGCGCGGGCACACCATGCGTGGGCTCCTCTTCATTGCGCAGCAGGACGTATTGGTTCGGCAGCAGCATCTCGAGGTGCGGAAGCGTGATGCGCTCCTGGCTGGCAAAGGCCTGCACAGTGTGGCCGGGAATATCGATCGCCGCATACTCCTCCGCACCGCTGCGGCGCTGTGTACGGCGGATGTCATTATCCTCCACGCGATCGGTGCGGTAGTCCTGCGCATCCAGCCCGAGCGCGCGCGCCTTGAGCTGCATGTTGATATCTTTCGTCACCAAAATCGCGCCGTCGGCCTTGGTATCCGCGAGATACGCGGCGCTGGCCAGGATGCGATTGTCCGTCGACTCGAAATCCGGGAAGAGATCGAGCACGAGCCGGCTGCGCGGCGATTCCTCGATGAGCTTCCAGTCGCGGCCTTCGTGCTTGAGCGCGGGGTTGATGAAGACGTGCAGCCACCCGCCATTCTCCAGCTTCACGCCCTGGCGCATCTGCTCCGTTGTACGGAAGCGTTCGCTCAAGCGGCGGTGGACCTCGCGGGCATTCGCGCCCCGCGTGGTGGACTCGGATTTAAAACGATCGAGCTCTTGCAGCACTTCCACCGGCACCCACACGACATGCTCCTCAAATTGGAACATCGACTGCGGATCATGAATGAGGACATTCGTGTCGAGGACGTAGTGTTTCGTGGCGTTGATATCGGACTTTTTAACGGCCATGGATTTGGATTGTTTCAAGAGAGAGGGGACGCGGCACCTAGCAGGAAAGAGGAGTGCAATGATCGGGAGCGGCGGAACACAAACCGGCGATGAATAGCAAAAGCCCTGCGGCAATTTCGTACAACACAAAAAGACGGCGTCCTGCCGCGCCTGCGAAACAAATCGCTGCCGCAGCGACTGTTAGGCGGGGAAGAAAAATTGCGCGATGGCGCATTATCTGGAGGATGCAGGGTAAAAGGCGACTAACGGCGGTTCACGAAGAGTGGAGCACAAGAGAACAGGCAGGCGCCAGCGAGGAAGGCGAGCAGCAGGAAAAGAACGCCAGCGGAACCATGACTGAAGAAGACCAGCGGCCCGGCAAGCAGAGCGACGAGGGTGACGATCAGGAGAGCGAGGAGTGTTCTGCTTTGGCGCATGGAGAAATTATCGAGGAGGGCCAAGCCAGCGCAGGGCCATCACGGAAATATCGTCACTTTGGTCACGTTCACCGCAGAACGTTCGCACGTCTCGCACCACTCCGCGTGTAATTTTTTCGACTTCCAGCGTGCCCACATCGTTCAACACGCACTCCAGCCGCGCATTCGAGTAAAAGCGGTCGCTGCGATCCATGGCCTCGGTGACGCCATCGGTGTAGAAGAAGAGGGTGTCGCCGGGCGTGAGCTGGAGGGTGGTCGTGTGATAGTCGAGCGCGGACATGGCACCGATGGCGACATCCTTCGCTCCCGCAATCGGGCGGGTCGTGTGGTCCGCCGCAAGGAGGTAGGGAAAGGGGTGCCCGGCGTTGCAAAATTCCACCTCGCCGGTGCGCGTATTGAGGTGCGCATAGAGCAGTGAGACAAACATACCGGAGTCGGTTTGCTCACAGAGTTCGTCGTTCACGTGGGCGATCATCTCGTGTATCGGGGTATTCCGTGACGAGCTCGCCTTGAGCAACGTTTTCGTGACCGCCATGAAGAGCGCGGCGGGCACGCCCTTGCCTGAGACATCGCCGATGAGAAAGCAGAGCCACTCGTCGTCGAGGAAGTAGAAATCGTAAAGATCGCCACCGATCTCGCGGGCCGGCCGCAGCAGCGCGTGCACCTCGAATTCCGGGCGGCCGGGGAAGGCCGGGAAATGTTTTGGCACGAGGCTCATCTGGATGCTGCGCGCGGCATTCAGCTCGCCCTCGAAACGCTCCTTCACCGTGGTGGTGTAGCGCAGCTCCTGCATACGCATTTGCAAGTCGCGCGTCATTTTGTTGAAGGCGTTCATCAGGTTCCGCACTTCCTCCGTGGGGGCAGTCACGCTCAAGCGCTGCTCGAGGTCTCCATCCGCCACGAGTTGGGCTGCGCGAGCGAGCTCGGCAATCGGTTTGCTGCTCGTGCGGGCGACGAAAATGAGCGCGCCGAGCAACGCGAGCATGCCAATGGCGCCGCTAATGAGCAGCTCGTTGCGCAGCCGCCGGGCGTCGGCCAGCGCTTCATCCTCGGGATAAACAACGGCCAGCGAGAGCTCGCCATTGTGCACCGGCGAAAAGGCAATCCAGGCCGGCCGCCCCGACGACGGATCGCGCGTGCGCAGGAAGCCACTGTCGCCGGAGAGCATGTGCTTGCCGAGCACCGGATCCGTCTCCTGGATGGTGGCTTGCATGACCTTGCTGGCGTCCGGATACGTAAGGAAGCGCCCCTGCTTGCTGACAACGAAGACGTAGCCGGTCTTGCCCACCGTGGCCGACTGGCCGGCGCGCATGAAATCCGACATGGCAATGTCGATGGTCGCGATGCCCCAAAACAGCTCCTCCCGGCGAAAAGGCGCCGAGAAAGTGATCATGATCGTGTTACCGCCGCCATCGTCGAAGTAGGGCTCCGTCCACATGGCGTGACCTTCGTCGCGAGGAATGCGGTACCAGTCCCACTGGAAGTAATTGTAATCCGGTTTGGCGAGCTGCTCGAAGATTGGCCCCTCCGGCCCACGATAGAAATAGGGCGCGTAGGCATTGATGTCCGAGCCGAGTCCATTCGGCTTGAAGGCAATGCAGCTTCCGTAGATATCGGGATTCTTCTCCACCACGTGGCGGAGATAGGCCTCGATCTTTTCCGGAGTATCCAGCTCGCCGGTTTCGAGCGTGCGCCCGATCATCTCGGGAATCTTCTGCACGCGGCTAAGGGCGGTCTCCAGCTCGGCGGCATAGCTGCGCGCGGTGAGTCGAGAGAGCTGCTCGGTCTGTGCCGATACGCGATCAAAGCTCCGGCGCGAGGCATTCCAGACGACGAAGCCGAGCACCAGCGCCGCGGGGATTCCGACCCACGTGATCAATCGCGTGGAAAAGGTGCCTTTCATCCGGCCACGAGTGCGAACCCGGCCACGGAGGGGATCCGGAGATTGGTTGTGAGTTCCAAGGGTAACTGGTAGGCGCGCCTAGGCCGGCGCGGCCTCGCCGCCGAGTGCCTTCAGGGCATCATCCAGCGAGGGCACTATCTTCATGATGCGGGTGAAGCCGATCATTTCGAAAATCATCAAGACGCTCGGCGCGAGGGCGCACAGGACGAGCTTGCCGCCGAGGGGCTCCAGACGCTTTGCCGCGAGAAGGAAAACTTTCAGGCCCGCACTGTTCACGTACTCCAGGGAGCCGCAATCGATCACGATTTTACGCTCGCCACGGTCGACCAGTCCGAGCAGCCGGGATTCAAATACCGTGGCGGTCGCACTGTCGAGGTGTTCGCTGATCGTGAGGATTAGGACCTCGCCTTGTTTGTTTTCTTTGATCTGCATGATAGCTCCAGGTGGGAGAAGCGGGGCGTAGACTAGCGGATTCGTTTCCGCAGGGTGAGCACATTTTTTCCGCCATCGCGGCGGTACTCAACGCTGTCCATGAGACTGCGGACGAGATGGATTCCCAGACCGCCCAACGTGCGCTCGGACAGAGGAGCGTCCAGATTGGGCGGCGCAGCCTCGAGGGGATTAAAAGCGCGGCCTCCATCGGAAACTTCCGTCGAAACCTCGCCGGCGACTACGGAAAGCCGGGCGACGACTTCCTGGTCCTTGGCATCGTCAAAGCCGTGGCGCACCACGTTGGTCACCACCTCGTCGAGGGCGAGATTCACAGCGTAAAGCACCCGGGAAGGCACCTCATGCAGGTCCCCAAACTGGCGGATAACGCGATTGAGCCGGTCGACTTCGCGAAGATCGGCGGACAGGCGAACAGTAATGCTCCCTTCGTGCATGAGGCTCTGGTTGTGGCAGCCTGCGGCACGCCGTGCAAGCCTCTGTTTGTGGCAAATTTGCGTAAAGACGCGGTAGGGCGAAACGCGGTAGGCGAAAGGCGAGGGCCGTTTCACCTGCGGGCGGTGGAAGTACCGGCTGAGCGATAAGGCGGTTCGCAACATCAAGCTGTCGCCTGCTCCGGAAGCCGCCATCGCCCTTCGCCTTTCGCCTTTCGCCCTTCCAGTATGACGTGCAGAAACTGCACTCCGCATTTGCGGCGTCGGGCAGACTCCGCTTTACTGCGCTCCCCTATGGAAAAAGTCATCATCGTCGGCACCGGCTGCGCCGGGCTTACCGCGGCCATCTACGCCGCGCGCGCGAATTTTGCCCCGCTCGTCCTGGAAGGGCACGAACCCGGGGGACAGCTCTCGACGACGACACTGGTGGAAAACTTTCCCGGCTTTCCCGAGGGTATCAATGGACCCGAGCTGATCATGAACATGAAGTCGCAGGCGGAGCGGTTCGGCGCGCGCTTCGAGTATGCCTGCGTCCAGGATTTCGAGCCGGCGGACGGCTTTGTGCGGCTGAAGATCGATGGCGAATGGAAGGAAACGCGCACGCTCATCGTAGCGGCTGGAGCGAGTGCGAAATGGCTCGGCTTGGCGCGTGAAAAGGAGCTCGTGGGCCATGGCCTGACCTCTTGCGCGACCTGCGACGGCGCTTTTTACCGCAACGTGCCGGTAGCTGTCATCGGCGGCGGAGACTCCGCGGCGGAAGAAGCGACCTTCCTTACGCGATTCGCTTCGAAGGTGTATCTGATTCATCGTCGTGATGCCCTGCGCGCTTCGAAGATCATGGCCGATCGCGCCCTGGCGAATCCCAAGATCGAGCCCGTCTGGAACACCGTGCCGCTGGAATACATTGCCGATGCCGACGGCGAGATGCGGGCGCTAAAAATCCGCGACACCGTGAGTGGCACCGAACGCGAGCTCGAGGTGAAGTGCGTCTTCGTCGCGATCGGTCACACGCCGAATACGACCCCTTTCAAGGGCAAGCTCGACATGGACGAGAATGGCTACCTCCTGCAGCGCGAAGGCACGAAGACCAATGTGCCCGGCGTCTTCGCCGCGGGCGACGTGGCCGACCACGTCTATCGCCAGGCGATCACTGCAGCCGGTCAGGGCTGCGCGGCAGCGCTCGACGCCGAGAAGTATCTCGCGCATTTCGAGCACTGAGTTCCCTATTTTGAAACGCAGATTCGAAGCTTTGGGAGAAGTCCGCGGTGCCGTGGGGACAAACGCAGAGGCGCAGAGGACGCAGAGAGTTTCCCAACCTCGGGTTTTCGAATCTCTGCGCCTCTGCGCCTCTGCGTTTTATTTCCTTCGCTTCGCGTGAAGATTTGCGATCTCACGCAATTCTACTCGCCGGTGAGCGGAGGCGTGAAACGGTATGTCTCGGAAAAGGTCCGCCACATCCGCGAGCGCACGGAAAATGACGAGCACGTGCTCATCATCCCCGGGGAGCGTGATGAAGTGATCACCAGCGAACGCTCTCGCGTTTACACCATCAAGTCGCCGCTCATCTCGCGCACTTCGCGCTATCGCCTCCTGGTGCGCCTGGAGGCAATCGAGAGCGTGCTCACCCGTGAGCGTCCGGATCTCATCGAGAGCGGCGATCCGTATCAGGTGGCGTGGAAAGCGGTGCACTCCGGGACGGCGCTGCGCATTCCGGTAGTGGGCTTTTACCACTCGCATTTTCCTGAGGCTTATGTGCGCACGGCGCGCAAATACTGCGGACCACTGGTCACGGAGATGTTCATGGATTTTTCGCGGCGTTATGTCCGCAGCCTCTACAATCGGTTCCAGCGCACGCTGGTGCCGTCGCCCGCACTGGGCGCCCTGCTCGCCTCGTGGGGCGTGCGCAATCTCGCTCACACGGATCTCGGCGTGGACACCGCCGTCTTTCATCCCCAGCCTGCGCCGGCGGAAGACGTGCGCGGGGAATTTGCCATTCCACACGACCGCACGCTGCTGCTCTACGTGGGCCGCCTCGCGCAGGAAAAGAATACGCAGACTCTCTTTGCGGCCTATCGCCAGCTCGTGGAGCAACACCCCCGGCGCTTTCATCTCTTAGTCGTGGGCGATGGTCTGCAACGAGCCGAGTTGCTCGCCTTGCAGCGCGACGCTGGCGCCGTCACGTGGCTCGACTATTGCGCCGAGGCCTCGCGTCTCGCTGCGCTCTATCGCGCGGCCGATCTCTTCGTGCATCCCGGCGTGCAGGAAACCTTCGGGCTCGTGACGATCGAGTCGCAAGCGTGCGGCACGCCGGTCATTGGCATTCACGGGAGCTACATGGATCGCATCATCCACAGCGACCAGACGCTCTGGGCACGCGAAAATTCCGCGGCAGCGCTGGCGACCGCGATCGAGCAGATGAGCCGCGAAGATCTTTCCAAGACCGGGGCAGGGGCCAGTCGCCGCGTCGCGGCGCAATACTCGTGGACGCAGGTTTTCACACGCATGTTTGACGTCTACCACGAAGTGATCCAAGACTACGTGCCCCGCTCATGACCGAAGGAAAATCATTCGAAATTCGGAAGTTTCACTCCGCCGACCGCGCGCGGGTGCGCGAGCTCTGCTGCGCTACCGGTTTCCTCGGCAACCCCATCGATCCTGTCTTCGAGGATCGTGAGCTTTTCTCCGATTACCTGACGGCCTACTACACCGACTGGGAGCCCGAGTCCTCGTTCGTGCTCCTGATCAATGGCGAGATCCGCGGCTACCTGCTCGGCTCGCGCTTTCCCTTTCGGCAGCAGTGCTACGGCTTTTACCAAAACATCAGCCTCTTCCTGCGCGGCATCTTCCGCTACCCGAACTACAGCGCGGCCTCGAAGAAGTTCGTTCAATGGATCCTGCGCACGGCTTGGCGCGAAGTGCCCGCCTCGCCTCGCCGCACTGCCCATTTCCACATCAATCTCCTGCCCGACGCCCGCGACCTGCAAAAGAGCCGCCTGCTCACGGACTCGTATCTGCAGTACCTGCACGAGCACGGGGAAAAGCGCGTCTACGGCCAGATGGTGGTCTTCCAGGACCGGCGCAGCGAGAAGATGTTCGAGCGTTACGGCTTCAAGGTGCTGAACAAATCCGAGATCACCAAGTATCGCGGCATTCACCCACACCCGGTTTACCTCTGCACGGTCATCAAGGACCTGGAGGAAAACAACCAGTGCTACGCCAAGGCGACGTAGGGTCAGCTCCGGCCATTCACGTTTTCGAAACGCCTCTCAATACGCCTGCTCTTGCAGATGGGCGGCTTGCGGCACCCTCGAAGGGTAAAGATAACCCGCCTGCAACAGCCGCAGTCGCGAATGCGCCGGCATTTCGTTGGCCACGGCATTGCCGTAGGAAAAGCCGGGAACACCCGCGAGGATCACGGCCTTCTTCATCTCTCGTGCACGCTGCACGGTCATCTCCAGCAACCAGAAGAAATGGCGGGCGTGCACGTTCTCAAACTCGAGGTCTTGCTCCGACACATGCCGTGCACACGTCGCACGCACGTGACCTTCCCCGTCCAGGAGCTTGTGTTCGCCGACCTTGAGTTCCGGCTTCCATATAGCGAATGCCGAGTTGTGCACCTGCCCGCGCTCGCACCCGTGGCGGATGCAATTGGGCAGAATTCCGAACGCGAGCGGGAACGGCGACCAACCCGGCGTGAGCGTGAGCGGCGCGGAAGGCTTCACGTGGGTTTTAATTAAAGGGCTGCATTTTTGCGTATCTTTGACGTTTTCTGCCTGATCTTCCACGTTCATTATCCATTCGAATTCCGCGGTGAAGAATTCGGGCTTCATTTTGCTCTCTCTGGGCATTCGTTTTACGATGCCGAGGAGGTAACAGAACGGGGTGTCTTGATCGTCGCAGAGTTCGTCGAAGGCGTACATGGCAGACCGGTTGGTTGGTAATTTTATCAAAGCGGAAATCGCGCCAACCTCGTTCGACTCCCCAAGCGCTTTTTGGCGCCGCGGCACGTTGCGCCCGCTCCTCCGTTGCTATTGCGCTAAATGCCGTAAGCGCAACTCCTTCCGCCACATCAGGTTTCCGTCGAAGAGCTCATTTCCCAGAGTGTGCACCCATGCACGAGGAAACGCGTACTGCTATTTATTGGCCTCTTGCACGATGTGCTCGATCGAAGTTGCGATTCACCTCACCTCGAGTGCGAGACGAGATTTCGTTTTCTTTCCCAGACCTCGTGCTCGTTTGTCTCCCAAATCCAAAGTTGTTCACTGCGTACTGATGAAAGAAAATATTTTTGGCAGACTATCTCTTCTTCTTAATCGTGTGAATAACCGATCCGCTTTCCGTTCCACTTAAGGAATAGCAGGGTTCCACGTCGATTTGACCCTGCGAATAAGTTCACCACTTCCCACCAACCGATGCCGATAGGTCGGGTCTCCCCCGGTTTATTGGCCAGTCATTCACAGTTGTTGGGTAGTTATTGGGAATTCGATTGGTCGTCTGCCGCCCCCTTGGAATCGGGCCCAGCCTTCGCGCCATGGCCCGCCCGCCCATTCCACAACTCCTTGGCCAGCGCATCGCGGGCCGCCGCTGTCTCCGCCTCCTTTTTGCTGCGCCCTTCGCCCACGCCGAGCTCCCGGCCATCCCACACGATCTTGGCCACGAAGAGCTTCTGATGTTCCGGCCCCGATTGATCGATGATCGGATACGTCGGGCTGATCGGCGAAATGGCCTGGAGCAGCTCTTGCAGCCGCCCCTTGGGATTCGTATCCGGCGGATCCACCTCCAGGTCGTCCAGCATATCCCGCGATTCCGTCAGCACCACCCGGCGCACCGTCACGAAGTCGCTATCCAGATACATCGCCCCGATCAGCGCCTCAAACGCATCCGAAAGCGTCGACGCCCGTTCGCGCCCGCCGCTCGACTCCTCGCCGCGCCCCATCATCAGGTATTTTCCCACGCCGATCCGCTCCGCCAGCACCCGCAGACCCTCGCGCGAGACAATCCGCGCCCGGATCTTCGTCAGCTGCCCCTCGCTCAAGCTTGGGAATTGATCGAACAGATATTCCGTGAAGATGAGCTGCAGCACCGCGTCGCCGAGAAACTCAAGCCGTTGATTATCAAAGTGATGCCGCTGCGTTTCATGCCCGAGACTGGGATGCGTCAGCGCCTCCGCCAAGAGCAGCGAATTGCGAAATTTGTATTTGATGCGCTGTTCGAGCGGATTCATTTCGGGGGCGGACGCGCATTCTATGCATGCAAGCGGAGCCTACGGCAAACGCCAAGTGCCGCACATTGACCCCGAGGCTTCTCTGTGGGATAGCACAGCACCACCGCCTTCTCATGCCGCCCGCCCACCCATCTGCGCCGCCTGCTGCGCCCCGGAGCCACTGGCCATGGGCTGTCGCGATGCTCGGCCTGGCCGCCATGATCCTCTGTGCCGGCCTGTGGTTGTTCCACAAAATCGCCAGTGCGCCCGCCGCCACCCTCGACCGCGGCGTCACCCTCGTCAAAGAAGTCGGCCAGCAAGCCTCCACCGTGGCGAAAGGCTTCCAGCGCCAGACCGTGCGGGAGGAATTTCTCAGCTCTTCCATCAAGCTCACCGGCTTTACCCGCCTCCAGGTCGCCACTCTCGATGAGCACGAGACCTTCCGCCGCAAGGAAAGCAACAGCCTCGCCTGGGGGCTCATCTCCCTGCCCGCGATCGTCGTCCAGGCCGACGTCCCCGTGGAATACGGCTACTACCTCGATTTGAATGGCACCTGGGACTTTGCCCAGGCCGATGGCAGCGTCACCGCCTACCCGCCGCCCATCCAGCCCAGCACCCCCGCAGCCGATGTCTCCCGGCTCACCTTCTACACCCTCGAGGGCCACGTCTGGCAGGACGACAAGGCCGTGCGCGAACGCCTCCAGGGCACCCTCACCCCGGCCCTGCGCGCCCGCGCCACCGAGCACATCCCCCTCGTCCGCGAGATCGCCCGCCGGCAGGTCCAGCTCTTCGTCGAGAAATGGCTCGCCGATACCTTCAGCGATGGCCACCAGTTTCAGGTGAAAGTCCTCTTCCCCGAGGAACGCCCCCCTCAGGCCACCACCGAGACCCCGGCGCCGGCCGCCAAGCCGACCCCGTAAGGTCATCCTATTCTTCCCAGCCTTCCCCCATTCCTCCCATAGGACGGATTGGGTGAATAGGACCGATGGGGAACGGGTATGGAAGTCGGGCGCAACCCGTCCCGCAAAGCGCTCCTACTGAGCCGAACGATGCAATTGAGCGCCACGGATGGACACGGATGAAACACGGATGAGGAAAGGACGAGGAGTCGGCGGATCCGTTCGCCTCGGAAGAATTGTCGCAGCACATCGGTGATTCCATCCCGGCTCGCTCCATCCGTGTTTCATCCGTGGCTAATTAATCAGGTTTCGGCGGAGAACCCCGAAACGAGCATGCCTCTGTCCCACCGTCCCCCTTCGCGGGGGAACAAAAATGGGGTGGCCAACGGGACTCGAACCCGCAACAACCAGAACCACAATCTGGAGCTCTACCATTGAGCTATGGCCACCATTTTTGGAAGAGGAGCCGCGCAAGATAGCAAAAGCCCTCCGCTTGCCAACCGTATATTTTTCATTCCTTTGCAAGCGACCGCTTCCGACCCCTGCAACGTAATCAAGGTGGGTACGGCAAGAGATTGCCAGCCGTCACACATTCGGCTGCAATTGTGCCGCACCTTACCCACCCGCTTTTTATGGACGATTCGAACGAAACCACGCAATCCGGCAACTGCTGCGGCGACTGGCGCAAGACCGTCGACGACTTCACCTCTCACACCGAGAAACTCGTACGCGAAGACCCCGCCAAGGCCGTGGGCATCGCGCTCTTCGCCGGCGTGCTCCTCACCATCCTCCCGGTCGGCCGCGTCATCTCCGGCCTCATCCGGCTCGCCTTCGCCCTCGCCCGACCGCTCCTCCTCGTCCTGGGTGCCGTGCGCCTCTACGAGGAAGTTCAGAAGAAAAAGAAGTAAGCATTTGGCCGCGGGTGGCCCCGGTCGACTGCCGCTGCCTACCCGCCGAGCTCCGCCGTGAGCCATCCAGCCAGCCCGCTACTACCGCCATCCGACACCCATCTCAACCCAGCCCTTCCCGGCTCATACCACTATGAATACGCAAGAAGCTAAAGATCGCGCCCAAGAACTCGTCCGCGAAACCGACAGCTGCATCCGGGCCAATCCCGTGCCCGCCGTCCTCACCGCCCTGGGCATCGGCTTTGCCATCGGCGTGCTCACCCGCATGATCGAACCCGCCCCGCGCAAAGAGCGGTGGCAGGATGCCCTCGACGATTTGCGCGACGCCCTCTCCAGCAATCTCGCCACTGGCGTCAAACGCGGCAAGAAAGTCTACGCCCACAGCAGTGACGCTGTCCGCGAAGCCGTCGAGCAAGCCGTGGAAAAAGCCCGCGACGTCGACGTGGATCCGGTCGTGAAGTGGTGGAAGAAGATCTGGGCGTAAGCAGGTAGGTCCAGAGCAGTTCGATTGTGTTTAGTCCCACGCCCCGCGCGATAGTGTTCCAAAAAAGCAACTCGCGGGACCGCAGCACGTCGACGTCGGAACATGGCTTGTATCCCAAGTCTCCGCACCCGGTATAAGGCGGATCGGAGAAGAAGAAGGTCGTCAGCCCGAAGTCTGCTCGCTCCTGTTGTAAGCTTCAACTGCGCTCCTTCGCATTAATCGGGTCCAGGGACGCCTGAGCGGAAGAAGCCGCCAGATTTCAGCATATCCCTAGTTTCCTTCGTTATCGTAAGGTCCTTTGGCACGATGAGCAACTCGCCTCCTTCTTTCG
>JBGGMZ010000177.1:0-6120 GCA_041287745.1 Chthoniobacter sp. | reverse complement strand
TGGATGGTAGTGGAGCGATGAGCCTATCGTCTCGCCGGAAATCGTCGTCCGCGATCAGGTATGCGCTGCTTCGGCCAGAGGCTGGACGAAAGCTGCGAGCTTTGCGACGAGCGTCGGGTCTTTTCCGAATTCAGCGATCTGTTTGACGATGGCGCTTCCGACGACGATAGCGTCGGCATGCTGGGCGACCTGGCGGACGTGGTCCGGATTGGAAATACCAAAGCCCACAGCGATGGGCAGTGGCGTAGTGGCGCGGATGGCGGCGACACGTTCCGGTAGCGAACTGGCGATCTCGGCGCGCTCGCCGGTCACGCCTTCGCGCGACACGTAGTAGATGAAGCCGCTCGCCCCGGTGGTGAGCTGGGCTATGCGCTTCTCCGGCGTGGTCGGCGCGATGAGGCGGATGCGCTTGAGCCCGGTGTGTTGGGAAAGTTCCGCGTTCTGCGTGTCCTCATCGGGCGGGAGATCGAGAATGAGCAGACCGTCGACGCCGGCGGCTTCCGCGTCGCGGTGAAAGGCTTCGAACCCGTAGCGGTAGATCGGATTCATGTAGGTGTAGAGCACGATGGGGAGCTGCGAGCGTTCGCGGATCTCGCGCACCGTCTTAAGCACGCCTGGGACAGTGGTGCCGGCTTCCAAGGCACGGGCGGCGGCGAGTTGATTGACCACGCCATCGGCCAGCGGGTCAGAGAAGGGGACGCCCAGCTCGAGGAGGTCGACACCGGCCTTTTCAAACGCCCAAGCGAGCTCGCGCGTGGCGTCGAGATTGGGGTCGCCCGCAGAAATATAGGCGATAAGCGCTTTTTTCTTCGCAGCGCGGAGGTCGGCGAATTTTTGGTCGATTCGGTTGGGCATGGCTTGAAAAAGGAGGGACAGGATTAACGAGATTCTGCGGATGAACAGGATTTTTCGCAGCGCATGGCCGCGTGTTCGTCCTGTTCAAAGGCGAAATCCTGCATAACTTGCCCGCCCCGATGTCCGACCCGACGCCGAAACTCACCGTCAACGAAATCTACGAATCCATCCAGGGAGAGAGCTCCTGGGCGGGCTGGCGGTGCGTATTTGTCCGGCTCACCTTCTGCGATCTGCGCTGCACCTATTGCGATACGGAATACGCCTTTTACGAGGGTAAAAAGCGTCCGGTCACTGAAGTAATCGATGATGTCCTGAAGTTCGATTCGCCGATGGTCGAGGTCACGGGTGGCGAGCCGCTGCTCCAGAAAAATGTGCTCCCGCTCATGACTGCGCTCTGCGACGCTGGACGTACGGTGCTAATCGAGACGAGTGGCGCGCACGATATTTCCCAAATCGATCCGCGTGTACACCGCATCATGGATCTGAAAACCCCGGGCAGCGGAGAGTGCGCCCGAAATCTATGGAGCAACATTCCGCACCTGAGGAAACAAGATGAGGTGAAATGCGTCATAGGCTCCCGCGAAGATTACGAATGGGCGCGCGAACAAGTGCGCACACACGACCTGGCCAACCGCTGCGGCACAGTGCTTTTTTCACCCATCTTCGGTCGTATCGAGCCGAGGCAGATCGTCGATTGGATCATCGAGGACAAGCTGCCGGTGCGCTTCCAGTTGCAGATGCACAAGTTCATTTGGGACCCGAAGCAGAAGGGCGTGTAAGCACTGTCGCTCGCCAATGGATGAGTACCGATTTCTGCTGGCGCTCCAGCAATCGAAAATCGACAATCGGAATCGCCAATCATGAAAGTTCGCCTGACCAAAGATTTCACCTTCGAAGCCGCCCAGACGCTGCCTAACGCACCGGAGGGCCATAAATGCCGGCAGATGCACGGCCATAGCTTCAAGGTGGAGATCAGCGTCGAGGGCGAAGTAGATCCGAAGACCGGCTGGTTTTACGATCACGCGGAGATCAGCAAGGCTATGCGTCCGCTTCTGGTCGACCTGGACCACGGCTATCTCAACGAGATCCCCGGCCTGTCCAATCCTACCATCGAGAACATGGCTGCCTGGTTCTGGCAGAAGCTTGCGCCCCAGTGCCCCGGCCTGGCCGAAATCGTCATCCACGAGACCCCGACCGCGCGTTGCAGCTACAAAGGCGCTTGAAACGCGTATCTTTTCGCTGGCATCGCCGCGCAAGGCGGCTAGCCTCCGCCCGCTAATCTATGAAATGGTTTTCCGTCCTTTCCATCGTTGCCCTCGCGATTCTCGCCAATGCTTGCGAAAAGCACCCGGTTTCTGACGCGCCGGAAGAAGGCCGTACGCAATTCGGTGAACACTCCAAGGAGCACGAAGGCCACGAAGAAAAGGGCGAAGCGAAGCACGGCGAGGAAGCCGCTCCCAGCAAGGAAGCTGCGCCTGCGGCTCCCGAGGCTGCCAAGCCGGGTGAAGCTTCGAAAATCCAGATCTTCCCCGAGAAGAAGTAGCCGCATCCGGCTATGAACACGCCCCCGCGAGCGACCGGTTCGGCGTGGCAACGACTTTGCCAGCGTTTTGGCTGGGCTTGGCGTGGTGTGATGGTCCTGTTCCGTACGCAGGCGAATGCCCGCATTCATGCCATGGTGGCCTTGGCGGTAGTTGGCGCGGGATTTGCCTTCCATATTTCCGCCGGGGAGTGGTGTGCGGTGAGCGGCGCCATCGCACTCGTTTTGGTCGCGGAGGCGATAAACACCGCCATCGAGGCCGTGGTCGATCTTGCATCACCTGAGGTCCATCCATTGGCGGGACGCGCGAAGGACGTCGCAGCCGGAGCAGTCCTGATCGCAGCGGTCGTATCGGTCGTCATAGGCCTGCTGGTGTTTGGCCCGCACCTGCTGACCTTGATTGGACGCTAGGTTGCCTTCGCAGCAGGGCCGATCACTTTGCGGGTGAGAAACTGCAGTGCTTGCGGAAAGAGATGCGCGAATTCGAGGATGCCATTCGCGAGCCACGGCCGGAGCACGGCGGCGCGGGCGAATTCATTGAGCCACAACCGCCCGTGATAGAGCTGCGCGTGAGCCGCGGCAAAACCGGGGAGGTCGCTCGCCAACAAATGGCGCGCGGCAAGTTCCCCGGAGGCGAGCGCGTAGTAGATGCCCTCGCCGGTGAAAGGTTCCACCACCCGCGCCGCGTCTCCGATGACGAGGAGATTCTCATGCACTGCGGAAATGGGCGCGCGACTGAGCGGGGTGATGGTGCGCCAGGTCGTGTCGGCAGGAATGTCAAAACGATCTCCTGCCCAGGATTTCAGATCGGGCAAATGCCTCGGCTGCGCAACGAGGCAGAGAGTGAAGAGATCATTTCCCACATCGTTCATCCCGCAATAGCCAAACGGCAGGAAATGCATGGCCACGCGCTGGCTCATTTCCGGCGGCCTCGGCAGGTGGGTCTGTAGACCGATGCGGTCTTTCGTAGCCGCTGGTAACAGCCCCAGGATGCGCGCGACGGTGGAGTTGCGACCGTCCGCAGCGATCAAATAGCGGGTCGAAAACTCGCCGCGTGATGTTTGCAGTCGCCAGCCTTTTTCCAAGGCGGTGAGGGGCGCATCTTCCCACACCTCGGCCCCAAGTTCGCGAGCGCGGTCGAGCAAAACTGCATCGAAGAGACGGCGTGTAATGGCGATCTCGCCAAGGTCCGACGCGGCGAGGGGAATACGAAGCGTGCGTCCTCGCGGACTGACGAAGGCCACCTCGGCCAATCGCGCATGAGGCTGGGCACGTACGCGCTCCGCTACACCGAGGCGATCGAGTACCGGCCAGCACGCGGGATTAACGCAATCGCCGCAGACCTTGTCGCGAGGGAAGCGCGCCTTTTCGAGAAGCAGCGTTCGCAGTCCCGCTTGCGCGCAAAATGCGGCGCAAGTCGAGCCAGCCGGCCCGGCGCCCACAATCGCGACATCATAATCCATCTTGAAGGAGGCTAAACGAAAGCTTCCGCAACGGAATCCGCCATGAGCTTGCCCCGGCGCGTCAGGACCGTGCGGTCGCCGCGATTTTCGAGGAAGCCGAGCTCATGGAATTCCTGCATCTCCTTACTCCAGCGATGGAGTGCATCGGTGGCAATGCCCTCGCGTGTGCGTACGGCGAAGGCTGCGATCTCGCCCGTGCGCGTCTCTGCAGTCAGTTCTTCCGTGAAGCCGGTCGAGCTTTCATCCGCCAATACCTTGTCCATAAAGGCGGCGCTGTCGGGGATATTCTGCCAGCGCTGTAGACCGACGGTCGAAAATGCGCTGGGTCCAAACCCGAGATAATCCGCCCCGCGCCAGTAGGCGAAATTGTGGGCCGACTCGAAGCCCAGGCGGGCGTAATTGGAAATCTCGTAGTGGCCGAATCCGGCCGTAGTCAGCATATCGATCGTCGTCTCGAACAAGTCGGCGTCGCGATCATCATCCTGACGAAAAGTGCCGAGCTGAAGTTGCCGGAAATACTCGGTGTCTTCCTCATACGTGAGGCAATAGGATGAGACGTGCTCGGGCTGGAGCGCCACCGTACGATCTAGAGTGGCCTGCCACTGCGCCAATGTCTGGCCAGGAACGGCAAACATGAGGTCGATATTGATGTTGGCGAATCCGGCCTTCCGCAACACGTCGAAGGTCTGCGTGGCTTGTTCGGCATCGTGAATGCGCCCCAGCGTTTTCAGCAGTCCGTCGTCCCACGATTGCACACCGAGGCTGATCCGCGATACCCCGGCACTGCGTAACACCCGGGCCTTGTCCGCCCGTACCGTCGCCGGATTCACCTCGAAGGTCCATTCGCGCAATGCACGCAGATCCAGACGTTCACGCAGCCCACCGAGCAGGTATTCCAACTGCTCACAAGTCAGCGCACTTGGAGTGCCGCCACCAAAGTAGATCGTCTCCGGCTGCAAATCATACGTCGCTCGGGCCGCTTCCACCTCACGTAACAACGCGTCCAGAAAACGGGTCGTTTTGTTCTTCGAACCCGTCTCAACGTAGAAGCTGCAGTAAGGACACAGCTTCGGGCAGAAAGGGATGTGGAAATAGAGATGCCGAATCGCGGACACAGGCCGCCAATATAACAACGAAGCCGCGAAGACCAACAACGACAGCGCTTTTACTTTGCGGGTGAATTGGCAGACGGCGGTTGCGATGGGTGCTGGCGATCGTCCAATTCGCGCATCTGGCGAACGGTTTCAGACAATATCTTCTGATATTCGTTTTCGGTGAAGATACGGCCGGAGATGTCACCGAGAATCACAACACGCTTCGGCGGCTTGCGCACAGCCCCGGTAATATGTGGTGAAGCAATCAATACCTTTGGTGGATTGTTGTCGGTGAATCCTGCTCCGAAATACAGCCAGTCGTAGGTGTAAAGTGGCGTGTCGGCCGAATCTCCGACGATGCCACGCAGACTCTTTATCTCGGTGATATAGTCGGGGACCAGTTCATCGAGATGGACGGGAAACCGCCCGCCGTGGTCCATCGCGTATAGCCTGCAACCCGTAGCGAGTTGCTTCGCATTGGACAGGCTTACGATCATCGGACCCCGTCTGGCTACCCCGCCGGTGGGGAAGAATATTCCTACGATGACTACGGCAGCGACAAACAAAAACCCCGCCAGAAGCTGAAAGGCCAATCGGCTATTGGTCTTGACGATCCTGACGGGGTTAAAAGCACGAGACGGCGCGCTGCGATGACTACGCTTAATGCGCCGACGCCTTCTCCGCACCGAGGCCGGTATTCGCGCGGACGGTCAGCTCGGTGAACTTGGCTTCAGCACCAGGCTCACGACTGCAGAGCGTACCGATGATCGCGGCAAGAAAACCGAGCGGGATCGAGATGATGCCGGGATTCTCCAGCGGGAAGATCGCTTTTGCCTGGATGAGATGACGTGCACTGGCGGCGACGGTTGGCGCGTCGATCGTCATGATCGTGGGGCTGATGAGGATGATGCCGATGGAGGCGATGAGCCCCACGATGAGGCCAGCCATGGCGCCTGCTGTGTTGAAGCGCTTCCAGAAGATCGAGAAGATGATCACGGGAAGATTGGCGCTGGCCGCGACGGCAAAGGCGAGACCTACGAGGAAAGCGACATTGGCATTAGGGCCAAGGGCGATGGCCAGCGCGATGGAGACCGCGCCGACGACAAAGGCCGTGATCCGGGCTACCTTCACTTCTTGCCCCGGGTTGTGTTCTTTGCCGTGGTGGATG
>JBGGMZ010000176.1:0-2582 GCA_041287745.1 Chthoniobacter sp. | reverse complement strand
AGTCGTAAGACTGCGCCGCTTGAGATTTTTCTAATCGAGAGGAACGATCTGCCGAAGGATTTTCACCCTTCCGCCTTCATCCTTTTCTCTATGCTGGGGCTTCGGTCAGGCCCGGAGGATAATCCGGGGCGATGGTCGTGCCCTGCGACCGGGTGAGCGGTGGCGGTTCCGCGCGCGGCGGCTTGGTCGAAGGCGGCGGAGTGAGCAGGCGGCCATGCTCGATGATCTCGAGGATCTGCTTGCGATCCAGCGTCTCGTATTCCAGCAGGGCCTTGGCGATGGCTTCCAGCTTGCTGCGGTTGTTGGTGAGCAGCTTAACCGCACGGACGTAGGCGTCGTCGCACAGCTTGCGCACTTCCGTATCGATCTCCAGAGCCGTCGCTTCGCTGTATTCGCGGGCGTGGCCAAGATCGCGGGCGAGGAAGACGTGGTCTTCATGCTGGCCGTACTCGACCATGCCCATCTTCTCGCTCATGCCCCACTCGCACACCATCTTGCGGGCGATATTCGTTGCCTGGCCGATGTCGCCACGGGCGCCGTTGGTCACGTCGCCGAAGATCAATTCCTCCGCCACGCGTCCGCCCATGATGACTACGAGGCGATCGAGCAGCTCCCGCTTGCGGTGGGTGTACTTGTCTTCAGTCGGCAGATACATCGTGGAACCGAGCGACGGACCACGAGGAATGATTGTGACCTTGTGCAGCGGATCCATGTAGTCCACCAGCTCGCAGAGCAGAGCGTGACCGGCTTCGTGATAAGCGGTGTTTTCCTTTTCCTTGTCGCTCATGGCGAGGCTGCGGCGCTCGCGGCCCCAGCGCACCTTGTCGCGGGCCTCTTCAAACTCGTCCTGCGTGACGGCTTTCAGGCCACGGCGGGCGGCGATAAGAGCAGCTTCGTTGATGACATTCGCCAGCTCGGCACCGGAGAAACCGGGCGTGCCGCGGGCAGTGACAGAAAGATCGACGTCCTCAGCCAGCTTCACCTTCTTGGCATGCACGCGCAGGATCTCCTCGCGGCCCTTGACGTCGGGCAGCGGGACGGTGACCTGGCGATCGAAACGGCCGGGGCGCAGTAGCGCGGGGTCGAGAACGTCGGGACGGTTGGTCGCGGCAATGATGATGACGCCTTCCTGGGTGTCGAAGCCGTCCATCTCGACGAGCAGCGCGTTCAGCGTCTGCTCGCGTTCGTCGTGGCCACCACCCATGCCATGGCCGCGGTGACGGCCCACGGCGTCGATTTCATCGATGAAGATGAGGCACGGCGCGGACTTCTTACCCTGCTCGAACATGTCGCGCACGCGGCTGGCGCCGACGCCGACGAACATCTCGACGAAATCCGAACCGCTGATGGAGAAGAACGGCACATCTGCTTCGCCGGCAATAGCGCGGGCGAGCAGCGTTTTGCCCGTGCCCGGCGAGCCGACCATGAGCACGCCCTTCGGGATGCGGCCGCCCAGCTTCTGGAATTTCTTCGGGTCGCGCAGGAATTCGACGATCTCGGTCACTTCTTCCTTGGCTTCCTCGACACCGGCCACGTCCTTGAAGGTGATCTTGTTCTTGTCGCGCGACAGCATGCGGGCCTTGGACTTGCCGAAATTCAGCGCGCCCTTGCCGGCCATGCGGATCTGCTGGCGGAAGAAGAAATAGAGGATGAGCAGGAAAAGCAGGATCGGCGTCATGCCGAGCAGCGTGTTCAGGAAGAGATTGCTGTCGGATTTCGGGCTGACGGCGATCTTGTATTTGTCCTCCAGCATCCACTGGAGGTCCTTGTTGAACTGCAGGTTCACCTGAGTCTTGAAGCGTTCGGGCTGGCCGTTGGGCTGTGAGCTCTTTTTGAAGCCCACGAGGTAGTCAGTGGCGCTGCCGGGCTCGGAGACGAGATCGATGCCCTTCTCCTTCACGATTTGGTCTTCATCGAGCAGCTTTACGAACTGCGGATAAGGCACGACGTTCTCGATCGGTCCGTTTTTGAAGACGTAAGCGAGAACGAAGAGACCGATGGCAGCGGCGAGGAGCAGGAGCCCCTTCCAGTTAAAAGTGGGTTCACTAGGACCGCCGGTACCATTCGGTGGGCGGTTGCCTTTGGGTGAGCGCGGATCAGGTTGGGCCATATTCTACAATGTTGTCAGGTTGCCGGGCGGAAACGAAGCAAGCTAGCTGAACGAGCCAGCAAGTGCAATGGAGGACAACCGGCTGAGGAAACTAGGGCTTATCGACATTTGGTCAACCGAGAGTATTTTTTATTGGAAGGCAGACATCGGAAGGGGAAAGGATGAAGCTTGGAGTTTCTTCACTCGTCCGCTTTTTACCGTTTAGCCCTTCCCAAGAGAGACCCGGCCAATTCTTCATGAGCACCTCCGACCACGGATACGCCAAAAAACTCAGTGAGCAGCCTAGTGGGCTGCCTCTCCTGCGCCGGGTGCAGCGGGTGGCGGAAAATGTGGGCCGCCGCTGGATGCGCAAGCCTCGCACGGTGACGGAGAGCCCAAACCTGCTCCCCCTGCTCATTCAGGTGCTGGCCGCCTTTTCCAAGGCCAATGGCGAAGTGCTGGAGGAGGAAATCGATTCGTCGCTCGGCTTTCT
>JBGGMZ010000175.1:0-25905 GCA_041287745.1 Chthoniobacter sp. | reverse complement strand
CACGAAGACGCGAAGGCACGAAGGTGGGCGCAATCTCAGCAGCTGCCCTCGCTCTTTGCCCCTTCGTGCCTTCGCGTCTTCGTGGTGATCTTCCTTCTCCATGCCTGATTTTTGCAAAGCACTTGGCTGACAGGACACTAGCCATCTGCAGTCACGAGGGAGATCGGGACCTGCGCCTTCGTCGCCACACTCTCTTCCCCCGGAGGGACGCTTGATGTTGGATGCGTTCACACGGCTTTGCTCCGTCCGGAAAAGAAACATTGGCTAACCAGGTTTTACGATATACTCCATTCTAGCGGTGGTGGCGGTTTTGACTCACGATGATGCCGGGCAATGAGATATTGGACGAAAGGCGCCGATTGGAGGCGTTACGCCAGTATCGCGTATTGGACACATTACCAGAAGAAGCGCTCGACGATCTGACCGCACTTGCCGCCTCGATCTGCGAAGCACCCATCGCCCTAATCTCACTCGTCGATGAGCAGCGGCAATGGTTCAAATCGAAAGTAGGGCTCACTGCCGCCGAAACGCCGCGCGAAGTTTCTTTCTGCGCGCATGCCCTGCGCCAACCCGGACTATTCATCGTGCCGGATGCCACGGCGGATGAGCGATTTCTCGAAAACCCGCTCGTGACTGGGGAGCCGGGGATCCGTTTCTATGCGGGTGCACCGCTGATCAGCCCCGAGGGCGACGCCCTCGGAACTCTCTGCGTGATCGATCGCGTCCCCCGCACCCTCACGGCCCCGCAAGAGCTCGCCCTGCGTGTTCTCGCCCGGCAGGTGATGACGCACCTCAAGCTGACCCGGCAGTGGCGCGAGCTGCAAGCGAGCGAAGGCAAGCTGCGCGCCATTTTTGAAGCGGAGCCAGAATGCGTGAAGTTACTCGGCCCCGATGCCACGTTTTTCGAGATGAATGCCGCGGGTTTGCAACTCATCGAGGCGGACAATCTCGAGACTGTAGCCGGCCAGAGCTTGCTCCCACTGGTCGTGCCGGAGGATCGCGATGCCGTGGTCGCCATGCTCGAAGCGGTCGCGGGCGGAGAGCGGCGCGCGGTGCAATACCGGATCATCGGGCTGAAAGGCACACCTCGCTGGGTGGAGATGAAAGGCGCGCCGTTTCGCGATGCGGAGACCGGCCAGAATCTCGTTCTGGGCGTTTCTCATGACATCACGGAACGGAGACGTTCCGACGAGCGCTTTCGCTGGCTGGTGGATTCGAACGCCCAAGGGGTGATGTACTGGAATACCAAGGGAGAAATCACCGGCGCCAATGATGCCTTTCTCAACCTCGCTGGCTACAGCCGCAGCGAGTTGCAAGCCGGGCAGCTCGATTGGGTCGCCATGACGCCGGACGAATACGCGGAGCCCGACCGTCGCGCGAGAGAGGAAATAGGGATCAAGGGGGTCTGCGTCCCGTACGAGAAGGAGTTTATTCGCAAGGACGGTTCGCGCGTGCCCATCCTGCTGAGTTCCGCGATTTTTGAGGACAATGCCGACGAAGGCGTGTGCTTCATCCTCGACCTCACCGAAAGCAAAAAACTCGAGCAGCACGCCCTTCGCGCGCAGCGCATGGAGAGCATCGGCACGCTGGCCGGCGGAATCGCGCACGATCTGAACAATTCCCTGGGGCCGATCATCATGTCGCTTGACCTGCTCAAGATGAAGTTCACCGATCCCAGCAGCCAGGAATTGATCTCGATCATCAGCTCCAGTGCGCATCGCGGGGCCGATATGGTGCGCCAGCTTCTTTCCTTTGCCCGCGGCGTCGAAAGCCGGCGCATGGATGTCCAGGTCAAACATCTCATCGGAGAGGTGGAAAAGATCTCCTACGACACGTTCCCGAAGAACATTCAGATCCGAACCATCGTCCCGCACGACCTCTGGACCGTCCTGGGCGATCCCACTCAGCTTCATCAGGTTTTGCTGAATCTTTGCGTGAATGCCCGGGATGCCATGCCGCGTGGCGGGACACTGACCCTCACTGCCGAAAATCTTACCTTCGACACACATTACGCCGGTCTGAGTTGGAATCTCGAAGCCAAAGCAGGGCCGTACGTTTGCATTCAAGTCGCGGACACCGGGACGGGGATGCCGGCGAAGGTAATCGAAAAGATCTTCGATCCTTTTTTCACGACCAAGGAACTCGGCAAAGGAACCGGCCTCGGTCTGTCCACTTCGCTGGCTATTCTGAAAAGTCACGGCGGCTTCATCCGGGTCTACAGCGAGTTGGGCAAGGGTACGAAATTCAGCGTCTATCTCCCTGCGCAGACGGAATTCTCTCCGGCAGAAGCGGCCAAACTGGCCGCCGAAATGCCGCGCGGCCACGGGGAACTCATTCTGGTCGTGGATGATGAACTAGCCGTCCGCCAAATCACGGAGCAGACGCTTCAAGCTTTCGGATATCGCGTCGTCCTCGCCACTGACGGCGCCGAAGCCACCGCCATTTATGCCCGCCACGGGGCGGAAATCGACTTGGTGATCACGGACATGATGATGCCGAACATGGACGGAGCGGCCACGGTCCAAGTGTTGCGCAAAATGAATCCCGCGGTGCGTATCATCGGCACGAGCGGACTTTCGGTGGAAAGCCACGGCTCGCAGGCGGCCAGCCTGGGCCTCAGAGACTTCCTGCCCAAGCCCTATACAGCCGAAACTCTTTTGAAGATGTTGAAGAATGCGCTCTCGACCGACCCGCCCGAAGTGACGCCGATCACCTCTCCGGTAGTGAAACCTTGAGGGCGCGACCCAGGCGATCTTTCTTCAGCAGGTCGCCCGACAGCTTCCGGCGCGACTGGAAAATCCTGTGATAGCTAACACGGGAGTTTTGCAGCGACAGACTACATGGCGACCAAGCCACGCAGCACCCAGCGCGGAGTAATGACTCCCCTGGTGTCTTTCCATGGGACGATTTCAAATTCCACGAACTTGCTTTCGTGAGAGTCAAACTCACGCTCTGGATGAGCGGCGTCGCGGACCGCATCCCAGTCTTGAATCGGCAAGCGAAGCACCGTGTGGTAACGCGCGCCCATCTTAATCTTCTCCTCAGGGGGCGGCAATTGCGCCGCTATTTCGAGTAGATGAGAGAGGCTGAATATTTTCAACTGAGGCAGACAGGAATGGAATTCGGTCAGACGGAACTGACGAGATTTGCGAGCAGCTCATCGATGCTCATCGAAACGATCTTCGTGAGAGTGTCGTTCAAACCGTAAGGCAGGACCAATCGCCCCGCGTGGAGCAGTGCACCGCAGGTGTAGGCGACATTCGGGACGTAACCTTCGCGATTGGATCCCACCGCTTGCAAGAGTGGCTCTTTCAGTTCGGCGAGCACGATGGAAGGATCGTTCAGGTCGAGCAGCAGCGCCCCGATGCTGTATTTCCGCATCGGGCCCACGCCATGCGTCACCACCAGCCACCCTGCGTGCGTCTCGATCGGTGAACCGCAGTTGCCGATCTTCACGGTCTCCCACGACTGGCAGGGCCGGCGCAACAATTGCGGGTCGCTCCAGAAATGCGGGTTATCCGAAAACATGAGGAAAAGATTTTCGTCGTCCTGCCGCGAGATCATCGCATAACGACCATTGATACGGCGGGGGAAAATAGCCATCCCTTTGTTTTGCACTGCACGGCCATTGAGAGTGCGGACGCGGAAGCTCAGAAAATCCGTGGTCTCGAGGAGCTGGGGCAGAATCGCCCGGCCATTGTAGGCCGTGTAAGTGGCGTAGTAGAGCACCGAGCCATCATCCTCCACAAAACGGACGAAGCGCGCGTCTTCCATTCCGTTACTCTCATTGGAGGAAACCGGAAAAATAATGCGTTCGGAAACAGCGACTGAGGGATCGAAGTGAACCTCGTAATTCGACTCTGCCAGCCAGCGGACACACTCGGTCGTGCGCTGCACTTCGCGCGGCAGTGGGCCGGAACCGTGCGCGGACCGGCGCATCGCGTGCTCCAGTTCGCTGAGCGTGAAATTATCCTGCAGCGATTTCATCACCTCGGTGGACCATTCATTCTCGAAGCCCATCTCCATCAGCTTGTGCAGAAAGACCGTCTTGCGAAAAGTCGGGTTGGGATTCTGCACCGGCGCGGTAACAAAACGCGACGGCTCTTCCATCTCCACCCTGCCATCCGCTCGAATGACCCCCGCACGAAATTCGATCGAAGAGATGTGTCCCTCCCCGGTGGCGCGCAGGCTGAGGATGAAGCGAAGGTCGCCCTCCCCCAGTCCGGACTGATCCGGGTGCGCCACGATCGAGGGATTAAAGAGCGCCGCGGATTCCAGGGCATACTCGCCCGAGAAGAGCGCGCCGATGTAAAGCTGCCTGGCTTCGGACAGCGGACGCCCGCTGAAAACATGCGCTTTCACCCGGTCGAAGTGACGACGCCAAAACGTTCTCAGGTTCAAGTGCCGGCTGCCAAACTCCTCAGTGACGGCGACCAGTTGTTCCTCGATTTCGGCTTCGCTCATCGCCATGGCGCGACCGATGATATTCACCACGCGAGCCGTGTCGCCGGGAATGAAGGGGCGGATCAGGACCCGCGCGCTATTCGGTCGCAACTCGACGCCGCACTCTTGAATGGTTAAGCCGCGCATGGTTGCAGGATTTCGCCGCTGGCTCCCGTCGCCAGCGACAGCTCGGCGAGTGAGAGGTAAAAGGCCAGGCTCGATTCTGCCCCCTCGTTTTGGTTGAGATGGTCCTGCAAGAGCGCATCGCGACACCCGCCCGTGGTGGAATCGTAGAGCGGCTGGCCAAGATCATTGCGACCGAGGAACCATTCAAAGCAGCGGGTCGCCGCTTTCTTCCAGAATTCGTCTCGCGTCACTGCGTAGGCCTCAAGACACGCGGAAACCATGGCGTGTGCCTCCAGTGGCTGTTGATCGAAGCGCGCCCGATGGCCGCCTCGCGCCCAAAAGCCATGGCACCCGATCGGTGTGAAGTGTCCGCCCTCGGCCGTCTGCGCTTCGAGCAGCCAGCGCAGCGAGGTCAGGCCGATGTCGAGCATCTCGCCATCGGAAGTCCAATGCCCGCTGAGGATGAGGGCATGCGCGAGCTTCGCGTTGTCATACGTCGCGGTGCGCTCGAACCACTGCCACTCGGGCGAGGAGTTCGCGCGGAAAAGGCCCACGAGTTGGCCGGCCAGCACATCGCGCATCTGGCTTACCACCCGGTCTCCGGAAAACGTCCGCAGGTATTCGTGAATCGCGAGGAGCGCAAAAGCCCAAGCGCGCGGGGAACTGAAACGTGCAACCGGTGGCAGCCCGCGCTGGAATAGCAGCGCGCAGAGATTGCGATGGCCGGCGTCTCGCGAGCGCCCGAGGGCAGTTCCGACCGCCCAAAGAGCCCGCGCGTGGCTGTCCTCCGAGCCGGCGCGTTCGATCCACTCGCGGTGATGATTCATGAAGTTGCGGAACCGGCACGTATTCGCGTCGAAGGCGTACCAGAGGAAGGCCAGATAGCTGCTGCTCAGGCTCTCGATTTCTGGCAACGCCGGACCCATTTCCTGGAGCAGCACGGTGAAGATGAAAGCGCGCGCGTTGTCATCCGTGCAGTAGCCTTCGTGGTAGTTGGGCACGTTGTAGATCGCGTGCTGAAAAATGCCCGTGTGGTCGCTCATCTTGAACAGATGATCGAGCTTCAACGGAGGCATCGCGTAATTCGCGTTTTCGATCTTGCGCACCGCTCGCATCTCGATCGAAGGCACACTGAGGCTCGCCCGAGCGCGCTCGAAACTCTCCATGTATCGCCGGGCCACCACCGGCCAGATCATCTCCCGCCCGGCCTTCCACGCGCGCTTGCGCATCGCCGTCATGAGCGTCGGATTCGAGAGAAAATGATTCACTCCCTCGGCGATGGCTTGCGAGTTGCGAAACGGCACCAGCACCCCCCGCTCGCCCGCGAGCAGTTCCTGCGCGTGCCAGTAAGGCGTCGAAACGACCGCCTTTCCCGCGCCAAAGGTGTAGGCGAGCGTGCCGGAAGTGATCTGCGCTTCGTTCAGATACGGCGTGATGTAGATGTCCGCCGCGCCGATGTATTCCTTCAGTTCTTCCAGGGTAGCGAAACGGTTGTGAAAGATCACGTGATCCTTCACGCCTCGCTCTTCGGCCAGGGATTCCAGCTTGTGCCGGTAAGCCTCACCTTCCCGCGCCAGCAGATTCGGATGGGTCGCGCCGAGGACGATGTAGACGATATTGGGATGCCGCTGGAGAATCGCCGGCAGCGCATCGATCACATATTCGATGCCCTTGTTCGGCGAAAGGAGCCCGAAGGTCAGCAGCACGGTCTTGCCCTCCACGCCGAAGACGTCCTTGTAAAAATTGGAGTCGATGAACGGCATATCGATCACTCCGTGCGGGATGAGATCGATTTTCTCCGGGTCCACGCCGTAAATGGACGTCAGCATATCGCGACCGCGCTCTGCCATGACGATGAAACGATTCGAGAGCAAATCCAGTTGCTCCATCACCGCCCGCTGATCGGGATTGGGTTCGCTCAGCACGGTGTGCAGCGTCGTCACGACCGGCTTGCGCACCTCGCGCAGGAACTCCAGCAAATGGCTGCCCGCTACACCTCCATAGATGCCAAACTCGTGCTGCACCGAGACAACCTCGACGTTGTTGATATTGAGGAAGTCCGCGGCGCGCCGGTAGGAATCGATTTCCTGCTCGGCCATCTCAAATCGCACCCGCTCCGGATAGCTGTATCCCTCAGGTCGATCGTTCACCGACCCGACGATGCATTGGGTTTCCGGAAATTCCGCAGCCACGGCTTCGCAGATGTCCGCCGTGAAGGTGGCGATACCGCAGCGACGCGGTATATAGTCGCCGAGAAAGGCGATGTGTTTGGTGTTGGGTGTCGTTTCTTCCATGGGCCGCGTGTTCTGCAGTTTCGGACGCCACAATATGGCAGCGACAGATGACCCGACTGAAATGACGGGCAGCCCTGAACGACAACGCCCTACTATCGTTCAACCAGCCTATTCCGTCAATGGCACCGGCCCGTGATGAGGCGGAGAGGACTCTCCACCGCAATTCCGAGCAAATCGGAAGCAACAGAAAGCAGGTGGACCACAAAAATTTATGGTAGGCTGACAGGTTATGGCTCGACGATCCCCTGTCATGCGCAGCACCTCTCCCCCATCCGTAGCTTTGTCCCGACACTGGATGGGCATCGTTTTTTCAGGCCTTTTTTTGTGGACGGCTGGAACTCTCTGCGCGGCACCACCTCCCTTCGAGACGTTGATCCTTCAGGACCCCGCAACCCAAGATGGACTCACGGAATTTCGGAGTGCCAATGGCGTGCTCAACGTTCAGATGTCGGCCGTCTATTCGTTACTCGATCCCAGGGGGACCGCTATGCCATCCAATCCCGTCCTCGGTGATCCCTCCCAGCAGTTCACTTATCCCCGGCTGGCCTTTTACTGCCAGGACAGCACCCATAACGTTACCAGCTTCGCGGGACCGCTTCTGCGCGCGCGACCGGGCGACAGGGTTCATATCGAGTTCGCCAATGGATTGATCACCCAGAGAACCAATCTTCACTTTCACGGATTGCAAATCTCGCCGCACGCGCAAGTGGCCGGCACCTTTGGCGATTTCGTTGGGCTGCCCTACGTGCTCTCCACTGCTCCCGGTAAAACCCGCACTTACGACTTTACCATTCCAACGAATCAACCGCCGGGCCCATTCTGGTACCACGCACACGCCCATGGAGTAGCCGAAACGCAGGTGACCTGCGGATTGTCGGGAGCGCTCTATATAGAGGGGTCCGTGTCAGCCTACTCGAGCGCGCTGCAGAAGCGGCTCTCCCCCTTGCTCGGTACTGGGACCGCTGCTGCGCGGGACGCGGTGAAGCAGACACTTACGGCGGTGCAGTCGACTTTGCCGCAACTGCCGCATCATCTCCTTGTCCTCAAGGATTTCTGGACCCCCGAGTTAGGCCCGATTAACGGCCCCTTGGAACAGTCGGTGAACGGCAAGATCACCTATTCCGCGGAGACGGGCGGCGGTTCTCCTTACATCATTCAGTACGGGGCCACGGATCAGCTCTGGGAGATCACCAACCAGAGCGCCAACATGTCCTACATTTTGACCTTCACCGGAACGAACCTCGGGAACGCCGGCTTTTATGTTCTGGCCTTGGATGGGGTACCCACCGCAGGTGGGTTGAGCCCCTCACCATTGACCAATGCGCTCATGATTCCGCCGGCCGGTCGCGCCACCGTCGTCGTCCCCACGGCGGCCTTCAATGGCGGCACCGCCAATGTGACCGCCCAGACCGTAAACACCCAGGGCGATCTCTACTTTCAAGTGGGCAACGATGTGAACCAACGACCGGCGCCGTGGAACCTGATCACGATGACGCCTGTTGGCGGAAGCACACCTGCCGGTGTCACTCCGTGGGCTCAGCTCGCGCCCGCCCTTCAGGCTTACCTTTTGGCCACTGCCGGCGCCGCGCAGCCATTCCCACCGACGCATGCCGTCAACGCCACGTATGTGTTTGCGGAAGCCGGTGCGGGTATCGACAGGACCGGCCAACCCCTGAACCTTCATGTTCTACCCACGGAGCCTACGGAATTCTCCCTCTACCGGCTGGCTGACTCCCATGGGCCTTATGTGAAAGGTCCGGCCGATGCCTATGATAACTACGAGCCACCGATCGCGCAGTTATTCGCCGGGCAGCCACAGCATTGGATCATCCAAAATGTGACTCCGGAATGGCACGATTTCCATCTGCACCAGGTCCATTTCATTGTGGAAGGTTTCACCCTGCTGAGCGACCCCGTGAACCCGCTGAGAAACTTGAGGCCGCCGGACGATAACCAGGGCCATCCCTTCTACACGACGAACGAGCCGCCGCCGCCAGGCAGCGGAAAATCGGTCGGGCAGCCGTACTATTCGGGGCCGGTCGATACCGTCAGCATCCCCAACGGCATGCAGGTGTGGCTCTCTTTGCCGCTCACGGAGGGACCGCAAATCAATGGCAACTTCGTCATGCACTGCCACATCCTCGAGCATGAAGACGGCGGAATGATGGCGAACGTGGTCGCGGGTCCCCTGCCCTTCTTTGCGCCACACGCGTCACGGACACCGCCGCATTTGGCGCCCATGGAAGTGGCTGCGGTGAAACTCGCAAAGCCGGCGACGCTCCAGGATTCCGCCGGAGCGAAAGTAACTACGGATATCTTCCAGCAGAACGATTTCTCCCTCGTCACTTTTGGTTACACCACGTGCCAGGGCGCTTGCCCGACGACGGTGGAAAAATGTGTGAGCGCCCTCGAGAAATTACCGCCCACGCAAGCGGCGCGTATTTCCCCATTCTTTGTCAGCCTGGATGTAGATCGGGACAATCCTCAGAAACTGCAGGACTATGTCCAGATGCATCGCTTATCCGCCAAATGGAAGGCGCTGCTCGATACCAACCTGGCAACCTCCCGGGCCTTCGGGGCGCAACGCTCGATCCTGCACCAGCCGGACGGCTCCCTCTATCTTCGTCATTCGACGACGATTTATCTCATCGATCGCTTCATGAATATCCGTGCCGCCTTCGAGCAGGAAGATAGCACAGAAGAAATGACCCAACGGCTGCAGAAAGAATTGCAAGCGCCCGGCATCATCCTGCCGCCCGCGGCACGCCACGCCTCCTCCTGAGGACACCGGTTTTTCGTCCCTCCCGAGTGCGATCAAAAGCCTTGGGAGGGTTGGTCTGCTGGGAAGATGGAATCAGGCGACGATTCTTGACAGGCGCTCTGCCCGCTCGGGCATCATCGCTCCCTCTCCTCGTCTCATGCGCTCCCCCCTTATTTCCTGGGCCATACGGCTCGTCGCTCTCGCTGCTTCCGTTCTCGGCTACTGCGCCATAGCGCAGGACGCTAAAATCGGTGTTCCCGTCAGCTACCGACTGCCAGTGACCGGGTCGCTGCCGCAGACTTATCGTGTCACGCTGGCTATTGTCGATGCACAGAAGCCGGAATGGATCATTAGCCAATTCGCAGCCGGAGTGGTGCGCACGGTTACGAAAGAAAACGGCGGCAAGTTTACCGAGAATTGGAACGGCCTGGATGATAACTTCATGCCGGTGCCGCCGGGAGCTTATGGCCTGAAGGGCATCTACATGCCCGCCGCGAAATGGGACGTGGACGGCGAGGTGCACTCGATCACGCCCCGTTACGTCACCAGCGCGGATCCCTGGCGCGCTTTGCCCGGCGAAAACAAGCCGCCCATCATCGTGGGCGATCCGGTGGACAGCCCCATCGGCGATGTGGACGTGGCCGCCAATGGGGTGGCGGTGTTTTGTTACCAGTACCTGGAGAACGCGCGGAACTTCTACATGGCCGACTTGCGGAAGCCGATCGATTACGCGCAGGCCACGATGGGTTACAATTCAGGCGGCGCGGCAGGCGGGCGCGTGGTGGCCACCGATGGAGTCACCGCGTGGTGTGGCGAGAATGAAGGCTTCGTCTTCCGCACGGATGGCAAACGCTTCGGCACGCAGGATGGCCGCTTCCGCAAGGGTGTGCACCTGCCGGAAGGCAAAGTCACCGCGATGGCCGCGTGGCGCGATGAGACCAGCGGCAAGTCGTTCGTTTATCTCGCTGAACGCGGCCGCCTCGAGCGCGATGAGAAGCACTGGTATTCCCCGACTGAAAGCACCGCCGAGTTGATCAACAAAATCGTCGTGCTCGATGGAGAGACTGCGACTCGTGTGGCCGAGATCGCCGTCACGGGGCCGCTCGGTGTCGTTGCGCGCTGGGGCGACAAGCTGTGGGTGCTGCACCAAGATGGCAAAGGCTTCGCCGTGAGCGCGGCGGCGATGAAAGCCGGCGTGCCCGCGCCAACCCTACAGCAGGTCCTCGCGGTTCCTGCCGATGTCACTCCCGCCGATCTCGAAGTAGACAGCCATGGTCGCATCTACATCGCGGATGCGAAGGCGAACAAAGTCTATCAATACTCGCCTGCCGGAAAACCGCTGCGCACCTTCGGCCGGCTCGCGGGGCAGAAGTCCGCCAGCTGTGACCCGGAGAGCTTCATGGCGCCGGAGAAGATTTCCTGCTGGCGCGATGCGGAAGGGCACGATCGCCTCCTCATCATGGAGCGGGAAGGCCCCGACCGGGTGAGCGAGTGGAACCCCGAAGATGGCAAGCTCGTGCGCGAATGGCCCAGCGCGCTGACTTATGCGAATACGGGTTACGCCGTGGATCCGCGCCAGCCCGACCGCATTTACATCCAGGGCCACGGTGGATGGCTCATGCGCTACCAGGTGAACTACGAGACGGGCGCATGGAAACCCGAGGCCGTGTGGCCGAATGTGGCCAACGAAAAATTCCAGCAGCGCCACTTCAGCTTCCCGCGTCTCTACTATCACGGCGACACCCGCTATCTCGCGTGGTCCCGCGGTGATTTCATCTATCGCGAGGCGGGCGATCGCTGGCTCGCCTCCGCGGGGATCCTGATCGAAGGCGAAGGCAAGGAACGGAAGACTTATCTCTGGCGCGATGAAAATGGCGACGGTCAGGTGCAGGAGAGCGAATACAAGGCGCACCTCATGACGCCGCCAACTGGCACGCAACGCTACTGGGGCGACTCGTGGCTCGAAGACCTATCCATCGTGGCCATCCAGGAAGGCACCGCCGATGTCTGGCGGCTCGCGCCGGAGTCGTTCGATACGCACGGCAATCCGGTCTACGCCGCGGATGGCTGGAAAAAACTGCTCACGGATCCCGTGCTGGAAGCCCGGCAGAAAGGCGCCGTCCCCGCCACCTTCGGCGGCAACGAAATCGGCGACCGCTTCTCCTCCGCCTGGGCGATGGTCGCGGGCTCGATGAAGGATGGTTTTTATGTCAATGCGCGCGGTCCCGATATCGGCGCGAATTTTGGCGCGCAGCAAAAACTCTCGCGCTATGTGCCGGATGGCAAAGGCGGCTACCGGCTCGCCTGGCGCGTGGGGCGCGTGGCGCTGCACGGCACCGCGGATGAAGGGGAAGTCTACGGCTCGATCAATGTGCAGGCGCCGATTGGCGGCCTCGTCACGCAGGTCGATCAATCCCGCATGGGCCTCGTGCTCTACACCGAGGATGGCCTGTATGTGGAGACGCTCTTCCCCGATTCGCGCCGGAACGGCAAAGCCGCCGGCCCCTACAATCTTCCCGGCGAATTCTTCACCGGCTACGCCTACGCGAACAACCAGAACGGCAAGGTCTATTTCGCGCTGGGCAAAGCCACGCCCGCGATTTTCGAAGCCGAGAGCTGGACCACGAAGAGCAACCCCGTGCGCCGCCTGGAAACCCTGCCGAAGACTGTGAGCATCACGGCTGCGCAAATCGCCACGGCGCCGGAATTCGCGCTCGCCGTGCGCAAGCAACGTGGCGGCGGTACCACCGCGCGAGTAGCGCTGTTTGCCCCGATGCCCGGCGGCGGCCCGGCGCTCGATGGCTCGATGAACGGCTGGGAAATCTGCGAGCCGGTGAAATATTCCGCGGGCGACAAGCAGACGGTGGAAGTGCTCTGCGGCTTCGATCCGCAGAATCTGTATCTGCGCTGGCACGTGCGCGTCGGCGGCAAGTTTGTACCGAAGCCACTGGAGCCCGCCGAGCGCATCTTCACCCACGATCGCGAAGGGGACACGACGAGCTTCTACCTCCAGGGCGACCCCGAAGCGCAGCCGGCCAAGAGCGGCAACGGTCGTCCCGGCGACGTGCGTCTCGTCTTCGGATTGTTCAAGGACAAGACCGAGGTGCGCCCCGCTTTGCTGGGGATGTATCCGCAGTGGACTGGGAAAGGAAAGGCGAGCCCGCTCACCTATCGGACACCCGCCGGCGGCGCAGCGATCTTCGAGCACGTCGGCCTCGTGACCACCGCGAAGCTCGGCTCCGTGATGGACCCGGATGGCGAAGGCTATGTCATCGCCGCGGCCATCCCGCGCGCCAGCGTGCCGAAGCTGCCCACCTTCACCGGTGAATTCCGCACGCAGGTCAATTTCGACGCCACCTTCGCCGGCCACAATCGCTTCTGGTGGTCAAACGCCGACGGCTCCGCGTCGCGCGAGACCTACGACGAACCGACCGAGGCGCGGCTGTATCCCGGCTCGTGGGCGCAGGCGAAATTCGAGCCGATGAGCACCGTACCCATTCGCTCGTGGATGGCCATCGGCCCCTTCGGCTTCCCCAAGCTGGCGGAACTCCGCCACGGACCGGACCGCCCGGAAATCATCCGCACTCTCGGAGCGCTCTCCTTCCCACCGGAGCAAGGCATCGATCTCACCGCCAGCTATACCGGCGACGTGGCCCGCACCCGCAAAGCCGCGCGCACGCTGAAATGGAAACCGGCGAACATCAGCGGCGACCGCGTAGCGCTGGAAAGCGTGACCGGCTGGAAGGGTTTCGAAGATGAAGGCACCGCCTATCTCGTCACGTGGATCCAATCGCCGAAGCCCGCCCAGGTGAATCTCCACGTGCTCGACGAACACGGCCACCACGCCGTGCGCGTGTGGATCAATGACGAAGCGCTCCCGATCCAGTTCGAGAAGAATCAAAATCTGAAAGACCTCCACTTCAGCATCGACCCCGCCAAGCCGGTGGCTCTGAAGGCCGGCTGGAACAAGCTCCTGCTGCGCTACGATCATGTCTGGGGCGGCAACAACATCGGTCTCACTGTGGACGCCACCCCGGAAGTCCTCTGGTCCCTGAAATACACCGCTACGCCGCCACTCGCCGCGTCTCTTCCCTCACCTGCAAAGTAGCGTCAGTTTTCGCACCAACCGAACGTTGCTTCGCCGACGGACACGTTGTACAAACGATAGCGTTCGGGGGCTTGCCGCCCCTTGGTGGCTTCCCTCCCCCGGTTCCTCCCCGCCTGCCACAACCGCTCTTTCGACGATGCCCCCCACGACCTCATGTCTGACACGACTCAGAAACTCCTCCCTGTTCCCTCGGATGGACTGAATGCCAGCGATCCTCTCGCCCAGACGTTGAACGACTCCAAGCCCCCGGGCGCTTGCCGTCGACGCTGGGTGCCGCCCACGGTGGAGGATCTCCAGCGCGGGCTGCCACAGTTTGAGATTCTCGCCATGGCGGGACGCGGCGGCATGGGCGCGGTCTATAAAGGCCGCCAAAAAAGCCTGGACCGCATGGTCGCGATCAAGGTCCTCCCGCCCGATATCCACGACAGCAGTGCGGATTTTGCGGAACGCTTCAAGCGCGAGGCCAAGGCGATGGCGCGGCTCAGTCACCCCGGCATTGTGGCCGTGCACGATGCCGGCGAGACGACCGATGGGATGCTCTATTTCGTCATGGATTTCATCGAGGGCACGGATGTGCAGCGCATGCTCGCCGCGCAGGGCCGGTTTGCTCCGGAGAACGCGCTCGCCATCACCGCAAAGGTCTGCGAAGCGCTGGCCTACGCCCATACCCACGGCGTCATTCACCGCGACATCAAGCCCTCGAACGTGATGGTCGATACTGAGGGAAATGTGAAGGTCGCGGACTTCGGGCTGGCGAAATTTACCTCGGCAGATTCCGGCTCGATCACGGCCAGCGATGTGGCCATGGGGTCACCGGATTTCATGGCGCCGGAAGCGATGAGAGGCCATGCCGACGTCGACTGCCGCGCCGATCTCTACGCGGTGGGTGTGATGCTTTACCAAATGTTCACGGGCGCTGTGCCACGGGGCCGCTTCGACCCTCCGTCGCAGGCTGTGCCCGGCCTGGACAAACGCCTCGACCGCATCGTGGACAAGGCGCTTCAGCCGGACCGCAACAATCGCTACTCCACCGCCGTCGAGATGCAGACACAGCTCGCCCGCGTCTCCCCACCGGATCGGCAGCTCGGCTCCACGACGCAAAATTCGACCGTTCCCATATCGCGCAACGGGCTCCTCGCTCTGGCCGCGATCGTCCTCACTGCGGGCACACTGCTTTATCTCGTGCCGCGGAAAAATGGCGCTAACCCTGGAGTGCACCTACCTCCAGTAGCGAGCCACTCCGAGTCTGAGAAACCCATAAAGACTACGCCGGCCACCAGCCTGACCAGCGCGACAAAGGATTCGCCGTGGGTGAACACAATGGGCCAGGAGTTTGTCCCCGTGCCCGGCACGAAAGTCCTTTTCTGCCGCTGGCCCACTCGGGTGAAAGACTACGCGACCTACGCCCGAACGAAGAAGTTGGACGAAGCGTGGACCAGTCAACAAAAGGACGGCATTCCGGTAGGCCGCGAAATGGAGCACCCGGTGGTGGCTCTGACTTGGGAGGAAGCGCAGGCGTTCTGCCAGTGGCTCACTGAAAAGGAGATTGCCAAGGGCACCTTGCCGAAAGAGGCGCGATATCGGCTACCCACGGATGAGGAGTGGAGTCATGCGGTGGGTGTGCCGGTCGAGCACGGAGCGACACCCGCGGAGAAGAGCGGAAAGAATCTGGTGGATTACCCGTGGGGGGTCGGCTTCCCACCGCCGCAGGCCAGGGTGGGGAACTACGCCGACTTTGTCTGGCACGATCAGTTTCCGAAGGAATCGTGGATGGAACATTACACGGATGGTTACGCGACGACCTCGCCAGCGGGTAGCTTCCCGGCCAACGCGCATGGGCTCTGCGACATGGGAGGCAACGTCTGGCAGTGGTGTGAGGACTGGTATGACGCCTCGCAAAAGGAGCGCGTGCTGCGAGGCGGGGCGTGGAGTGTCGGCTCGCGGTTCTATTTGCTTTCGTCCTACCGCACACACGATGAGCCCACGAGCCGCCACAGCTACTACGGTTTTCGTTGCGTCATCGAACCGGCGCCGGCGATCACCAGCGGCGACATCTCTTCACGTTGACGAGCGTGACACGGAAGGTGTCTCCGGGGGCGTGACTCCCGGAGCGGGTCGACGGCTCAAGCCCGCCCCCACCGTCACTACTTGCTCCCCCGCCAATTTAACGAAGCCTAGTGATCGCCCGTTTGTCCGGCCCGATTCACGTTTTGGATGGCTTCCTCAATCTTGTGCGACGCCTTGTCCGCATCTCCCTTTTCCAAATATTGTTTCGCCTGTTCCGTGAGTTGGCGGGCGATGGTTTGAAAGGTGCCCTTGTTATGGATGGCGTGGCTGAGATCCGTCCGTGCCGACTCCAAATCGCCGAGCGCAGCGGTTGCGTCGTTGGCCACTTTTTCTTTGGCTGAAGTAAGGTGCTTGAGCGCTGCATTCAAGTGCGGCTGCCCGGGGAAAGCCGGCGGTTCCTTGGCCAGGAGAGAGGCCCCTGTGATGACAAGAAAGGCAGCCAGGAGAGCGACAAGGATGGATGGGGATTTCATGGAGGAGGAACGGGTTACTGCGTGGCAAAACCAACGCTGGGCGAAACGCCACCAGTGCCGAGCAGCGCCCGAGGATCTGGCAGGAGGGCATCACCACACATAGGGACTCATATCTCACCGAAAGAGCCTACTGGCGAGCGTATTTGTCTTCGCGATACCACGACATTTCACATCGATTGACGGTGAAACCCAATGCAGACTGCCCTGCGCGACATATCGAAGCACGGGATTCCTGTTTCCCATCACTCCGCCAGCCACCATGCGACTCACCAAAACCCATACCCTGCTTCTCGCCCTTTTCGCCTGTGCGTCGGACTTTACCTCGACACTCCGCGCCGCCGACGGCGAGCCGTCCAAGGTGCCGCCCGCACTGAAGGTGGAAGTCACCGGCGCTGGTCGTCCCATGATTCTGATTCCGGGCCTGGCCTGTGGCGGCAATGTGTGGGATGGCGCAGTGGCTCATTTCAAAGACACCTATCAATGCCACGTGATCACGCTGCCGGGGTTCGCAGGCCAGCCCGCGATCGGCGAGCCTTTTCTCCCGCAAGTCGGCAAACTATTGAGCGACTACATTCGCGAGCAAAAGCTCGACCACCCCATCATCGTCGGCCACAGCCTCGGCGGCTTTCTCGCCTTCTCAATGGCCATCGAGCATCCGGACCAGGTCGGTCCCGTCATCGCCGTGGATGGCGTGCCCTACTACCCCGCGCTGCTCAAGCCGGGCACCACGCCGCAGGCGGAGCAAGCCGGGGCCGCGATGTTTCGCAACGGCATCAAAACGCAGACGCAAACGCAGTTCGCATTCAACAATATCTTCATCCTCACCACGATGATCAGCGACGGCAAAAACCTGAAGATGGTCGCCGAGTCGAGCAACCATTCCGATCCCGCCGCTGTCGGCCAGGCCTACTACGAGCTCATGACCACGGACCTGCGCGAGAAAGTCGCCTCGATCCGCTCTCCCGTGCTGCTCCTCGGCGCCACCGACCTCAAAGCTTCGCCCGAGGAAAAGCAAAAACAGGAAGCCAGCTACACCGCACAAATCGCGAGCATCCCGAACCACCGCATCGCCTTCGCACCCAAATCACGGCACTTCATCCAGCTCGACGCCCCGGAGTTTTTCTTCCAGCAGGCGGACGCGTTCCTCAAGGAAACGGCCGCCGGGCATTGATGCCAGGACGGGATGAAAATCAAACGATTTCCTAGGTGATCGCGGAGCGATGTGAGGTCGTCTCGCTCTCAAAGAGGCTTGGTATGACAGTCTCAGCAACTCCCCATCGGGACGTTCTCGATCTCCATCGCTACCAGGCAGACGTCGTCTTCGAACTCCTTGCGGGCGGAGAATTGCTGGATCTCGTGGATGAGGCCGCTGCAAAGTTCCGCCGTCGGGAGGGCACTGCGCTGACCGATGGCGCGCTGGAGTTGCTGGTAATCGTAGAGCTCGCCGGTCGGCCCTTCGACCTCGAACAAACCATCCGTGAAGAGCAGGAGCACATCGCGTGGAGCGAGGCGATGCTGGCACTGGCTATATTGCGCATTCTCGAAAAGCCCGAGCACCGGGCCCGGTTTCAGACCATTCAGCTTGGCCGGCTCGGGCCTGTTGCTCGCCTCACCGGAAACCAACAGCGGGCATGGATGCCCGGCATTGGCGTAGCGCAGCTCGCCCTTGTGCAAGTCCACCACGACATAGAACGCCGTGGCGTAGATGGGTGTGAACGAGTCCTTCAATGTATCGCACAGATTGCGATTCAGGTGGGTGAGCAGGGCCGCGGGATCGCCGAGTTGTCCGTGCGAGTCGCCGAGGAGGCTATGCATCATCGCCGCCACCATCGCCGCACGCACGCCGTGGCCCATCACGTCGCAGATGAAGATGCCCGCTTCACTCTCGGAGATTTTGCATACATTGAAAAAGTCGCCGCTCACCGCCATGGACGGCGTGAAATAGTGATGAAAGCGCACGAGGCCTCCGCCGGAACCGTTTCCATTCGTGAAGGAAGGGAAGCGCTGGGGCAGCATTGAGTTCTGGAGCTCTCGCGCCATCTTCAGGTCTTCCTCGAGCATGGCATTGCGGGCGCGCAGCTCATTCGCGATGAGCCCGAGCTCGTCCTCCGTGCGCTTGCGACGGGTGATATCGCGCGAAAGCCCAAAGGTGCCGATGATGTGACCCACGGAATCGCGCAGCGGCATCTTCGTCGTGGAGACACACGTCTCGGTGCCGTCGGGCCACACGTTTTTCTCTTCCTTGTCGATGACCGGCAGACCGGTGCTGATGGTCTTTTGCTCATCGGCCATGGCATCCCGCGCGCGGTTCTCCGGGAAGAAATCGTAATCGGTCTTGCCGATCATTTCGCTCTCTCGCTGCAGCCCGTGCTGGAAGAGCTTGGATTTGTTCACCCAGATGAACCGGCTTTCGCTGTCCTTGAAATAGATCTTGTCCGGCAGGTGCGCCATCAAGGCATCCAGCAGGGACCGCTTCCGCTCCAGATCGGCTTCCGTCCGGCGGCGCTCGGTCACATCCCAGGCGATTCCCAGCGCGTGCACTGTTCCATTGGTGGTGGCTTGCGCGCGCAAGCGCAGGATGTGCACGCTGCCATCCGAAGGCCACACGACGCGAAACTCAGTGTCGAATTCCGAGTGCCCCTGCAGGCTGGCCGCAAATTCACGGGACACCCGTTCGCGGTCTTCCGGATACACCAGCTCGCAGAAATCCACGTCGCGTCCGCCAAAGGAGTCGGGCGACAGACCGAACAAGGCGTGCATTTGCCGATCCCACGACATCTTCCGCGTCTCGATCTGGAAATCCCAGGCGCCCATGCGGGTGGCGGCCAGCACCAGCTCGAGGCGAAGTTGTTCATCGGATCGCACCGCGGGCGACTCGTTAGAAACCGGATCGTGATTGGGACTCATGAAATGGGGGAGGGGGTGGAGAGCCACCGGGAATTTCCCGTATTCCTTGAGCTTGAGCAACCGAGAACATTACGACCATGGACAGCCGCCACCACCTCGCCCATTCTTCCCATCATGAAGTGGCTCCTCCCTCGCCTGCTCGCCATGCTCCCGCTGCTCCTTTGCAGTTGCAGCACCGTGAACGATCTCGTCGTTTCCAACATTCCCAGCTTCCATGATGGCAAAGCCGCGGTGGTCGTCAGTTTGAGCCAGCAGCGCGCCCTGCTCTTGCGCGGTGGAGAGGAAGTCGCCGAGACGCGGATTTCCACCGGTCGCGAAGGTTACGACACACCGACGGGCCGATTCAAAGTGATCCGAAAGGACCAGGATCACCGCTCGAGCCTCTATGGCGAGTACGTGGACGCTTCCGGCACCGTCGTGAAGCCGAACGTCGATATCCGCAAGCAATCAAGGCCCCCGGGCACGCACTTCGTCGGGGCGTCGATGCCTTACTTCGTGGAATTCAAACCGGGCTACGGGCTGCATGCCGGGCATCTGCCAGGATATGCCGCCTCCCACGGCTGTGTCCGCATGCCCTACTGGCGGGCCCGCCAATTCTATCAGGCGGTCCATCTAGGAACGCCCGTGATCGTCAAGCAGTGAGGCGCCGCTTTCCGGCGAAATCAGCGAGGCGTGGCGGGTTCACCGGGTAGCAACTCTGGCTCGCCGGCAGGCGCCCGCTCGGCGAGGAACGCGGCCTTGGCGGCCTTCAGCTGGGCAGCGGTGTGGCTTTCGCGCAGCTTTTTCGTTTCCGCCACGGCGAGCACATCGCAGCGCTCATTCAGCGGATGGCCGGCATGGCCGCGCACCCAATGCCACGCCACTTGATGGCGGTGGGCGGCGGTATCGATCGCCTTCCAAAGGTCCACGTTCTTGATCGTGCCCTTGCGCCAGCCCTTGGCTTTCCAGCCGTGAATCCATTTCGTGATGCCGTTGCGCAGGTATTCGGAGTCGGTGAAAAGGTTCACCGTGCAGGGCTCCTTGAGCCGCAGGAGCGCCTCGAGGGCGGCGGTCAATTCCATCCGATTGTTGGTCGTGGCAACCGCGCCGCCACTGATTTCCTTCTTCACACTGCCGTACTCGAGGATGGCCGCCCAGCCGCCGGGGCCGGGATTGCCCTCGCACGCGCCGTCGGTATGGATGGTCACTTTTTTCAAGGGCGCGAAGTTGCCGTGCCTCACGGGCAAATACAACCGCAGACGAACTCAGGCGGAAGTCCGCCCCGTGATCCCCATCACCTCTCCCAGAGCACGGGAGACAACGTCTACGCTGCCGTCACAGGGGAAGCCCCCGCGGGCGTTTGGAGAGAGCGGACCAAGTCCCGGATCTTTTCTGCGCCCGGCGCGTTCCAGAAGATCACATCCGCGTCGTCGGAAGCGGCACTGGAGAATTCCACACGTCCGATGCCGGCCAGTCCCGACAGGCCGGCGGTGGTGAGATTGATGCTGCGGATATCTTGAATCCTCAGTTCGGTGGAGCTTTTGGAAACGATCCCGAACTCCACGCTCACCCGTCGGTTGGTCACGGTGTATTTGCGCCGGCTTCGATCCACACGAATCCACACCATCAGGATGAGAGCGATGAGCCCCAAAACCCCTCGCACGATCCAAAGCATCGTCGGGTCATCGAACAGGTGAACGAAAAACGTCGCCACCAAACCGGCGAGAAACACCAACACGACCAACCATTTCCCGGCGTAATGCCATTGCGACACAGAGCCAGACCATAAAACCTCTTCATTGTCGGTAGGGGAAGCGTTCATCGTTTGCCAATCACGAGCACACACCCGTAATCAGGAGCTTAATCGGGCCTCGCAAACAAAGTGGCCTTGGCGCTTTTGGGAAAGCGGTCGGTGCTCCGTTACCAATCTGGAAAAAGACTGGGAGGGAGATCCTCGGTGGGAATCTCCGTCACATCGCGCCCATCAACATTGGCGGCGAGGTGCGGATCGATGGCTTCGATCTGTTGGAGAAAGCGGTCCCGGTGCCAATCCTTGGCCGCTTCCATGCGCCGGGCAAAAAGTGCCACGGGAATGCCCTCGTGAGCCGCGATCTCCTGGGCGAATTGCAGCAATACCTGGCGGGTGGCATGTTCGCTCGTCAGCACTTCCAGGTGCTGGCTGACCTGGGCCGCGTCATCGAGACGAGCCTTTTCCAGCAGGGCAACGCGTTCTTGCGCGCGCTTGAGATCTCGGCTGAGGGTTTGCAGGGTAGGCTTTTTCATGTCGTGTGGTTGGGGAAGGGACGCCGTCCCTTCCGCAATGCCAAGTAGATTCTCCGGAGGCAGCGTTTCAGGGGCGGTGCGTGCGGCGCTGCCGATTGCTCCAGGCCGTGGTTACTAATTCGGAATGCCGGGTTCGGGCATTGCAGCAGTCAACATCGCACTAACAGTTTCATTTAATCTCCGAGACGCAGAGGAGAGGAGCGGCGTGGCACCCACACAGGCCCCAGGCAACGCCCATTCCCAAGGTCGATTTTTCGGCACCTTAATTGTCACTATTTTTCGATTGGCCCTGCGTAGCGTTACGGTTTAAATCGGCTCATGACGAGGCGGATGCATAGTGTTTGTCGGTTAAAGCGGGAAAGCGCGGTTGGTGCTTTTCGCGTCAAATTTTCGCGCGCGAAGACGTCCGCAATGAAGGCGCTGGGCACCGGTGCAGTGCTGCTGTCGCTTGCCGCATGCTCCAAGCTCTCTTCACCCGAGATCACGCAGGAATCGACCACCCCCTCTCCGGCCAATCCTGCTACGACAAACACGGCGCCGGCCTCGGCGAGCCAGGAACGTGCCCCGGCCAACGCAGGTCCCTCCCAACTGGCGCAGGCTCCAGCCGCTCCCGTTCCAGGCAATGGCGACGTGCCGCCGGCGCCGGCCCCCGGAGCCGCCCCTGCACCGGCATTGCGCCCACACCCGGCCGCGGGAGCGAAAGAGGCGGCGATGAAGATCTATCCCGAGCTGGCGGTCAAGGGCTCGACTTTCAACAAAACCTTCCTCGATCTCTATGCGGAGAAAGCCCAGCAAGACCCTGAGTTTCTGACCAAGGCAGATTGGCCTTTGTTACTTGCCCGCCGAACCGCGGAACTCCTGGCCCCGCTCACGAGCCCCCCTGCTCCCGCAGCCGTGGCGTCCGCACCACCCAACTCCGCACCGCCTGCCGCAGGCCAGGCTGCTCCGTCCGCTCCGTCCGCTCCGTCCGCCACGGGCCATTCGTTCAATCCCGTGGCCGGACCCAGCGCGCTCGATCGCGGGTCCTATCATCAGACGCGTTCGCCCTACTGGCGATGGAATGGTTACAATTGGGTGTATTACGGGCCCGTTACGCCTGCACCGGCTCCCGCAGCGGGCCCGGCGGGCAGCTCCACGCCCACGCCCGGCGCTCTCGATCGTGGCCCTTACAATCAAAACCGGTCCCCTTATTGGTGGCCCTGGACTCGCTACTACTACCCGTAGCTCTTACCCGACGGATCCTAGTTACTTCAGGTAAATCTGATCAAACAAACCGCCGTCCGCAAAATGAGTCTGCTGGGCCTGTGTCCATCCGCCCGCGATCTCGGAAATTCCCAGTAATTCGATCGCCGGGAAGATGCCGCCGGACTTGGCGAGAATCTCCGGATCGCGAGGACGCAGAAAATGTTTCACCGCGAGAGACTGCGCACCCGGCGAGTAAAGCCGATGGAGATACTCCTCCGCCAGCTTGCGCGTCCCATGTTTTTCCACCACTGGCTCGACGACGGCCACTGGTAACTCGGCGAGGATGCTCACGGAAGGAGTTACGATTTCCAGTTTATCCGCGCCAAATTCGCGCTGTGCCAGGTAGGCTTCATTCTCAAAGGTCAGCAGCACGTCGCCGATTCTCCGCTGGGCAAAGGTCGTCGTGGCCGCTCGACCGCCCGTGTCCAGCACGGGCGCATTTTTGAAGAGTCGAGTCACAAAATCCTTCGCGACTTTATCATCATTCCCGCTCGCTTTGCGGGCATATCCCCAAGCTGCCAGATAACTGTAGCGACCGTTGCCCGATGTTTTGGGATTGGCGATGATTACCGAGACGCCGGGCTTCACCAGATCGTCCCAATTTTTGATTTGTTTCGGATTACCTTTGCGCACCACGAAAACAATCGTCGAAGTGAAAGGCGAAGCCCCGGAAGGAAAGCGCTCGCTCCAGTCGCGAGCGATCAGCCCCTTGCTCGCCAGAAAATCAAGATCGGTCGCCTGGTTCAGCGTGACCACATCGGCCGCGAGCCCATCGGCCACCGAACGCGCCTGCTTGCTCGAGCCTCCATGGGATTGGTTCACGGTGACCTTTTCTCCCGAGGTCTCGTGCCAATACTGGGCAAACTGGGGATTGAATTCCGCATAGAATTCGCGGGCAACGTCGTAGGACGCATTCAGGAGAGTGGAATCTGCGCGAGCGACGCTGGACCACAAAGGGAAGCAGACCGCGGCGATGAGAAGGAAGAAGGCTTTGGGCATGATGGGCGAAGGCAATTCCTAATTTGTATACTACTCTAATATACTTTCCATCTTTTCTCGCTCGATCTCCGATTCACCGCAGGAGCTGCATTCGTAAGTGGTCCAAGGCATTTGCCTTTGAGGGTACGGATGGCAGAATTTTTCTGAGGGCATTCCTGTGTCCTGCCGTCATAGTCCTCTCATCGTGACCAAATCTTCGTCTACCTCGTCCGCCAAACGTTCCGTGCCGGACCCGCTGCGCAAGCGGCGCGTCCTGATTTTCGTCGACGAATCCAACGTCACCAGCTCGGCCAAGACCACCAATCGCAAGCTGGACTGGCTGGCCCTGCGCGATCACCTCGTGCAGGAGCGGGAATTGATCGAGATGGTCGTGTATGCCGGGCTGCCGCCGGCGATGACCGAGTGGCAGGCCGAGCGAGACAAAAAGAACAAATTCCTCTTCTGGCTGCGTTCGCACGGTTTCCTCGTCGTCGAGAAGGATGGCTCGCCGGCGGATACGTCACATTACAAGGCGAACGTCGATGTGCTCATGGCGATCGATGCCATCGAGCTCTCCACGCAGATGCAGCCCGATGTGGTCATCCTGGTCACCGGCGATGCGGATTTCGCTCACCTAGCCCTGCAGCTCCGGCGGCGGGGCATCCGGGTCGAGGTCGCTTCGCTGGCCACGACCCTGGGCTCGGCGCTCAAGACCTCGGCCAATGAGATCATCGATCTCGCGCCCATCCTCGCCACCTTCGATCTCCTGGCCTGAGCGGTGCGACGCCTCGGTTAGGTTCTGTTCACGAATCTCTGAGTGCGATGCATCACGGGGCGCTCCCGGTAAGTCAGGCCAACGGCCTGTAACAAGCCAGCCCAAGGCCAGCGAGTCTTGCGAGCACCGCCCTGGGTTTGCGAATGAAAGAGCGGCCAGCCCTGAAGGGGCGACACAACTCGATGACGGATCGCAGCCGTGTGTGACGCCCACTTCGGGGCTGATCCCGGAGCGGTCATGTACCTAGGACGGCTTGTGGACGGGCCTTTGGCCCTCAAATGCTCATCTTGCCACGCTGCATCTAGAAATTCGCCCCCCTACCGCCGTTTGCCGCCCGGTGGCGTGCGGCCTTCGCCGAAGTATTTTTCGCTGCGGTAGCGGAGCCACACCCGGAGCACCTGCGGGATTTTCTCCCGCTCCGCTTTGCTCAGGCTTTCGTAGAGCTGCAGCGCTTTCTCCCGTTCACCGCGGCAGGCGGCATTGTTGTGGGCATCCCAATAGCTACGCGCCACGCGAATGCGGCGGCAGGTTTCCTTGATCAAAGCTTCACCGGTCAGCGGCTGGTCGTTGTGTTTCTTGGCGGGCACAGCAAAAGAGGAAAAGAGTTCGAGCGACACGGAAGCTGACAGGCCGCAAACGAACGGTCGAGCCAGCGAATCCTCTCCTGTAGCGGCGCTGTCTCAGCGTCGGCATCTCCTGTAGCGGCGCTCTCCGAGCGTCGGAATCTTCTCTTTCCGCATGCCCCTCATGCGGTCGCACGCCACCTCACGGCTCGACCTCTCGATCTTGGCGTCGTGAACCATTGCCCCTCTCCCGGGAAAGCGCCTCGATCAAAACCCCGGCGACGGGTGATAATTTGCTGACGCCGCCACCGCCCGCGCGTTATCGTTTTCTTTCGATGCCTTCCGATTCCTCCCATCCCCGCGACCCTTTGCACGGCATCACGCTGGAGACCATCGTCACCCGATTGGTCGAGCGGTATGGCTGGACCGAGATGGGCGATCGCATTCCCGTCCGCTGCTTCCTCAACAATCCCAGCGTGAAATCCAGCCTCACCTTCCTGCGCAAGACGCCGTGGGCCCGCAAAAGGGTGGAAGACTGGTTCATCGCCGAGTGCCAGGGCTTGGAGCCCGAGTCCTGACCGCCCGCCCGAGGCGAAAACAGGGCTCTCACGGAGCGACGCACTGGGCATTACCAGGGGCTGCCGCTTCAACCATCATCGTTGGTGACTGCCCCTGACACCTCTACTAGTACAACTACTAGTTTTGTATATTTGTCATTTCGCGAGGTCCCGTTAGACACGCGGCATGAAAGCCTCCCTTCTGGCCGCAGTCGTCGTGCTTCTGGCCAGCATTATTCCGTCGAGAGGCACCATTACGGTGGTCACAGGCGGCGACGCTGGAGAAGGCTTCGCCCCCCAGCCGTTCACCCTGGCAGCGATCAACTACGGCTCCGGCGCCGCCGCC
>JBGGMZ010000174.1:0-19810 GCA_041287745.1 Chthoniobacter sp. | reverse complement strand
ATCCTTGTCCGCATCGCCCAGCGCCTCCGGAGCTTTGCCGGCCCATAGTCGCATCGCTTCTGTGGGATGCTCTGCGGCGACCACAGAACCGACGATCAAGGCAAAAAGCAGCGAGAGAACGCGGGGAGAAATCATGTTCGGATGCTTCCGTTTTTCCACGTCCGGCGCAAGGCCGGCAAACGCAAAAACCTTACGCAACTACGTCTAAGTTTCGAGCCCTTGCAGCATTGACAGAACATCCGCGCACCGCGCACCGTTAGCCCTCTCACCATGAACGACCCCCTCATCTACACGCCCTCTCGGCGTCAATTCATCAAGACCACCGCTGCCGTCTCCGCCCTGGCCGGTGTCAACATTCCTTTCGTCCACGCGGCCGAAGACAGCACGCTGCAAGTGGCCCTCGTCGGCTGCGGTGGCCGCGGCACTGGCGCCGCGTCGAATGCCCTCTCGGTCAGCGGCCCGCCGATCAAGCTCGTCGCCATGGCGGACGTTTTCAAAGCGCGCCTCGACAAGAGCTACGGCTCGCTGAAGACCCAGCATGATGACAAGGTGGACGTGCCCGAGGATCGCAAGTTCATCGGCTTCGACGCTTACAAGCACGCCATGGACGCCCTCAAGCCGGGCGACGTCGTGATCTTCACCACGCCTCTCGCTTTCCGCTGGGTGCACTTTCGCTACGCGATTGACAAAGGCCTGAACGTCTTCATGGAGAAACCGCTCATCGCCGACGGCCCGAGCGCCAAGAAAATGTATGCCCTCGCCGAGGAATCGGAGAAGAAGGGCCTCAAGTGCGGCGTCGGCCTCATGTCGCGTCACGCCAAGCCGTTGCAGGAACTGCACAAGCGCATCGAGGACGGCGAACTCGGCGAAATCCTGCTCATGCGCGGCTACCGCATGTCCGGCCCGCTCGCTTCCGCTTTCTCGGAAAAATGGCCCGGCCTCACGGACAAAGCGCCCGAGACGCCGAGCGAATTGCTCTGGCAGATCAGCCGTTTCCACAGCTTCCTCTGGGCGAGCGGCGGCTGCTTCGCCGACTTCTACATTCACCACATCGATCACTGCTGCTGGATGAAGAATGCCTGGCCGGTGAAGGCCCAGGCCATTGGCGGACGCCACTACCGCTACAATTACATCGACCAAAATTTCGACAGCTACTCGGTGGAATACACCTTTGCCGATGGCACGAAGTTCCTCATGGACGGCCGCTGCATGGTGGGCGCGGTGCCCTACTACGCGAGCTACGCGCACGGCACCAAGGGCCTCGCGGTCATCTCGAAGAATGGCGACTGCGGCGCTCCCTCCAGCATCTACAAGAGCCAGAGCCAGAACCGGGCCGATATGATCTGGGAGAGCACCGACAAGTCCAACCCTTACCAGAACGAATGGAACGAGCTGGTCGACGCGATCCGCACGAACACCCCTTACAACGAGGTCAAGCGCGGCGTCGACGCCAGCGTCGCCACCGGCCTGGGCCGCATGGCTGCCCATACCGCACAGGAAGTTTCGTGGGATGATTTCCTCAACTGCGACCAGGCCTTCGCGCCCGACGCCGACAAGATGACCATGGACGGCCCGCCGCCCGTGAAGTGCGACGCCGACGGCAAATATCCCGTGCCGGAGCCCGGTATCGTGAAGAAGTACGAGTACGAGGTGAAGAAAGCCTAAGCGGCTCGCCACCATCGACCACACACCATCCTAATTTCCCAATTGGAGGGTATCTGCCGGGGAAGCCGCAAGCTTCCCCGGCAGTCTTTTTTTGGAGGGGCAGAGTACCTGCGCGTCGACCTGGCGGCTCTGTTCCGGACGGACAGCAGAAATTGGGGCATCTGCAAAAAGTACCTTCCGGTAAACGAGGTGAATTAGGAACGCAGGAAAGCAGGAAGGATTTAGTCTTCCTTTCCTGCTTTCCTGATTCAAAACTCCACGCTGCCAGATTCGGAAACTTCTTTTAGCAGATTCTCTAAACGCAGAGACGCAGAGAGGCGGGATCGCTTCCTCCTCTGCGCTCTTTACGTCTTCGCGCCTCTGCGTTTTCCAAAAAAGCGCACGAGCATTCCAACCGTTTCCCAACAGCGCGTACCGCGATCAATACGGCGGCCCGTTTGTGCGGACAGAAAGATCCAGCACCTCATCCCAGCTCAAAGCGCGGGAGTAGATTTGGACGTCATCGATCGTTCCGTTGAAGAAACGTCCCGTGTAATCGTCCTTGCCGATGAAGACCTGGCCAGCGTCGGGGTCGATAGTTCCGGTCGCAGGAACGGATCCCTTGAAGACGCCATCCACGTAGATCGACACCAGCCCGGCTGACGCGGAGTACTCGCCGAGATAGTGGTGCCACTGGGTGATGTCGAACGCGGCTGGTGCCGTAAAGACGACCGTTTTTGCCACCCCGCCGATGGTGACAAAGAAACGCACGTCCTTTGTGCCCATATTAGGATGCAGGACGAAGGAGGGCCGTTTCGAGACGAGAAAACCATAGTCGTTCCACGTGGCGGTATTGCTCTTCGCCCAGCAGCCGACCGTGAGCTCGGAGCTGGGAGTGGCCATAGCCGGGGAGGTCACGTAGGCAGTCGTCCCATTCAGTCCGACGGCGCCATCGACTTTGCCGGTCGTCCAGGTAGCGCTTCCGTTCGCCGTGCCGTTCAAGCCATTGGAAGAGGCATCCCAAACCTGGGTGGCGCCGGACGTTTCATCGAGCTTGAACCGAAGGACCAACGCGGGGTCGATGGCGAAAGCGACGGCCACTTCGTTATCAGTCAGCGCTCGATCGTAGATGCGCACATCGTCCATGCTGCCGTTGAAGAAACGCCCGGTGTAATCATCCTTGCCGATGAAGATCTGTCCGCTGTCCGCGTCCATCGCGCCGGAAACGGAAGTGGACGACGCATGCACGCCATCCACGTAGATCGCGAGTTTGGCCAGCGACGGCGAATAGACGCCCGCGTAATGGTGCCACTGCGTGATGTCGAATCCGGCGGGGGCGGTGAAATAGACCGTCCTGGCCACGCCGCCGATGGTGACAAAGAAGCGCACGTCTTTTGTCCCCATATTGGGATGCAGGACAAAGGAGGGCCGCTTCGACACGAGAAAACCATTGTCGTTCCAGGTGGTGGTGTTGCTCTTCGCCCAGCAGCCGACGGTGATCTCGGCGGGCGTCGCCATGGCCGGGGTGGTCAGATAGGCGTCCGTACCGTTGAAGGAGAGTGCATTGCCGGAAACGCCTGGCACCCAGGTGGCGCCGCCGTTGACCGTGCCGGTCAAGCCATGGGTCGTGCCGTCGTGAGCGGTCACGCCGCTGGTTTCGTTTAGCGGATATTCGACCAGCGGCATCTTGCCGGGTTGCGGGTCCTGCTCCTCCATCAGTTCCACGCCAAAGTCGTCGGCATAGACCGGTGCGTTCCCCGCGGGGATAGTCACGTTGAGATAGATCTGCGCGGAGGTATTGCTCGGTCCAGTGACAAAGGAGCGATTATATTCCGTCCACCACGTCGGATCGGAATTGCGACTCTCCCCGGGCGCGAGCGGCGTGGTGCGGTCGATGATGTCGGCGACGGTTTCCACCGCGTTGTATCCGTAATTTCTCGCCCCGAGTTTGACGACGGTGGAAGCGTCGGTCCGGCGCACACCGCCGTAGACTTTATAGCGGCGATTCGGGAGAAGGCCAGTGACCGTCTGGCTGACCTCGGACGTGGTGCCGACGCCGAATTGCAAATCACGGGAACCGGTGCGAAGCCGGGGATCCGTCCACGCCGTGCCGGAAAGGACGGTGATCGTTCCTGTGGTGCTCCAGTTCGGCGAAAGAACGCCGGTCTCGAAGCTCCCGTCCTTCACTTGATTGGCGAAGGACATGATCGGGAACGAGTACACTGGATCCGGCGTAGGCGGTGTCACCTTGTAGCCGACGAGACCGGTCCAGTCCGTGCCGCCATATTCCAGCGCACCCATCTCCGGGCCCGAACCGAGATAGCCGTCGGTCACGCCGGGGATAGGGGTGCCCGCATTGATCGCGGGCGAGGTGCTTTGCAGCCGGAAATCGTGACTCGCCGGGGCGACGAATTGCGGATCTGTGTAGAGATTGTAGCGGATGTCCGACAGGTCCCATGTGGCGCCTACTGGCGGGCCATTGAACAGATTGTTGAAGATATGCGTACCGGATTCCTCATTCATTAGGAATGATGTCAGCAGCGCTCCTTGCCCGGCATTCCAGCAGGTATTGTTGTAGAATTGGATGAAGTTCTGCGTGCAATTGATCTGCATGGCGTAACCCGGCAGATTCCAAATGACATTGTGGTGCACCACCCAATCGCTGCTTTGGTTATCGAGATAGAATCCCATGACCGACGCCCCGGAGTGGCCGACGGGTCCCGGCGAATCGTGCAACAAGTTATAGCAGAAAAGCGTGTTACCCGCCTCGGTGCTGCCGCAATGGATAACAGCTCCGTCAGTGCCCAATCGCATTGCATTCGAGAGGTCGTTGTAGTCGATGATCGCCGCCGTGCCAACGGCGCCCATGACTTCCCGGCCCGCGCTGGCCATGGTGTTGTAAGTGATCAAGTTTCGCGCCCCGCTGCCGCCCGCCATGGGCGACCAGCCAGGAATATAACCGGAATCGTGAAGATAGTTATTGATGATTCTCGCATCGCCGCGGGCCGTGACCAGGCTCTGCGAATCCCAGGCGAGCTCGCTATTGCGCAAGACGCTATTCGCCTGAACCTGCAAGCCGGAGACCGAGGAAGTTTTCACGCTGTGCCCGAGGAACTTCATCGACAGGCCGTCGTAGGTGCCAAAGGTCGAACCGCTGTCGGTCTGGATGGTGCAGGCGAAGAAATCCAGATTCTTCAGTGTGACATAGGCGCGGCCCCGGACATCGAATCCGTAGTAGCGTTTCTTGGCCTCCAGGTTGGTGGGCGTACCCGTGTTGGAGTAGAAATACAGCCGGCTCGCGGTGGAGTCGTAGAACCACTCGCCGGGGCTATCCATCTCGCTTTTTACTCCGGTGATATAGTACTCGTTTCCGGCGGTGAATTTGTAAGCCGCGTTGGCTCCATTGGCGTCGTTGGTGGTGAGCGTCGTGCCGCTCGCGCTAGTCACCGTGGGGAATTGCATGACCCATCCGTAGCCTCCCATGACATGCACGATGGCGCCTTGCCAGCCAGAAGCCCGCGCGGGTAAGGCAGCATCGGTCAATGCGCCATTCTGGTTATTCGCATCATAGGTTGCCGAATCGATATAGGACCAATCCGGCGAGGGATTGATCGAACTGTTTTGCCACGGGAAGCCGGGGCCGGCATTGGGCCAGCGGGCCTCAGGTTTCATCACCAGGCTGTCCTGCGTCCCGGTTCCCTGGAACACTTGGTTACTGTCCCCAAGCGAACCGGTCATGGCCGCGTAATAGACGTTGGTGCTTTCGAGCGTCCATCCTGAGATGCTATCGGTGCCAGATAGCGTAACGATGTCGGTGTTGTAGGCTTGGAAAGTGATGGGAGCCCCAGCCGAGCCGGACCTCGGCACCGTGACGGTTTCACGGTAGACGCCGGCGCGAATCTGGCAGACATCGCCTGCCACCATGATATTTGCAGCATGCTGAATGGTTTTCCACGGCGTCGCCAGGCTGCCATTGCCGGTGGTGTCGTTGCCGTTTGTCGCCACGTAATAGGTCGCAGCGCTCGCCGCGCCACTGAGCCCGAAGAGGGCCACTCCGGCCAGGAGAAGCGATCGGTAGCTCCTGACGAACTTCTTGATTTTAAAAGCGCGAAGGTGCCGGTGAAAAGGAAGCGCGGAATCAAGGGGAGGCATAACGGTTGTCAATTGGGGGGAGGACGCGCCGCGAAGGTGGAATACGGCGCAAGGGGGACACCCAGCCTACTGGAACCGATCGGCCTTTCTATTATACGGAAGTATTAGATCCCCCTCCCCCCTTCCGCGAGGCGCTGACTACTTCACCGTCTCGCCAGCCAGCATCAGGCTGCGCCCATCCATCACCAGCTGCCCGTCGAGCATGGCGCGGGCAGCCGCAAACGCTTCCTTTTCACAACCGAGCTCGTCGCGCAGCGTTCGCGTCGAAACCCTTGGGTTCCCCGCGGCGTGTTCGCGACGCACGATATCCAACATTCTCCCGGCCAACTCGCTTGCGACGGCATCGGAAGGCGAGCCTCCGTTGTTTTCGGCCACCGGATCCTCCGCCACGACAGGCGCTCCCGGCACGATCAATCGCGACGCTCCGGAGCGACCTTTCACCACCCGGATCTGCACCGGGATGGCGTCCGTCATTTCCGTGACGTGAGAGATCACCCCCACCTTGCGCCCTTGCGCTTCGAGATGCATGAGCGCGTTCATCGCCGTGCCCAGCGTTTCCGGATCGAGGCTGCCAAAACCTTCGTCGATGAAAAGCGACTCGATGCGCAGGCGATTCGAGGTCAGCGAAGCCAGTGCGAGCGCCAGGGCCAGAGAGACGAGAAAAGATTCTCCGCCGGAAAGGGAATGGACCGAACGACGCTCGTCACCCATGTCGCGATCGATCACGACCAGATTCAACGACTCCGGAATGCGCTCCAATCGATAGCGTGTCGTCAGTTGATCGAGCTGCGCATTCGCGTAGCCGAGCAGGATGTCGAGCGTCCGTCGCTGGGCGATGCCGCGGAACTTCGCCCCATCCGAGGAGCCAATGAGTTCGTTGAGCTTGCCCCATGGCTCGGCGAGCGTCTTGCGTTCGCGAAGTTGTCCGGCGAGGACGGCATTGTCCCGGAGGCGTTGATCATCGGCGTGGAGAAAGACCCGTGCGGTATCGCGACGCTTCTCAGCCTCGACCAGCTCTGTCTTCCGCGCGGCGAGGTCGGCCGCGATCATGGGTTCATCATCCGCCGTCGGCCGACTGAGCGTGTGGGTATCGATGGCCCGTTGTCCGGCAACGAGCACGCCTTCCGCATTGCGCACGGCGTCTTTGACCGCCTGCAGCGCAGCATGCTCGACTTTGAGCCAGTGCTCATCACGGGCGAGCATGGCCTCCAGTTCGGTGCGCCCAAATACCGTGCCGATCTGCGCGGCAAAGCCGGCCAGCCAGAAATCCAGTTTCGCGCTGGCGGTGGCTTGGTGCGTTGTCAGCTCGGCGACCCTCATGGCCAGGCCGCGGCGGCCTTCGACCGCCGTCGTGTGGCGCGTGTTGGCTGCTTCGAGCTCGCGAGCGCGCAGGTCGCGCGATTCATTGGCCCGTCGCTGTGCCTGGAGAAGCCCCGCTTCCACTTCATTCGCCGGCCGGCCCTCGAACAACGCAGCGCGCTGTTTCCGGATTGCCTCACACTCGACATTCACCGCCGCCTCCGTCACACGCCTGGCCCTCGCCTCGGTCTCCGCACTGGTGACTGCCTCATTGGCCGGACCCAGTGCCGCCACAGTTTCGCGAAGGTCGGCGACGAGCTCTCCCCAGCGCTTTTCCTGCGCAAGAAACTCTCCGGTCTTCCCTGCGAAGGTCTGGCGAAAATCCGCAGGCGCCCGATCCCACATGGCGCGCGATTCGACGAGCCCGTTGAAGAGCGGCTTCAGCTTCTCGAGCGCATTGCCTAAATTCTTTTCGGCTTCTGCGCGGGAATGCTCCGCATCCTCGCGTTTCGCTCGCAGGCCCGTCAGGTCCCGGGCGAAAGCCGCCAGTCGCTTCTCCAGCGCATCCAGCGCCGCTTGAGCAGCCTCCCGTTCTTTGCGGTATCCGTCCCGCAGCTTCTCCGCATCGCGCAGCTTCTTCTCCGCGGCTTTCGCAGCATCGAGCGTCTGTTGATGGGTGGCCAGTTGTGCCATGAGCGCCGGCATTTGTTCCTGCGACGAGAGCAATAGAATCGCCGCAGCGGCCGGGTGGACTGGGCGTAAGTCACCCATCGCTTCCATTTTTCCCTGCAGCACCGCGAGTGCTTTTCGCTTCTGCGCCTCCTGCGTACTGTGCGTCTCACGCGTTGCGAGCAACCCGGCGCTTTTTTCGCGAAGATCGCGCAGCTCTTTTTCGCGCAGCTCGCAATCTCCACGCAGAGCACGAAGGACGGTCGCTTCCTCAGTGGGCGGATGCGTGCTGTGCGGATGCTCTTTCGCTCCGCACACGGGACAAGGCTCCTGCGCAACAAGCTTCTCCCGCAGCCGGATCGCTTCGTCGGCGATCGCCGCTTCGGCCAGTTCGAAAGCGCGACGCGCGCCTTCTGCCGTTCGCGTCGCTTCCGGAATGCGCTTCTCGTTCAGATCCGTCAGCACCTTTGCATCGGCTTCCATGCCGTCTCGCAATGCCTTGAGCTCGCGCTCCAAGCTGGCGGTCTGCTCCTTCACCGCAGCACGATCGCGCATTTGGCCCTCCAGTTCGCGCAAGGTCACACACGCCGCATCCGCTTCCTCCCGGGCGCGGGCAATCTTGTCACCGTCTTGTGCGGCGACCGCAACCTCGGCAGCACCGAAGGCAGCCTGCGCATCCACGGCAGCCTTGCGCAGCCCGGTTTCCTTTTCACGCTCGACTGTCTCGACCCTGGCCATCTCTTCCTCGTCTTTCACCCGAGCCTTCCACTTATTCATCGCCTCTTCGCCGCGCTCGCGACAGGTCGCCCCGTGATCCAGGTAATGGAGCCACGCGCTGGCCTCAGGCGCAAATGCGGCGAACATCTTCACTGCATCGCGCCTGCTCTCGACCAATGCCCGCTCCTCCTCGGCGGTCGCCCGCTTCGTCGCCAGCTTGTCCCGCGTGACAGTTAGTTCCGCGAGTCTTTTGTCGGCCGCCTCGCGCTCGGTAATCGCGTCGGCGAGACGCTGGGTGAGCGGCTGCAGTTTCGCTTCGAGATCCCGCGCTTCGCGCAATTGCGGCCCAGCCCTCTCCACGGCATCCTTCGCTGCGACGACCGCGGCTTCCGTATGAGCCAGAGTTTGCTTCCGGGCGTCGGCATCTTTGCCAGCGTCTTCCTCCGCCTTGGCCGCTTCGCCCTCGGCTTTCTGCGCCGCAGCCATTTCCCCGCACAACCGCAGCTCCGCCTCCGCCAGGGAGCGAGCTTCACGGCTGGCTTGTTCCGTCCGTTGCAACTCCATCTCGCGCGGACGTGCGCCCTCCTGCGCCTCCGTCTTTTTGCGCAGATCGGCGGCAGCATCGTTCGCCACGCGTGTCAGTTCCGCGAGCACCCGAAACCATGTGGCATGCGTTTCGCGCACCTGCACTTTGGCGGCCACATCCTTCCACAAAGTCTGCGTGTTCGCACACGCGGTCTCTACTTCGGTCCGCGCTTCGGGTGCCAGCGGTTCATTGCCTGCAAGGCGGTTTTTGATTTCCTGAACGGTCTTCTGCTCGTTGGAATGGCGGTCGAAGACCGCTTTAGAGATCGTCTCGAAACGCACCGTGCCGGTCAACGCCTGCAAGATTTCAGCGCGCATGTGGTCGTTCGCCTTGAGGAAGGTGGCGAAATCATTTTGCGCGAGCAGGACCGCACGCGTGAATTGCTCAAACGACAGTCCTACTTTCGCGGCAATTGCGGGCAGCACTTCGCTCTTCTTTCCTCCCTGCTCGATCGTTCCATTCGTTCCCGGCGGGACATCGCCGCGAAAGAGCGTCATCTCCGAATTCTGCAGACTTCCGTCGGGGCGGTTGCGAGCACGGCGTATGGACCAGCGCGCAGTGTAGACGGCATTATCCACGCCCACAAAGGCGACTTCGGCAAACCCTTCTCCAGTGCCGCGGCGCAACAAATTCCGAGGGCTGTCCTGCGTGATGGTGTCGCCGCCATCGGCCAGCTTGACCATATTGCCGATCGCCTCCAGCCGCGGGGTGCGTTCGTAGAGCGCCAGGCAAAGCGCATCGAGCAGGCTGCTCTTACCCGAACCTGTGGCGCCGCTGATCGAGAATAGCCCGGCTGTGCGCAGGGGATCGCGGGTAAAATCGATCGTCTGCGTGCCCGCCAGCGAGGCGATGTTCCGCAGTGAAATCCGCAGGATCTTCATGACGCAACGCTGCCGGTGGAATGGGCTTCCGCCGTGAGAATTTCGTGAAAGGCCGCGAGCACCGCTGGCTCCGGCTCCGCGTGGTAACGCTCGCGGTGCGCGGCGAGGAGAATCTCTTCCGGATCGAGTGCGCTGAGATCCGCCAGAGTGGGCATCGACGACGCGTTCGCAGCCAGCGACTCCGCCGGGCGTGGAGGCGCTTCCAGCTTGATGGAAGCGAGACGCACCGCCTTCCCCGCCAGCGCTTCTTCGATCCGGCGACGCCGGGTGGGATCGGGGCCATCATCGAGCACTCGCAACTCGAGAAAAGGATGCGCCTCGGGCGGCAGCGAATCATCGAAGACAGTCTCGGCAAGGAGTAGTAGCAGCTCCGCGATCGGCACCGCCTTGTTCGCCGGCAGACGCCGCAGCGCAGCGATCTTGGGAATGGGCACCGAGTGAAACGTCGCGCATCCCGCGTCGTCGAGCAGGATTTCGACGACCCGATGCTCGTAATCCTTCTCCGAAAAAGAGAGCGGAATCGGGCTGCCACAATAGTGGAGCCGGCCGCCCTCGAACTGCTGCGGTCGATGCAGGTGGCCGAGCGCCACGTAGGCAAGCTCCGCAGGAAATGTATCCGTCCGCAACGCCTCCGCCCCACCGATGACGATGCGCCGCTCGGAATCGCGCGACTCCTCTCCGCCCTGGATGTGGCAGTGGCCCAGCCCCACCAGCACCGCCTGCGGATATTCCTGCTCACGCAATGTCTGTGCGACCTCGACGACCCGCCGGTACAGCTCGCGAATGCCATCCAGATAAGCGTCCACCGCCTCCACGACTTCCGGCACATCCGCCGGTCGCAGGAATGGCACCGCCAGAGCCAGCGCAGCGACCCGTCCCTGGGCATCGCGCAACGGCGCCACGAAACGCCGATACTGCAGCGCACCACTCGTATCTCTCGGCACGGTACCCACCACGGTAATGTTCAGGCTTTCCATCAAGCCCGCGGGCGCTTCCAGCCGCGCGCCTGCGTCATGATTCCCCGCCGTGAGCACGATCTGCAGCTTCGGCAGCGCGGTGTGTGCACGCGCGAGAAAATCGTAAAAGCGTCGCTGGGCCGCAGCCGAGGGATTTACCGAATCGAATATATCGCCGGCGATGAGCAGCACGTCCGCCTGGCGTTCCGCCAGCGTGCGCAGCAGCCAGTCGAGAAAGAGGCCGTGCTCATAGTCACGATCGAACCCGTGAAATGTCTGCCCGAGATGCCAGTCGGCGGTGTGGAGAATCCGGAGCATCGTCTCGCGTCCGCTGGACCAGCCAATGCGCTACGACGACGCCTGCTCTTTGCTGTGGCAGGCGCACCCGGCACCGCAACCGCCGTCACCCATCACGCGCACCTCGAGATTGATCCCCTGGAAAGCAATCTGATCCCGCACCATGCTGAGGAAGCCGACGACGTCATTGCCCGGCATACCCACGCAATCGAGCTGGAGCCGCAGCTTGCGACCGGCAAATTGCGGATAGGCCTCGAGCATCTCGCCATCGAGCGCGAAGGAGAGATACGCGTTGATCTTCTCCTGAAGCTGAAAGAGGCGCAGCTCCGAGCCGTCCCAAGGCCGTTGCTCAAGCATGATCAGCGTCACTTCGCCGGTCTTGGTATCGTCGGCAATAAGGTCGATGACATGCGCAAACTCAACGCCGCGCGGGGAGGGATCGATGGAAGATTCGGAACTCACAGGACCCAATGAATTGTCCAGCCCGGGCGGGATGTCAAAATCTCCTCGCCGAAATGAAGGCCGTTACGCCGCCAAAGGAGAGGAATTTTAGCCACGGATGGACACGGATGGACACGGATGAGGGGGAGAAAGAGGGCCTTTCTTCCGAATCTGTGTCCATTCGTGGCTCATCTCTTCCGTGGTGCCGGTCGACGGTGCAGGGAGACGAAAGCCGCATTTCGTGGTTGCTCCCGCGGAGGCAGCAGCGAACCTTTTCCACGTCCTATGAAAGCGATCCGCGTCCAGCAGTTTGGCGAACCCGATGTCCTTCAAGTCGCCGATGTCCCCGATCTCACGCCCGGCACGGGCCAGATCCTCGTGCGGGTGCATGCCGCCGGCATCAATCCGGTCGAGACCTACATCCGCTCCGGCAAGTATGCGAAGCTACCGGAATTGCCCTACACACCGGGCACCGATGGCGCCGGCACGGTCGCCGCGCTCGGTACCGGCGTGAATAATTGGAAAGTGGGCGACCGTGTGTATCTCGCCGGTTCGATCTCCGGCACCTATGCCGAGCAGGCCCTCTGCGAACCCGCGCATCTGCACCCGTTGCCGGAAAATGTCACCTTCGCGCAGGGAGCCGCTCTCGGCGTGCCCTACACCACGGCACACGTGGCCCTGTTTCATCGCGGCCATCTGCGCTCAGGAGAGATCATTCTCATCCACGGCGCCACCGGCGGGGTCGGGCAGGCAGCCCTGCAATTCGCCAAAGCGGCCGATGTCCGTGTCCTCGCCACCGGCGGCACGCTCGAGGGACGCACCCGGTTGCTCGACGAAGGCGCCTACGCCGTCTTCGATCATCATTCCGCCGATTACCCGCAGCAGATCCTCGATGCGACGGACGGGCGCGGCGTCAGCCTCATTCTCGAGCTGCTGGCCAACGTCAACCTCGGCAAAGACCTGCCGATGCTGGCGCAATCCGGCCGCGTCATCGTCGTCGGGAGTCGAGGTCCGGTGGAGATCAATCCACGCGATCTCATGGCGCGTAATGCGGACATCCGCGGCGTCATGGTCTTCGGCACCCCTGCGCCAGTGCTCACCGAGGCACACGTAGCAATTGTGGCCGGGCTCAAGGACGGAGCGTTGCGCCCGGGTATTGCGAAGGAATTTCCGCTCGCGGACGCTCCAAAGGCGCATGCTGCCGTGATGACGCCGGGCACTGCGGGGAAGATCGTGCTGGTGAGTTGACGCCCTGGAGGGCGCTGCTCCATCAGCGCCCACTCTAAAAAGTCGCCGCTACGCGGCGAGCCAAGGAGGGGCGGTTTGAAACCGCCTTGGGCGCTTGCAAAGCGCCCCTCCTTGAAGATTTTTCACGCCCAATCAACATCGCGGCGCAAAGAGAAAATGAAGTGGGCGCTGACGGAGCAGCGGCCCTCCAAGTGGTTCGTTTACCCTACCTGCCCGCGATGGCGCAGGGCGTGATCGACGAGGACCAGCGCGGCCATGGCTTCCACCATGGGTACGGCGCGCGGCAGCACGCACGCGTCGTGACGCCCGCGCGCCTGCAGCTCGGTGGCTTCGCCACTGATGGTCACGGTCTGCTGCGGCTTGAAGATCGTCGCGGTGGGCTTGAAGGCGATGCGTAGGAAGATGTGCTCGCCATTGGTGATGCCGCCCTGGATGCCGCCGGAGAGATTGGTCGTGGTGCGCACGCGTCCCTCTTCCATGACGAAGGCGTCGTTGTGCTCCGAGCCCTTCAGGCGCGTGCCGGCGAAGCCACTGCCGATCTCGAAGCCCTTGGTCGCAGGCAGGCTCATCATCGCCTTGGCGAGGTCGGCCTCGAGCTTGTCGAAGACCGGCTCGCCCCAGCCTGCGGGCGTGCCGCGGATGACGCACTCGATGGTGCCGCCCACGCTGTCGCCTTCGCTGCGGACTTGCTTGATGAAGTCGATCATCTCCTGCGCTTTCGCCGGATCGGGACAGCGCACAATATTCGACTCCACTTCCTCCAGCGTGACCGTCTCGGGATTCACGTAAGCCTTCAGCTCGTGAATGGTCTTCACGTAGGCCACGATCTCCAGGCCGGGTGCGATCTGGGCCAGTGCTTTCTTCGCCACAGCGGCGGCAGCCACGCGGCCGATCGTCTCACGTGCGGAGGCGCGTCCCCCGCCCTGCCAATTGCGGATGCCGTATTTCGCCTGGTAAGTGTAGTCAGCGTGGGAGGGGCGGAAAGCCGTCTCCATCTCGCGATACGATTCCGGGCGCGCGTCCCTGTTCATCACCGACACGCAGATCGGCGTGCCGAGGGTCTTGCCCTCGAAGACACCGGACAGGATGCGGCACTGGTCCGCTTCATCGCGCGGCGTGACGATCTCGCTCTGGCCGGGACGGCGACGATCGAGATCACGCTGGATATCCGACTCGCTCAGTTCGAGCCGTGGCGGGCAACCATCGATGACAACACCGACACCTCCTCCATGGGATTCGCCCCATGTGGAGATGCGGAAAGCTTGGCCGAAGTGGCTGGACATACGGGGAGAGATGTCAGGGCCGAAGCGGCGCCTTAGTACACGTCCTTCTTGTAGCGCTTCTCTTTCTTCAGGCCTTCGACGAAGGCCGCAGCTTCCTCGGTCGATTTGCCGCCATGGGTCTCGGCGATGCGGTGCAGCTCGGTGTCCACGTCCTTGGCCATGCGGGCGCCGTCGCCGCACACAAAGAAGTGGGCGCCTTCCTGCAGCCACGCCCAGAGCTCAGCGCCATTTTCGCGCATTTTGTCCTGCACGTAAATCTTCTGCGCCTGGTCGCGGGAGAAGGCGAGGTCGAGCTTATTGAGAATGCCGTCGGCTTGCAGCGCGGCGAGTTCCTGCTCGTAAAGGAAATCTTTCGCGCGGGTCTGCTCGCCGAAGAAGAGCCAGTTCTTGCCTTTCGCTCCCGTCACCTTGCGCTCCTGGACGTAAGCGCGGAACGGTGCGACACCGGTGCCAGGGCCGACCATAATGACCGGCAGATTCGTGTCTTCCGGAAGGCGGAAATGCTTGGCCGTGTGGACGAAGACACCGGCCTTGCTCTCGCCTTCCCAGCGCTCGGCGAGGAAGGTGGAAGCCACGCCCTTGCGCTTCCGGCCATGGCTCTCGTAGCGCACGGTAGCCACGGTGAGGTGCACGGATTCCGGGTTCGCCTTGAGCGAGGAAGCGATGGAGTAAAGGCGCGGCTGAAGCTTGCGCAGCGTCTTCACAAATTCCTCCACACCCCACTTCACCGTATGATGGTCGAGCAGGAAATCGATGAACTCCACGCCCCAGAGGGAATCTTCCAGCGCCTTCTTTTGCGCCGGATCATTGAAGAGGTCGCGCAGATCACCCACGGCGTCACCGGCCTTCTCGATGATGGCCTTGAGGAATTCCTTGCTCGGCTGGGTGATGATGTAATCGCTGGTCAGCGCGGCGCGCAGGGGCTTCGGCTGGCCATCCGAGCCGGGAACGCTCTCCTCGCCCGTGGCGCCGATCGCGGTGATGATCTCCTGGACGAGTGCCGGATCGTTCGTGGCGAAGAGGCCCAGCGAGTCGCCGACTTCGTAATTCAGCCCCGAGCCGGCGAGCGAAATTTCATGATGGCGCGTGTCCTTGCCCGAACCTTCTCCAGAGAGCTTGCGATTGACGGGATGGAGAGCGGGAAACGGATTTTTGCGCGAGTAAAGCGAAGTAGGATCGGACGACATAAAACGGCGGAGAATAGGGCGCATGGTGGGACGCCGCAAGTCCGTCGTGCGTCACAGGGAAAAATGCTGATTGGCCCTCTGAAACGAGGGAAAAGTTTCACTGTGAAAAGCAGACCTCAATCAACGCGGCGCATCGTTGGCCGGCTTCGGGCACATGGTCCCGACTATCATGTTATTCTGCTGTTTCACGGGGGCAGATTTTGCGGGCGGATCGCATTTCGGAGAGAAGCGACCGAGCGTCGCGCGACGGGTGGCGCAACTGGAAAAGGCGAAAGGCAGGAATGCCGCAAGAAACGTCAGCGTAGCCCAGCGGACCTGCTGAAACGGACGGAGCAGCGAAGCCCACCACGACGCCGTGACCATTGAGCCATCGGGGCGGAGTTCGTAGGCGATGCACTGGGGTCCGGAGCCCGAGCGGGCGACGAAACGTTCGCGCTCGCGAGAAGACATGGTGGAAAGATTGTGGACGTGCAACTGGCACTGATCGCAATAGCGGTGCTGGCTGCCGCCCTGCAATTCCTCCCAACGTTTCGAACATGGCGTCTGGACTTCGAGCGGAGGGGCTTTCGGTTTCATCGGCGGGAATGGTGAAGTGAACGAGCGACGCAAGTATAACGTCCCGAGCGACGGCAATCCCAGTAAAAGCGGCCTACGTGGTCTGTAACGATCTTGACCTGTGCTGTGAAATAGTGTTCACTACGACACACCCCGCGATATGAGGCGCTACGTACGGGTGTGCAGCCAGGCCTGTCGCCCTTGGGGAGCCAATGGGCCATTCTGAGACAGGGTGAATGCCCAAGAACCACCTTTGGCCGACGCTCCTGCTCAATCGCACCGAATCGTATCCAATCGTGCCTGATCGTGCCTGATCGTGCCTGATCGTGCCTGATCGTGCCTCGACCTCTATTTCATGGATAGCTCAAGTGCCATCATAGGACGGTGCTCAGGTGATTCGCTTTCAGGCCGCAAGATGCCACCGAATGCAGGTCGGGAAGTCCGTAGTTCCTCTTCCAATCCAGAGTAATCGTGGTTAATCGTGCTGAATCGAAGAACGAAACTGCCCGCCCATCGCCCGGTTCGGATGCGGTGGGCTCACCGAGTGCAACGAAGAACGAACCTCGCCAAGCCCACTCCAAGTTAGTTTTTAGGCCACCGCGACTGTCACCAAACGACGGATCAGATCTTCCCACGTAACTACGCCGATCTGCTTGCCCGTGCTGTCGAGAGCCACGGCCATGGTCACGCGGGCGGCGCGCAGCTTGCGCACGATGCTGTAGGCGGGTTCGTCGGAATTCACCTTCACGATGCGGCGCTGGTAGGACTCGGCCAGGCTGCGCAATTTGCCGTCGAGCGCAACCTCGAGCACGTTCACGAGACCCACGATCTCGCCAGCTTCGTTGGTCAGCGGCCAGCGGTCGATATTCACGTGGCGGCTGCGCTCGATGAGCTCGGAAATGGGTGCGCTCGCAGAAATCGTCTGCACATTGGCCAGCGGCAGCATGACGTCGGAGGCCTTAATGGCGCGGAAGTCAACGACGTTATGAATCATCTGCCGCTCGTCCTTGCCGAGGGTTCCCTGGCGCTCGCTTTCGATGGTGAGATACTTGAAATCCTCGCGGGCGACGAAGAGCTTGCCGCGTCCCCATTTCTGGTCGCCGACCAGCAGGCGCGAAAGGCGCGAGCCGACGAAGTGAAAGGGCGAGAGGATCAGGTCCGCCAGGCGCAATGGGCCGCAGATGGAAGCGAGCGCACGATAAGGAAACCGGCGAAAGAGCGACTTCGGAAGAAGCTCGAGGCCGATGAGGTAGAATGGCAGGAAGATACCGAGCGCCACGAGGTAGCCTGCATTGCCAAAGTGGGCGACGAATTGCTGCGTCGCCAGGGTCATGGCGAAGATGTTCATCAGGTTCGTGACCAGCAGCACGGTCACGAGAAGGCGCTCCGGATGCTCGAGCAGGCGATTGAGAATGATTGCGGCCTTGTCGCGATGCTTCAGGCGATGCTTGAGTCGCACGCGATTAACCGAAAGCAAGCCGGCCTCCGAGCCGGAGAAGACAAATGAAATGACGAAACAAGCGAGCACCGCAAGCCAGATCATTTACCCTCCTCTTCCTCGGCAGACTCATCGTCTCTCGCAGGCGTTTCGCGAACGAGGAGCACTTCCTCCACGCGCTTGCGCGAGGTGCGGCGGACGGTCATTTTCAGGCCATCGATATCCAGCTGCGTGCCCGGGCGTGGCAGGGTGCCGAGGCGATTGAAGATAAGACCGCCGATCGTATCGATCCCCTCCTCCTGCAACTCGGAGCCGAGCATTTCGTTGATATCGTCGAGGCGCGCGCTGCCATTGACGATGAGCTGGCAATCGGCGATGGCCTCGATATAGAGCCCGTGCTCAGCCAGCGGCACGGCATCGCTGATGATCTCCTCCACGATATCCGCGAGAGTGACCGAGCCTTCCGTGCCGCCGTGCTCATCCACCACGATGGCGATGCCCTGCGGGTGATTGAGGAAGCTGCGCAGGAGATCGATGGCCTTCATCGTCTCGGGCACGAAGGACGGTGGCAGAAGGCGCTCCGTATAATGAGCGCTGGGGTCGAGCAGGAAGTCACGGACATCGAGGATGCCGACGATGTCGTCCGGTGTTTCGCCGTAGACGGGCACGCGCCGGTAGCGCTTGGCCCGCAGGCGCGGGATGAGTTCCTCGTTGGTCAGATCGTCCGGGACGGTGAAAGTATCCACGCGCGGGGTCATGCAATCGCGCGCGGTTTTGTCCCCGAGCTTGATGATCTCGTGGATCATCTCGCTCTCCGTCTCATGCAGCGCGCCTTCTTCGGTGCTGAGATCCACGAGAGTGCCGAGCTCTTCTTCGCTCAAGAAGTGGGCGGTCTTGAGCGGGGCCGGGGTGATGGACTCGGCGATGTTTTCACTGATGCGCTGCAGAACACGCGAAATCGGTTCGAAGACCGGCATGAGCGGTTGCAGCACGCGGACACCGATACGGGTGAAACGATACGGATTCACCAGCGCGGCAACCTTCGGCACGAGGTCGCAAACAAAGACGACCAGGGTGAAGATGAGCAGCGCGGCCGCCCAGAAGGGCACTACGGCGCCCTGCAGGTTGCGCAAGAGAAAGAGGCAAAGGAGGATGAGCGGAAAATTGCTGAGTGCATCGCAGAGCAGGATGACGCTGAGCAGGCGGCGCGGATTCTCCAGAAGCTCAGCGAGGGCGACGGCAAAATCGGCTCGGCGCTTTTTCAGCCGCTCCACGTGCATGGGCTGCAGGGAAAACATGGCCGTCTCGATCGCCGAGAAGACCGCGGAGGCCGCGACGAGGATCAGGACGACAATCGCGAAAAGAACAAGGCTGCCGGTCGTCATCGGAGACGGTCCGGAAAGGACACCACTGGGATCAATCGCAACTTGTCAGACACAAGACTGCGCAGAATAGTTTCGCCCCTCCGCCCGCGCGATGAAAAAAAACGACCGCATCTCCGCTTTTGTCCAACAGCTCGGCGCCAACCCGGCGCTGGCGGTGGATCCGCGCTATCAGGGATTTTTCACCTGCTTCAACGAGCAACAGTACTACGAAGCGCACGATGTGCTGGAGAATCTCTGGCTGGAACAGCGCGACGAGAATCACCTCTTTTTCAAAGGGCTCATCCAACTGGCCGGCGCTTTCGTGCATTTGCAAAAACAGTTCACACATCCGACGCATCCGAAGCATGGGCGGCGCATGCGGCCCGCAGTGCGGCTCTTTCAACTCGCTGCGAAAAATCTGGCGGCATTCGCCCCGCGTCACCTGCACTTGGACGTGGCGGCGGTGCTGCGCCTGTGCGAGCGGAAGGCGGAAGAGATCGTGGCGGGAGATTACGAAAAGAACCCGTGGAAGCCGACACACGCCCCGAAGCTTCATCTTCTCACCGAATGAGCGTAGCACCTGAATTTCGCGATGTGATCGTGCTGGGAGCCGGCGCGGCCGGGCAGATGTGCGCGATCGAGGCGGGCAAACGCGGTCGGCGCGTGATGGTCATCGAGCACAATGATCGCGTGGGCAAGAAGATCACCATTTCCGGGGGGGGACGATGCAACTTCACCAACCTGGGAGCCGGGCCGGGAAACTATCTCTCGCGGCAGCCGGATTTCTGCAAATCCGCGCTGGCCCGCTACACGCCGTGGGATTTCGTGTCGCTGGTGGAGAAGCACAAGATAGCCTACCACGAGAAGAAGCTCGGCCAGCAATTCTGCAACACCAGCTCGCGCGAGATCATCAATCTCCTGCTCACGGAATGCGAGCACGCGGGCGTGGAGATTCGGCTGAATTGCCGGGTGAACGAGGTGCGGAAGACCGATCGCTTTTCGCTGGCGACGAATGCGGGTCAGCTTGAGTGTCATTCGCTGGTGGTAGCGACGGGTGGGCTGTCGTTCCCGAAGCTGGGGGCGACGGATTTTG
>JBGGMZ010000173.1:0-7938 GCA_041287745.1 Chthoniobacter sp. | reverse complement strand
AGGCACGAAGGGGCAAAGAGCGAGGGCAGCTGCTGAGATTGCGCCCACCTTCGTGCCTTCGCGTCTTCGTGGTTAATTACTAATACTTCCCGAAATAAGCGCCCCGAATTAGGGAGGAAACTTCCCTGACAGGACACTAGCTTGGGTGTTGTACGAGCGGGCCGACATGGGCGATCAATTCCGGAAAGAACTCCGCGAAGTCACTGCGAAAGCCTTCGTATTCTCGCTCGAGAATGGGCACGGATGCGGCGAGATCGGTCGGGCGGCGCAGGCGTGCGCCGATGCGCGTGAGTGCTTCGGTGATTCCTGCAATATCACGATACGAGCAAATCCAGTCGGCCTCCTGCATGGCCTGAAGCCGTTCGCGAGCCTCCACGGGAACGTGCGACCATTGCGCATCGAATGAGGAATAAACTTCCGCGGCAAATTCCGGCAATGGTGTGGTGGCGAAGGAATGCCATTCACGGGCGAGGACGTGATCGTAGAAGATATCGACGAGCACGCCGCCGAAGCGTCGAAAGGGCGGACCGAGTCGCGCGATGCTGCGGCGGAAAATGGGATGCGCATCCGTGAATGCATCGATGCGGCGATGACACAGGATGCCCGCCTGAAACTCTGCCGACAAATGGGCCAGCGCCGCCGTGCGAGCAAGATCAGGCAGCAGATTGCCCAAGCGGAAGGCTGGCGTCGGTTCGGAGAGATAGAGGTGGGCCAGCCAATTCATTCGTCGCGCAGGGAACGTTCAGCTTCCCGGCGGCGTTGGCAACAGGCGTGTGGTGAGCGGCTCTTCGATGACATTGCCATTTTCCTTCCGCACGTGAAAGGCCCGAGCATGCGCCCGCGAGGAGACGAATTCCGAGACCTCGCCATCCACGAAATACGCAGCCGCGCCATCGTCCAGCCCATATCCGTTGGTGAGGAGGTCCTGTCGCAGGAATTCGTGAAAGGCCGGACGCCGGTGCGTCTGCGCATCGTAGTGTGGGACGCAGGTGCCGGAGAGGAAGCCGAGACACTGCAGGGGCGCCAGCGGGCCGGCGGAATCGGTGACGCCATGCTCGAACCAGCAGATCGCGCCCGCGCTGAGCCCGCAAAGTAACGTGCCTTTTTCCCACGCCTGCCGCAGCAGCGTGTCCACGCCCCACTCGCGCCAGATGGCCAGCAGATTGCGCGTGTTGCCGCCGCCGACATAGATCACGTCGCTCTCCGCGATGCATCCCGCGATGTCGCCGGGTGGCTTGAAGAGCGGCAGATGTCGGGGTCGGCAGGGGAGCTTTTGGTACGATTGGTAAAATTGCCCGATGTATTCATCGGAATCGCCACCGGCGGTCGGCACGAAACAGACGACCGGGTTGGGTTTGCCGGCCTTTTCGAGGATGTAGTGGTCGAGGCGGAGATTGTCCGGTTCCATGGAGAAACCGCCCCCGCCCATGGCGATGATATGGCTGTGTTGCATCGGAAAGCGCTGTTCCATATCACGGATGTAGCGGTTGGAAAGTTGGCGAACGTGGATTATTGATGGATGATTGTCCGCGACGCGCTCACTGGCGCCGCTCATTTCCCTTGTCCACCGCCCTTTACGAGCCAACTCCCGTTCAAACTGAACGCATCGCGCCACCGCCGCCGGTGCGGATGCACCTGCGTGCGGCCTTGCTGGTGTTGGGATTGCTGCTGCTGGTGGTGACGATCGGCGGCGTATTCACGCTGCGCCTCGAGAAGCGGTATATCCATTCCGTGGCGATGGAGGGTTCGGCTTACAAAGATATGAGCGTAGTCTGGCAGCGCGCAGCCATGGCCGAGTCGGATATCCTGCCCATCTACGGCAGCTCGGAGCTCTCCAAACATTTTGGCAATGAGCCGCAGCGCTTTTTCGCAAGCTACCCGACCGGTTTTGCCGTGTCGCCGGTAGGGCGCGGCGGGTGCACGTCGCTCATCCTCGGGGAGAAAATCGCGGCGGCGGCGGCCGATGCACCCCGGGAGCGCAAGCTGGCGATCAGCCTTTCGCCGAGTTGGTTTTTCCATACCGAGGCGCATCACCGCTGGTATGTGGGAAATTTCTCCGCGGCGCAGGCGAGCGCCCTCATCTTCAGCCCGCGACTGAGCCTGGAGCTGAAACGGGACTTTGCCCGCCGCATGCTCGACTATCCGGATTCGGTGGAGCATGAGCCGCTGCTGGCCTTCGCCCTGCATCGGCTGGTGACTGATGGCTGGACGGACACCGCGCTCTTTCGCGCCGTCACCCCACTGGCGCGCGTGCAGAATGCGCTCGGCCGCATCAGCGACCACGTGGCCTTTGCCTGGCACATCCTGCGGGACCACGAACTGCCGGGAGCTCCGCGGCGGGCGGCATCGCCACTGGATTGGGAGACGATCCTGACCAACGCGGATGGCGATACGACGGGGCATCACGCAGAGCGGATGAAAGATCAATCCACGCACTTTTTCGGCAATCGCCGGTTTGTGCAGGTGCTCGACGAATCGCGGGAATGGAATGACCTGGAGCTCCTGCTGCGTGTGGCGCGAGAGCTGAAGCTCGATCCGCTCCTGCTGAGCATCCCGATCGATTACCCTTATTACCAGAGCGTGGGCGTTACGCGGGAGAGCCTCGATCAATACCTCGAGCATCTGCACGCACTGGCGGCGCGTTACGATGTGGCGGTGAACGATTTTGCCGAGCACGAGAACGATCTCGCATTCTTCGCCGATCACAATGATCACCTCAGCGCTCGCGGCTGGCTCTACATGGACCAAGCGTTGGATCTGTATTACCACGCCTCAAGGCGTCAGCGCTATTTCACACCGATCCACCAAGCCGATCAGCAGTATCCGTAGCGCGGCGGCAGACGGCTAGTCCTTCAGCAGATCGTTTGGCAACTCGTTGATATCACCGGGCTCCGCTGGGAAATGCTGCGCCAGCAGGGCGCCGACTTTGCGCACGGCATGTAGCACGGCCTCGGTGAAATGGTCGGCCCGCAAGTGCGCGCCGATCTCCGCGACCGTCTCCTGCCAGAAGGCGTCGCCGCATTTTTCGTGGATGCCGCTATCGCCGATGACGGCGAACTTTTGCACGAGGGGAGCGAAATAAATGAGCACGCCATTGCGATGGCGGGTGCGGGCCATGCCGAGCTTCTCGAAACGCTCGCGCGCTCGGATGAGAGCGTCTTCCGGTGACTGACGGGAAATAAACACGCGAATCTCCCCGGAGGTCTGCTTTTCGGCCGCAGCGATCTCAGCGACGATTTTGGCGTCGTCGAGGCGGCTGATGAATTCGTGCGCTTTCATATTACCAGCTGCCTCCAGCGCCACCTCCACCGAAACTGCCTCCACCTCCGCTGAAGCCCCCACCGCCGCCGCTACCACTCGAACCGCCGCCCCAGCCACCGCTGCCTCCAAACCCTCCACCGCCCCAGTAGCCTCCGCCCCACGAAGCGGAGCGACGCCCGCCGCCGGAGTAAACTGTGCCGCCGCGCCATGCGCGAACCACTTGAGCGATGATGATGACGAAAAAGATGCCGACGATCATCAGCCCGAGCCAGCTACCACTGCCGTCGGTGCTATTTTTGCCGGTACCATGGTATTCGCCACGGGTCGCTTTCATCATGGCGTCGACGCCAGCGGTCAGGCCGCCGTCATAGTCGTTCGCCCGAAACCGCGGCTTGATTTCGTTCTCGACGATTTGCTTGCACAGAATATCCGGCAGGGCGCCTTCAAGCCCGTAGCCGACTTGGATGAACATCTGCCGCGACTGCGTGTAGATGAAAAGCACCGCGCCATTTTTTTCCTTCGCCTGGCCGACTTTCCACGATTCGGCTACGCGGCGGGTGTAATCCTGAATCGACGACGCGCTGTCCATCTTCGGAAAGATGGCGACGACGATTTGGCTCGAAGAATCGCGTTCGAATTGGCGCAGCTTGCCGTCGAGCTGCTGCGCCGTGGCCGGCGAAGCGACGTGGGCGTAGTCGTTGAAATAATTCCCCGGCTTGGGCGGAAGAGTCTCCGCACGCCCCGGGAGGAGCAGCACCAGCCACCAACCCAAAATGAGAAGCGCCTGCCGCACGCCTTTTACTTCGCGGGAGCGGGGGTCGCGTTGCCGAAGTTGAAGTTCACCGGCGGCGGGACGTCGGACCCTTCACGGGCCGCAAAGTAGGGCTTCGGCTGGAAACCGAAGGCGCCGGCATAAAGACGCGCGGGCATGGAATTGACCGCGGTGTTGTAGGTGCCGACAGCATCATTGAATTTGCCGCGCTCCACGGAGATGCGGTTCTCGGTGCCCTCGAGCTGTGCCTGCAAATCGCGGAAAGCGGCGGTCGCCTTGAGATCGGGATAGCGCTCCGAGACCACAAGCAAGCGGGAGAGCGCGGAGGAAAGTCCATCCTGGGTCTGCTGGAAGCGCTTGAGCACCTCGGGATCATTTGGCGCGGCGCTGGCATCGACCTGCACCTTGGTGACCTGCTGGCGGGCCTGGATGACCTCGCTGAGCGTGGATTTCTCGAAGTTCGCCGCACCCTCCACGGTCTTCACAAGATTGGGAATAAGATCGGCGCGGCGCTGATACACATTCTGCACATCCGCCCAGCTTTTATCGGTCTGCTGCTTGAGGGAGTTGAGGCGATTGTAGCTGCTGCATCCGCCGGCCAGGACGACGAAGACGAGGATGAGCAGGACACCGAAGGCGAGGAGGACGGCTTTCATAGGGACAGGGGAAATCAACAGTAGATCGCAGGAAACACAACTTCCGGCTGGCTGCGTGACAAAGCGAGTCTCAACATCCGCTTTCGTTTCTGCCCATGAATTCCCCTCGTTTGCTTTTGAGTGTTTGTGTCGGTTTGATTCTTAGTGTGGCAGCGCCAGCGGCGGAAATGGTGGCGGTTTCGGCGACGCTGGATGTCGCGCATCCGGAGGCAGCGATCCCGAAATCCTTTGCCGGCTTTTCGCGTGAGTGGAGGCGGTTTCCTTCGCCGGATGGCGGACCGACCAGCGCAGTGCATCCCGTCTACCTGCGGCTGCTGCAAAACCTCGCGGCGTTCAACGAGGAGGGCCTGAGCTTCCGCGTCGGCGGAAACAGCGCCGATGGCATGGGCACGGTGCCGGAAGACGATCGCTGGCTGCAGATCGGCGAAGTCTTCAAGGCGACGCGCACGCCGGTGATCATCAATCTCAACCTCGCGAAGGAAAGCGTGGAGCTGGACAAGGCGCTCATCCTCGCCGCGCAGCGGCTACTGCCGCCGGGAGCGATCGCCACCTTCGAACTCGGCAACGAACCTGATGGCTGGAAAGGCCGCTACCGCCCCGCGGACTACACCTACGAGCAGTATCTGGAGGTCTTTCACAAGGTGGCTGCGGAACTTGTGCCCACGCTCACTCCCGGCCTCGCGGGGCCAGCCTGGGCCCACGGCGCTCCGCCGGACGTGCTCGCCCAATTCCTCGAAAAGGAGAAACCCTTCATCAACCTGCTCACGGTGCATTCCTATCGCTTCGACCCGAAGGGAAATCCCAAGGTGGAGAAGCTGCTCGATGAGGGGCCGACAGCAGGTTTTGCCAAGAGCCTCGCACCGGGAATCAAAGTCGCGCACGACGCCGGGTTGAAGCTGCGCCTCGGCGAGTGCGGTAGTGCGTGGGGCGGGGGCATCGGGGGATTCAGCGATACCTACGCATGCTCGCTATGGACGATCGATTTCCTTTTCGAACTCGCGCATGCAGGACTCGACGGAGTGAACTTTCACGGTGGCGGCACTTCGCACTACACCGCGATCAAGGAGGACGTGGATAAAGCGAGTGGCAACGCGATCATCTCGGCCAGTGCTCCTTACTATGGTGTGCTCGTCTTCGCGGAGGCAGTGGCGCAGGACGCACGCTTCGTGCCGGTGCAGATGACTGGCCCGGCGAGCCGGGTAAAGCTCTGGGCGACGCTCGATCGGACCGGTGCGGTCCGTGTGGTCATTCTTAACAAACACCTCACAGATCCCGCTGAGGTGGACATCCGGTTGCCCGGCAAAAAAGGCGCTGCGACCCTGAAGCGCCTGGAGGCACCCTCACTCGACGCCACGTCCGGGCTGACCTATGCAGGGCAGACGTTCGACCAATCCACCGATGGCAATCCGGTCGGTGCGCTCAAGGACGAGGCAATCCGACCGGTGGATGGCGGATTGCACGTTCACATCGGGCCCGCCAGCGCTGCGCTGCTCACCGTCGCCCCCATGCATTGAAAACGAAAAAAGGGCGAAGCGCCGGTGGCACTTCGCCCTTGAGGTGAGTCTTTCGCGATTACTTCGCGGCGTCTGCGGCGGGGCGACGGCCGCCGCCTTCTTTCTGCGCTTTTTCGCGGGCTTCCTGCAGCTTCTTCAGGATGGGCTCGACCGAGGGGTCTGCAGCGACCTGCGCGGCCTGCATGGCTTCGCGGTATTCCTTCATCGAGGCTTCCATCTTCTCGCGGGCCGCCTTGACCTTGTCGTCGGTCTGGGCCTTGTCGGAAGCGGCCTTGAGCTTGTCCTTTTCCTCTTGGGAGAGACTGTCGAACCCCGGGCCGCGGCCGAAGCCACCGCCACGGCGGCCGCCGGGTTGCGCATCCTGGGCGTAGGACGACATGATGCCGCCGAGCGAGAGAGCGAGGCAGGCGGCGAAGGTGAGAGTTCTGAAATGAGTTTTCATAGTGGTGGAAACATGAAAAACCGCCGCCGCGGGAAAGTCGCGACGAAGTGGCCGGCCAGCCTGCACTTTTTAGCCGAGTGACATGGGCTGCCGGAAGGGGTATGCCATGCCGCGTCTTCCCATGAGCTCGAATATGTCGCAGGAGTCGTACGATCAGCCGTCTTTTTTTTTTTTTTTCTGGTGCCTCATTTTCATCGTGGCGGTCGTGCTGCTGGTCGTGGGCGGTTTTCTTTTCGCACGCTACATGATCTTCAGCACGCCGCTGCCCTATCGGATCGTTGCCAAAATGATCGAGAAGGCGAACCCCGGCATGCGGATCGATGGCCTCACCGGGGATCTCAAGAGCGGGCTGAACGTGTCCTCCATCACTTGGGGACAGGTGCCGGGCAGCCCTTCGGAAATCACCGGACTGCGCATCCGCTACAACGGCTACGGCGATGCCGGCAAGACACACCGGATCGTCATCAACGAAGCTGGCGTGAAGCGAGCGCACATCGATCTGGCGGATTTGCCCTCGGCCACCTCGACCACGACGCAGACCACGGTGGTGTCGCCCGGCACGACCACTACCACGACCGTAGATGGCGGCACGACGACGACCACCACGACCACATCCGGCCCATCGTCGGGCACCTACACGAGCACGAGCACGTTCAGCACGAGGTCGAGTTCATCGGCGCCCACGCTGCCCAACGGCATCGACAGCATCGAGGTCGAGAAGGTGGACATCGAGGACGTGCTCATCACAAATCGCAACAACCCGGAGTTCCGCGTCTCGATTCCAAAGATCGAGTGGACGGGATTCAAAATGACGCAGACGACCTTCGAGCCCGGTGTGCTTACCGTGGAGAGCGATCGTCTCTCGCTTCACACGGAGTCCGGTCGCAAGGTGCAGGTGGATGGGCAGGACGTCGCTTTTCAAAAGTTGCTCAAGGGCATTGCCCAGCCGGCCCTGCACCCGGCGATCAAGAAACCGATCCCGTTCGCCGCCGACCTTTCCTTTTTGCCGCAGGGCGACGTGCGGCCAGCCCACATCCTGATGGACGATGGCAAGCTCGAGATCAATGTCGCCGCGGATGGCAGCGCCTCTGTGCGTGCACGGCAGGTCGACCTCGCGAGCTACATTGACCCGAAGAAGATGTTCGGTGCCCAGGCGGCCGATCTGCCCAGCGAGGTGGTGCTCAGCGCGGCCGCTGCTCCCGGCTTTTCCGACGGTAACGGTTCCATGAAGATCCTGGGTGGCAGCTTCCGTCTCGGTGCATCCACGTTCCAGATTCAGCCGCTCGAGTTCAA
>JBGGMZ010000172.1:0-9293 GCA_041287745.1 Chthoniobacter sp. | reverse complement strand
AACATCGAACATCCAACACCCCACGTCCAACACTCAATCGGGTGACGCTTGCCTTGCGCGACGCCCTCTCACAAGTGCAATAGGAGCATAGGCGGAAGGCACCCATTGGACGTTCAATGTGGGGGGTTGGATGTTGGATGTCGGCGGAAAGCTGCCAAACTTCCCCTTGACCTAAAGGGACGCATCCCTTAGCCACTGCCCTCCACTTTTCAAGAAACTACCAGACACCTCCTATGGGACAGCAATCCAACAAGATCCAGAAACGCCGCCGCCGCCTCGCTTACCTCGAGCGTCAGAAGGTTAAGGCCAAAGTCGCAGCTACCACCAAGCCGGCTGCCAAGAAGAAGGCCGCCCCGAAGAAGGCTGCCGCAGAAACTGCTGCCGCCGAGTAAGGCAACGTCGCCGCGCTTGGCGCGTGCAAATCGTATTCTTCGCCGCAAAGAGGCGCAGGAGACACCAAAGGCCCACAGGCCGGAGTGTCGCCTTGCGCCCTTTGTGCTTTTCCGGTGCTTTTTCCCTCACCGAGGAAGGATTTTCACCACGAAGGCACGAAGACACGAAGTGGAAAGAAGCAGCGTCGTTTCGGAGGTCTGCTTTCCACACTTTCGTGTCTCGGTGGTGAATTCATCCCCCCACGAGTGATGTCGAAATTCCTCGTCGCTCCCCTGCTCCACGCGAAATAGTCCTGCCATGCGCTATCTCATCGTTGATGGCCACAGCGTGATCTTCGCCTGGCCGGAGTTGCGCAAGCTGCACAATCGCCGCACGGAGTTGGCGCGCAACGAACTGATCAAACTCCTCACCGACTACCAGGACGCCAGCGGCGTCCGCGTTGTCGCGGTCTTCGACGGCCGAGGCGCGAAAGCCAACGAAGACACCGCCCCCGGTGGCATCCAGATCTTCTATTCGGCCACCGGCCAGACCGCCGACAGCATCGTCGAGCGTCTCGTGGCCAAATACGGGAGCCAGCACGAAATCACCGTGGCTACCGACGACCATATGGAGCAACAGACCGCCACCACTTTCGGGGCTCTGGTTGTCAGCACCGATGGCCTCCGCCCGTGGCTGGACGAAGCCCAGCGCGACCTCACCCGCCGGATCAAACAACACCGGCGGAAGTAAATCTACGCCCCCGCCGTTGCTTCAAAAGCCTGGGCGAACGCTTCGCGATCCGCAGGGGAGATCACAATCGGCCAACCGCGACGGCGGGTGATCACCACGCGGTTTTCATAGGCGCTCGCGGCCACGAAATGCAGACCCAAGGCACCGGAGTAGGCCAGGCCGGAGGTGCCGCAAAAACCCCAGATGCCGAACAGCCCGAGAGTGCCACGACGCCTCACCGCAGCAGGCGAAGCGACAGTGTCAATATCCTCCCGGCGAATGCGCCGGCTCCACAGCAGACGTCGAATGACGATGCCATCTGCATCCAGCGAATAGCCGGTCACCATGCAAGCCAGTGACAGCCCGACCAAGCCAATCGGCAGGCCGACCCCGATGAGCAGTCCATGCGCCGAGAAGGGCGAGAGACGGCTGAAGCTATCGAATAGCAAGTAGCCAAGCACGATCGAAATGAGCGTGGTGATGCTCTTCACGCTCGTGCACCAAGGTGCGCTAAAGGAGGATGATTTCATCGGTATTTATATCAAGGAGACTGATGGCAGGCCGCCGGGCACGCCCTTTTTAGCACAAATTCCGCGACTCGGCATCAAACCAATCCACTCGGCCCATCGCTGGGCGGTGTGGCCGGCTTGGCGGTCGTCTTGAGCAGGTCTCGGATTTCGCGCAGGAGCAGGATGTCCTCAGCAGGCGGCGGAGCGCCCGCCTCTTTCTTCTCGGTCATCGCCTTCAGCTTATTCATAGGCTTCACGAAGATGAAGAAGAGCACCCCGGCGGTGATGAGAAAGGTGATGAGCGCATTGATGACCAAGCCGACATCAAAGATCCACAGGTGGAGCGAGATTTTGTCCGCCCCGCCAAAGTAGTTGATAAGCGGCCCGATGACGCCATCGGTGAAGGCCTTAACAACAGAGCCAAAAGCGGCGCCGATGAGGATACCGACCGCGAGGTCGATGACATTGCCCTTCATGATGAAGGTTTTGAATTCGCCCGCAATTTCTTTGAGGTTCATAGTCTTCAAGTGGATGCGACGCTTTTATACGCTGTTCGCCAGGCGGCGAAAAGCACAGACGCAGCCCCGCAAAACAGTGGCTAAAAGGATTTGCGACCCGCTGCGATGCAGCTAGGCTCTCCCTCCCCATGAGTTTCCAAGCCCAAATCGATCAGGACCTCAAGGAGGCGATGAAGGCCAAGCAGGCCGAACGTCTCGCTGTGATCCGCATGCTGAAAGCTTCGTTGAAGAATGCGTCCATTGAAAAAGGGGGCATGACCCACGTCCTCGATGACGCCAGCGCCCTGGCCATCGTGCGGAAGGAGCTCAAGAAGCGACAGGACTCGATCGAGAGTTTCGAAAAGGGCAACCGTCCAGACCTCGCGGCAAAGGAAAAGGCCGAGGCGGAAATCCTCCAGGCGTATCTGCCGCAACCGTTCACGACCGAGGAGATCAATGCCCTCGTCGCCGCGGCAATCACCGAAGCCGGCGCTACCTCGAAAGCGCAGATGGGCGCGGTGATGAAAGTGGCCACTGAGCGGGCAGCCGGCCGGGCGGATGGCAAGGCCCTGAGCGCTGCGGTCGCCGCGCAACTTAAGTAATTTATATCCGTTTACCATTTATGGTCTCCGCCATCATCGTTGCCGCCGGGAGCAGTCGGCGCATGGGTTTCGACAAGTTGTTCGCCCCACTCGCCGGCAAGCCGGTACTCTGGCACTCGATCAAGGCTTTCAACGAAACCAAGGAGGTGGACGAGATCCTGATAGTGACGAAGGACGATCGCATGGACGAGGTGGAGGAGTTGGTCTCGAAGGGCGGCCTGAAGAAGGTGACGAAGGTGATCAGCGGCGGAGCCGAACGGCACATTTCAGTGTGGAATGGCCTTCAGGCGGTCAATAGCCAGGGGAGCGAGTATATCGCGATTCATGACGGTGCCCGGCCGCTGGTGACCCCGGCGCTCATCAAGGCCTGTCTGGAGCTAGCCATGGCCCATGGGGCGGCCTCTTGCGCTTCCCAGATACCCGATACCGTGAAACGGGCCAGCATCGAGCAGATGGTGACCGAGAGCGTGGAGCGCACCGGCCTCTGGGCGATGCAGACTCCCCAAGTTTTCAGTAGCGGGCTCATCCTGCAGGCCTATGCGGCGCTCATGGCCAAGCACGAGATGGTGACCGACGAAGTTTCCGCCGTCCAAAAGATGGGCAAGAAGATCGCCCTGCTCAAGAATGACGACTGGAACCTGAAGGTGACTTTTCCACATGATCTTGAGCTGGCGGAGCACGTCCTCGAACTTCGGGTAAAAAAATCCGCTAAGTCTACCAAGGCACGGGCGATTTCTCGCTAATGGAATTTCCTTATCGTCTCTCGCGCTTGCCCAATGGGGTGCGAATCGCCTCTGTAGAAATGCCGTGGATGCGCAGCGTGAGCATCGGAGTCTGGGCGGGCGTCGGAGGGCGGCATGAGTCGGCCGCAGAGAGCGGGATCTCCCATTTCATGGAGCATTTGCTCTTCAAGGGGACAAAAAAGCGCACGGCCAAGCGGATCACGGAATCGGTGGAGGGCCTGGGCGGCTACTTGAACGCCTTCACCACGGAAGACCATACCTGCTACTATGCCAAGGCTGCGGCCCCCCACTTGCCGGAGTTGTGCGACGTGCTGGGCGATATGTATCTGGACAGCCAGTTTGCCCCGGGCGAGATCGAGCGCGAGCGGGAGGTCATCCGGGAAGAGATTCTCATGTACCGGGATCACCCGGCCCAACATGCCCAGGAATTGCTGACCGCCACCATGTGGCCGGGGCATCCATTAGGCCGCCCTCTCACCGGAACCGTAGAGAGCATCGGGCTCCTCAAGCGCCCCCATTTCGTCGGCTTTCGCGACCGCCACTATACCGGCAGCACCACGATCATTACCGTAGCGGGACCGGTTTATCACGAGCGGGTCGTCGAACTTTTGACCCCGGTCTTCAGCCAGTTGCCCAAGGGTCGCGCCCCGCGCTTCACCCGTACCCGGGCCAAAGACGGCCTGGCGAAGGTGTCGCTTTTTACTCAAGAGACCGAGCAGACGCATTTGGCGATGGGGTTCCACGCCTTTGGGAGGACGGATGAACGGCGGTATGCCTTGAAGCTCCTGTCGGTCATTCTGGGCGAAAACATGAGCTCACGGCTCTTCCAGAAGCTCCGGGAACGCCACGGCTTTTGCTACAGCGTGCAGACCAGCATGGTGACCTTGGCGGATACGGGAGCCATTCAAGTTTACGCAGGACTGGACGCGGCGAACTTGGAAAAGGCCGTAAAGATGATTTTACGGGAACTTGAGAATATCTGTCATAAAGCGCCTAGTAAGACCGAATTAAAGAAGGCGCAGGATTACACCATCGGACAGACGTTCATGGGGTTGGAGTCCACTTCCAACCAGATCATGTGGATGGGCGAAAGCCTGCTCGGCTATGGCAAAATCCTCGATCCTTGTGAGGTCGAAAGGAAGATTTTGAATGTCACCCCGCAGGAAGTCCAGCGGGTGGCCTGCCATTGCCTGAACCGCGTTCGACTAGGCGTGGCGGTAGTCGGCCCGCTCAAGGACGAGCAGAAGATCAGCAGCTGGATGGTCTGAGTTTTAGGCTGGGCGAATTTCGCCAGACTCACCCACCGCAGCCCGGGTCGCGGTCACCGCAAATCGCGAACGACGGCGCCTCGTCGCTTTGGCTGACAACCCTCTCCCATAGATTTCCCCGAGATCAGTGAGTGGGAATCAAACGCAGAGGCGCAGAGAGGCCGGACCCCCGCCCCTTTGCGCTCTTTGCGTCTCCGCGCCTCTGCGTTTTTCTAAAAACCGCCCACCCAGTCCCGATCGTTCACCCGGACCCCACCCGGTCGCAACGCAACGACGGCGCGCCGTGCTGTGAACGACGCGCCGCTCCTTGTTGCAGGAAGATGGGGATGATTGACGACGCTACTGCCGATTAAGCCGCACCATTGGCAGCGGACTCGACATTCTCGCTGTGCAGGTTCGGGCTCTTGCCGAAGGCCTCGGCCACGCTGGGCACCGCCACGGGATTATTGGTCCCAAGGACGTCCTGGCCTTCGTGACTTTCGTCGCGCCGGCTGAACTTCACGCCGACCAACTTCGAGACGCCATGCTCTTCCATGGTCACACCATAGAGGGCGTCCGCACGGGCGATGGTGCGCTTGTTATGGGAAATGACCACGAATTGCGACTGACCCACGAAACGGTCGAGAATCTTGATGAAGCGATTGATATTCGACTCGTCCAGCGGCGCGTCCATTTCATCCAGAACACAGAAGGGCGACGGCTTCACCATGTAGATGGAGAAGAGCAGCGACACAGCAGTCATGGTCTTCTCACCACCCGAGAGCAGCGAGATGGACGTGAGTTGCTTGCCTGGCGGCTTGGCGATGATGTCGATGCCACTCTCCAGCGGGTCAGATTCGTCGGTGAGGACCAGGTTCGCCTTACCGCCACCGAAGAGCTCGACGAACATCTCGCTGAAGTTGACCCGGATCTTCTCGAAGGTCTCAGCGAAGAGCGTCTTGGTCGTGGCGTTGATCTTGGTGATCGTCTCGAGCAGTTCAGCCTTCGAGGTGGTCAGGTCGGTGTTCTGCTTTTCGAGGAAGGTGTGGCGCTGTTCCAGTTCGTCGTATTCCTGGATGGCATCGAGGTTCACCGGCCCCATGGAATCGATGCGCTGATCGATCTCGCGGACGACAGCATCGATGCGATCCCAATCAATGGCAAAGGCATCATCCGCCACCGGAGCCTCCGTCGGTTCGGAAGCCTCCTCCGCTTCAGGCGCAGGCGCCTCAGACGCTTCGATACTTCCAGCGGAGCCCTCTTCCGCAGCCTCAGCCGCCATATTGCGCTGCTGGCGCTTGGCATGATCCCGGATCGCCACGCGCAGACCGTGAAGGTCCCGCTCAAAGGTCGTCAGATCGATCTGATAACGCTTCTGGATGTGCTCCGTGATCGCATTGAGCCTCATCTCGACCTGGCTCCGCCTCACTTCGAGACGACTGCGCTGGTCGTGGGCCTCGTTGAGCTGATGACGCAAAACGCGCAGGGCATTGGAAAGCTCCTCGGTCGCCGCCGCCAGGCCGCTGCGCTCTTCGAGCAATGCCGCCAACGCCGCCTCGCATTCGCCAACTTGACCACGCAGGCTTTCGAGATTGGCCGAAATCTCGGCATTCTCCGCCGTGGTCGCCTCAGCGCGCTGCTGATAACTGACGATGTCCTTTTGGCGCTGATCGATCAATTCCATGAGCTCCATCAGTCGCGCCTCCATGGGGGCACGTTGATGATGCAGAGAGGAGTGACGCTGGCGCTCGGTCGCGACCTTCACCCGCAAATCGTTCAGTTCCGCAGATAGCTCACCTTCCCGCGAACGAAGCACATCCAGTTCGTTGGCCGCCTCCGCGCGCTGGGCCTGCAAAGACTCGAGCTGTTGCATGCTCGAAGCAACCTCCGCCTCGAGTCCATCCATACGGTCCGCAGCTTCCCGATGCCGGGCCTCGCTACTGGCTCGTTCGCCTTCCAGGTTCAGTTGTTTGCGCTCGGTTTCCTTCGCCTCGCGCTCCACCATAGCGAGCTGGTTACGCAGGGTAGAGAGGTGCACCGCGATGTTCTGCTTCTCCTCGCGAGCTTCATCGAGCCCCGCTTGGGCGGTCTCGATTTCCGTGGCCAGATCCTGCCGTCGCCGCGTCGCTTGATCAACTTGAGCACGAATCGCTTCTGCCTCAATTTCAATGGAATGCATCTGGTTCTTACGGTCCAGAAGTGAATTTATTACTCCGCCAACCACACCGCCGATTACCAAGCCTTCGGTCGTCACGAGCTCGCCATTTGCAGTAACGAAAGCAGCCGGATGCGACCGCCGCAATTCCAGCGCTTGCTCCAGCGAGGACACCAGATACGTGCCGCTCAAGAGCGCGTCGAGCAGCGGCACGAGATCGTCCGAACTGCGAACCAGCGCCCGCAAGGGCTGCAGCCCGGGCAGCGGTTCCGCGCTGGCTTGGGCGACCAGCGGCATGAGCTCGCGGAGAGCCAAAGTGGCGCGCCCGAGTTTCTGCGAAGTGAGCGTCTTGATGACCGACTCGGCGACCATCGCATCCTTCATGACTACCGCTTGCAGGTGCCCATTGAGCGCCGTCTCGACCGCTCGCACATACTGTGGCTCTACCTCGATCAGCTGGGCCAGTGCGCCGGCGACCGCCGGTTTGAAAAAGTCAGGATTGTCCAACCCGCGTAGCACCGCCTGGGTGCCTTCGTCGAGCCCTTCGCCACCCTCGATGAGGTTCCGCAGGACTTCGACCTTGGAGTCACGCTCGGCCAGCGCCCGCTGGGTTTCGCGCAATACGCGGTCCGTATCCGCCAGGCTCACCTGGATCTCCCGCAGACGCGACTCCGCTTCAGCGAGCTGTGCCGCGCGCTGCTCGGCTTCGGCCGTCGTCCGCTCGATCTCCGCCTGGGTATCGCGCACCCGGTCGGTGTATTCGGCAAAGGCAAAGGTGAGCTGGTCCAGCTCCCCCGCGAGAATGCTCATCCGCGCCTCGGCGCCATCGCGCTGCTGCGAGACGCTGGAAATCTGTCCGCGCAACCCGCTCACGCGGCTCTCGATGCGCGCCATGTCGTTGGCCGTGCCGCTGATCGTCCGTTCCGCTTCCTGCCGCTGGGAGGTCAGCGCGGCCGTCGCGGCCTGCTTCTCCTCCATCACGCGCAATTCGGTCGCCAGCAGGGAGGTAATCTCCTCCAGCTCGGTGTCCGTGTCGCGCAATTGGGTCTCGGCGATGCGGAACTTCTCCTCCGCCCCGGCGACATCCGCGCGGTAGCGATCGACGAGCTGCTCGAACTCAAGCGCTCGCTCTTCGTTGAAAATGATGCGGTTCTCGTGGTTCGAGATACGCGTCTTGAGATCGCTCACGCCCTGGCGCGCGCTGTTCAGGCGCTGCTCCATTTCATCGAGCGCGGCCCGTTGCACGGCTACCTCGCTCTCGCGGGACTCGATCTCCTGCTCGCACTCGGTATGCCGGTCAGTCAGGCGCCCGAGCTCCACGTGAGTCGATTCCTGTTGCTCCGAAAGCGCGTCAAACTGCCGCTTGGCCGAGTGGGTCTCGAGCAACTTCAGGTCGGAGATGAGCGACTGGTAGCGGCGCGCCTTGCCCGCCTGGCGCTGCAGGGAGCCGATCTGGCGCTTCACTTCCTTGATGATGTCCGATAGGCGCAGGAGGTTTGCTTCCGTGGCCTCTAGCTTGCGGAGCGCCTCCTTCTTCTGGGACTTGTACTTGGTGATGCCTGCGGCTTCCTCGAAGATCGCGCGGCGGTCTTCCGGGCGGGACGACAGGATCATGTCGATCTTGCCCTGTTCCATGATCGAGTAGGCCGACCGGCCGATACCCGTGTCCATGAAGAGCTGGTGGATATCCTTGAGGCGGCAGGGGGTCTTATTCAGCAAATACTCGCTGCCGCCGTCGCGGAAGACACGCCGGGTGATGGAGACCTCATGCCAGTCGAGGCCGAGTTGCTCCTCGCACTCGGCAAAGTTCATGGTCACCTCGGCCATGCCCACGGCGGCCCGGGAATCGGTGCCGCTGAAGATCACATCCGCCATTTCACCGCCGCGCAGGGCCTTGGCCGATTGCTCGCCGAGCACCCAGCGCATGGCGTCGAGCACATTGGATTTGCCACACCCATTGGGCCCCACGACCGCGGTCACGCCACGGTGGAATTCCAGCTTGGTTTTGGGAGCGAAAGACTTGAATCCGAAGAGTTCGAGCGACTGGAGATACATGCGAGCGAGATTTGGGGTTTAAAAGCTGCTGAAACCGGGTATCCGGGGGCGGACGAGGGCACATTGCCTCCACCGCCTCATCTCGCGCAAGCGCTATTTGCAGTGGCCGCGTAAATTTCACACCACAACATATAGTGTATTGTGATTTTACAGTGGGACCTCGAGGAACCTCCTCTGTAGCGGGCTTTGCGTCGGGGCAAAAGACCCCAATTCCGCCTCGGAAATCGCCCGTTTTCCGGCCGCCCTAGTGTCCTGTCAGGGAAGTTTCCTCCCTAATTCGGGGCGCTTATTTCGGGAAGTATTAGTAATTAACCACGAAGACGCGAAGGCACGAAGGTGGGCGCAATCTCAGCAGCTGCCCTCGCTCTTTGCCCCTTCGTGCCT
>JBGGMZ010000171.1:0-4147 GCA_041287745.1 Chthoniobacter sp. | reverse complement strand
GCTGGGCTTCAGACCGTGAGAGCGCAAGGAAGCGATGAAACGGCAATTTTCCCTGCTCATGGACCAGAAGAATGCGGTCTGGTGGGATCTGCCGGCGCGAGAGTCGCTGGAGCTGAATCGCGCCATCTACGGTATCGAGCGCGCGAGCTTCACGAAGATCGTGGGTGAGCTGACGGAGCTGCTCGATTGCGCGGACAAGCTGGACACGATGGTCCGCGAGCTCTCGCTCGGTGAACGCATGAAGATGGAGCTCATCGCTGCGTTGCTTCACTCTCCGCGGGTCCTCTTCCTCGATGAGCCGACGATCGGCCTGGACGTGACCTCTCAGAAAAAAGTCCGTGAATTCCTGCGCCACTACAATCGTGAGCGCAAGATCGTGACGATGCTGACCAGCCATTACATGCAGGACATCGAGGAGCTCTGCGCACGCGTGATCATCATCGATAACGGGCGCATTTTCTTCGACGGACCGCTCAGCGCCATCATCGATCGTTTCGCCACGCACAAGATCGTGGGTCTGTCGTTTGAAAATGGCGTGGAGTGCGACTTCGCCGGTCTAGGCGAAATCGTGGAGCGCGCGCCGGGCCGCATCCGGTTGAAAGTTCCGCGGGCCAAGGTGGCCGAGACCTGCCGTGAAGTGCTCACCGCCTGCAAGGTGACGGACCTGAATGTGGAAGAGCCGCCGGTGGAGGAGGTGATCCGGCAGCTTTTTCACGAGCAGGAGGCTTCAGAGAAAACATCCCACATCCAACATCCAACACCCAACATCCAATGAAGAGAACCGCCACCGTCCGCCGCTTGGCCCATTGGATGTTCGGTGTTGGGCGTTGGATGTGGGATGTTCTGCCTTAATTCTTGCCCCACTCACACACATCCCCTTTTCTTTCACCCCCTATGCTCCGCATCAAAGCTTTCCAAGGTCTCCGTCCCACGCCGCCTCTCGTCGCTGAAGTCGCCTGCGTCCCTTACGACGTGGTCGATCGCGAGGAATCCGCCGCCCTCGCCGCCGGGCATCCGCAGAGTTTGCTGCATGTGGATCGCGCCGAGATCGACCTGCCGTCGGAGACCGATCCGTATTCGGACGCTGTCTACGCGAAGGCGCGGGAGAATTTCCTCGGCCTGCAGGACGAAGGCGCGCTGATCCGCGAGACGGAGCCATGCATTTACCTCTACCAGCAGCGCATGGGCAGTCACGTGCAAGTGGGCGTGGCCACCGTGTGCCACATCGAGGACTACGAGCGCGACATCATCAAGAAGCACGAGAAGACGCGCCGCGACAAGGAAGACGATCGCACACGGCTCATCGGCACCCTCAGCGCGGATACCGGCCCCGTGTTCCTCACCTATCGGAATTCCGCCCCCATTGATCAACTCGTCGCCGACGTGCAAAAGAACGCGCCGCTTTACGACTTCACGGCCCCGGATGGCATCCAGCACACCGTATGGCGCATCCCGGGCGCACAGGCGTTTGTCGAAGCCTTCGCGCAGGTCCCTGTGTCCTATGTGGCGGATGGCCATCACCGCACCGCGAGTGCCGTGCGCGTCGGCCGCGAGCGGCGGGCGGCGAATCCCTCGCACACGGGCGACGAGGATTACAATTGGTTCCTCTGCGTGCTCTTCCCGGCGTGCCAGCTCCAGATCCTGCCCTACAACCGTGCGGTGAAGGATCTCAACGGGCACACCAAGGAAGGCTTCCTTGAGGCGGTCGGCCGCACCTTTACTTTGCTCCCGAGTGGCTCCCCCACTCCGAAGCGCCCGGGCGAAATCCGCATGTATCTCGATGGTGTCTGGTACGATCTCGCCTGGCAGCCGGCGGTGAATGCGGACCCGATTTCCCAGCTCGACGTGACGGGCCTCCAAGATCGCCTGCTCGCACCGTTGCTCGGCATCGATGATCCGCGCACCAGCAAGCGCGTCGACTTCATCGGCGGCATCCGCGGCACAGATGAACTCGTGAAGCTCGTCGACTCGGGCAAAGCCGCGGTCGCGTTCTCCATGTATCCCACCACGGTGGAGCAGCTCATGGCCATCGCCGACGCGAATCAGATCATGCCGCCGAAGAGCACCTGGTTCGAGCCGAAGCTCCGCTCAGGCCTGTTCATTCACACGTTCTGACGCAGTCCCAGGATCGCCTGCAGGTTGTCCGTCAGGATTGCCCTGCTGTCATGCAGGCGGCTATTTTACCTGGTCGCAGCGGTCCATCCGCACCACATCGTCGAAACCTTCGCAACGGCCGCGGATATCGACCGTCTGGCCTTTCTGCAGGCGCGCCACGATATCGCCGTCCTTGTTGGTCATCACCAGCGTGAGGGCGCCGAAGGAGCCCTTTTCCTCGCGGAAACGGAACTCCGGCGCGGAGAAAGTGCACAATACCCAGCCGCTACCGGTAGTGCCGGAGAGATAGAGCTGGTAGTTCTTGGCATCCGCCGGGTCCGGGCGATAGCCGCCAAGGATGCCGTGCACGGTGAACCTCTGGCCCTTGTAAATCTTGTCCGCCCGCGAACGATCGCCGCCGTAGGCCAGGAGCAGCGTTTCAGCAGGGATTGCGGTGCTGGCATCGGCTTTGGTCACGGGTAGGTGTGAATTCTGCAGACGCTCGATCGCCGTGCGGACATTCACGGCATCATCCAGCTTGCCCGCCACGGTGAGCTGCTTCTTGAACTCGATCAGCTTCGGCATGCTCTCCTGGATGAGTTGAGCGGTGAGATCGCGCATCCGGGTGAACGTCTGCGTCTGCAGGGCGCGCAACGCCTTGGGTTCGCTTACGTAATTGGCCTCGTTGATATCCTGATCCTGGGCGACACGCTGCCGTTCTGCGCGCACCGCCAGGGCGCCCTCGAGATCCGCCACTTTCTGCATGTTGAGCTGCAGTTCACCGAGTTGGTCGTCGTACTTGCTCAGCACATCCCGGCGCACGCTGGCGATCTTGTCTTCGCACTTTTGAGCCTCCGCCTCCGCGGGGCTCAAGGTAATCTGCGCCAACAGGCACGTCTGGCTGAAAACGGCGAAGGCGAGGATGGCAAGAAAACGGGAGGAAGACATGAGAAAGGGGGACGAAACTTGTGAACGATTATTTTTGTCCAGTCACGACATTGCGCACTCCATCTGCGTAGCCCTCGGCGAAGCCGCGCTCCCAGCGGTCGGGCTGACCGGCGGCGTTTTCGCGGGCGGCCTGGTTGGCTTCTTCTTCCGTGGCCACTTTGCCGTGAGGAGTCGCATGTTGTTTGCCGTATTCGTAACCGGCCGTATACCCCTCATCGAAGGGGCGCGTTTCGACCGGCGGCACGTGGACCACCGGGTGCCCTTTTTTCATCTCGGGCGTGGGTGTCGCCGGCTCAGCCGCAATCGGCGACTTCTTGCAACTCGCGAGGACCATTCCCGCGAGCGCAACGATGAAAAGTCGCGGCAGTCTCATGGCGTCAGCACCTGCGGCTCTCCGCCATTCCATTCTCTCGCCTTCGGGTCGTATTCCATGGGCACATTCCAGATCACACGGCGCGTCTGGCCGGATTGCTCGGTGATCTCCCCATGAATCTGGACGATGGCAGTAGTCGGCGGATGCATCTGGATAAGAGGTGCGGCGAAGTCGCCAAACTCCACGACGGTACCGAGCGGCAGCGGCCCGCTCCGCACCACCCCACGCGCCCGCCAGTAGGCGGCCTGCGGGGTGTAGTCGTGCTGGCTTGCCTCGCGCCAGCCGATCAGCGCTATCGAGCCGAAGAATTGACCGACGAAAAGGAGCACCAGCAGAACGCCCACAATGATCAGCCGTTTCAGCCAGGGATTTGCCCGGCGCCGCAACTTGACCAGACTCGTCACCGGCTGCCATTGCTCCAGCCCTTCACGCCAATAGAGGGTCTCCTCCGCGATCAGACCGGAATTCAGCAAATGGTCGATCTGCGGAATCGTGTAAGGACCGCGCTGCTCGCCGTGGATGTGCAAATAGAAAATCTCAGGAGAGATCATCAAATAAAGGAACGGAACACTATGGGGGAAGTCTGCCGCCGGAGCTACCGGAAATCGCGTAAAGGGGCAACTGCCGTCAGAGCTGCCCGGCATTTTTTGCTATTTGAATCGCGTATTTCGCAATGGGACCAATGGGATCAGCTGCCCCGATCTCACTCCTCTAGCGAGACTCAGCACCTCC
>JBGGMZ010000170.1:0-22320 GCA_041287745.1 Chthoniobacter sp. | reverse complement strand
TGTGGTAGTAAGAGGCCCTATCGCGGAAGACCGAGGTGGCGGCGGACTAATTTTCATACAGTCTATAAAAACTAGGTAATGCACGAAGTGTACCTCGCCTCGGAGAATGTTACGGTAATTACGTATGCACTACTCATAGGGAACATCTCCTGCCAAACCATTGAGGAACGGAGCCTTATGTTAACGCCCTGACAAAAAACCGTGCCCTCGAACGCAGGATTTTTGTTTTTAAATGGTGCCCGCCCAGTGTCCGAACTCGTTCTCTTCTCTTCTCAATGCCGACTTTCACCTCCTCAATTGCGATGACGCGATTGTAACCGGAGGCAATATCCTGCCCCGCATTCGAAGCGGCAAATTTGCCGTCGGCCCTTCGAAAGCAGGAAAACTGAACGCCGCAGTCCAGACACGCCGCCGCGACTATTACTTCGGCGCGTTCTTGAACGGCCAGTTGCCCTCAGTGCCACCACTGGTCGCGGCCTTTGCCGAGAGCTTGCCCTTCGCCTCGGAGAGCAGCGCGTTCCACTTGGCCGCATTTTTGTAGCCACCGCTGCTCGCGAGCAGCTTGCCTTTCGAATCCGTGACTACCACGAAGGGCAGCGTATTCCCAAAGTCTTCCTTGCCGTACTTCTGCATGAAGGCTGCGTAGGTGCGTTGGTCGTCCACATTGAGATCGCCCATCACGTAATCGGCCGAGGTGACCTCGATCTTCCCTTCCTTGATCATTGCCTTGGTCGCGTTGCAATTGCCGCATGTCGGCCGCCCCAGGAGGACGAAGGCGAGCTTCTGGTCCTTAGACGCCGAGCTGAGTGTCTTGTGAAAATCAGTCTGCGGCTGCGGAGCCTCTCCTAGCGAGCCAGCCACGAACGTTGCAAGAAGAGCGGGAACAAGGAGGAGCTTTTTCATGGGATTGGGGAACTCGGGGGTTTGTAGCACTGCACATGCGGCAACGTCGAGCCGCAACGGGAAAGCGGCACTGCGAACACTACGGCTCTCCAATCTCCGCTTCCTAGTGCTGCTCACTCGGCGGCCGTAGAAAGGTGATCGTGTCGCCTACTTGCTTCGATTCGTAGAACGGTTTTTCCACCGGCACTTCGTAGGTGCGGTTCTGGGAGTCGACGCGCACCTTCAGGATATACTCACCATCGATCTCCTTCGTTCCCTCAATCTTGTGTCCGCTGAAGCTGACCTGCTGCTCTTTCTGTGGCGTGAAGCTCTTTTCCAGAACGACGCCGGTGAGTTTGTTGCCCTGCACAGGGGAGGCCATATGCATCACGCCATAGCCGAGGAAGGCCAGGATCACGAAACCGAACACAATGGCGATAATCGCATCGCGTTTGCCGGTGCTGGGAACAACAAAGGGCGCTGGTTTCGGCATGCGTAACACTCTCGACGCTCCCTCTTTGCCAAACAATTACAAAATATCATCGCGCGAAAGCGTGAAGCGGGCGTCCCGCGAGAGAAACGCGCGGCGGGAAAACCAGCACCAGAACATTTTGCTTCAGAGTTGACCGATCAACCTGCTTTTTCCCTGCCGTTGACGTTATTGAGGAGTTATCGCACAAAGCCTCTTCGCTACTTTCTTTTTCATCCATTTTCATGGCCAACTCTGCGAGTTATCCAACTCCTGCGATCAACCACGCTTCCGTTCTTGATCCATCGACGGTAATTACCCGCTCGCGGCTCCGCCTTGATCTCGAGCAACTCGGTCTTCGCCCGGGAGACACGATCTGCGTTCATTCGTCCTGCCGAACTATCGGCCATCTCGTGGGCGGCCCCCTCATGCTTTTGGATGTTTTGCTCGAGACGTTGGGACCGAAGGGAACGTTGATGGCGCCCACCTTTACCGGCGATCTCTCCGACCCTGCCCGCTGGAAGTTCCCCGCAGTGCCCCCGGAGATGCTCGAGGAGGTCCGCAATTCGCTGCCCGGCTTTCATCCAGAACGCACTCCCTCCCGCAAGATGGGTGTGCTTCCCGAGTTATTGCGCCATGAGCGCGGCGCGGTGCGCAGCCCTCATCCGCAATCGTCATTCACCGCCGTGGGAGCGCTGGCATTCGAGCTCTGCGGGCAGCACCCGCTCGACTTTCGATTCGGCCCCCATTCCCCCCTCGCGGCCCTGGCGCGTCACGATGGAAAGGTTTTGATGCTCGGATCTCCGTGGAATACGGCCTCGTTCTTTTATCTCACGGAATATGAGATGCCCGATCGCACGGAGTGCACCCTGGCGTCTCCGATCGCTACCGACACCGGTGTGAAATGGGTCGAGTATCGGGACCTTGTCTATCGCAACATCGCCCATCCGGCGGTCGTCCATCTCGTCGAACACGGCATGGCAACACGGGGCTTGGTCGGTTGTAGCGAATCCGTCCTTTTCAACGCAAAAAAAGCGCTGGCAGAAACACTTACCTGGCGGCACTGACCCTGCCGCAACGGGCCGGGCCTCCGATCACTTCAGCTCGGGTGCCTCGAGCTTCATCATGCCCTGCGCCCGCTGCACTTCGACAGTCTCCTCGGTCATCGGCACATTCTCCTCCCCGCGCAGACGGCGCTCCCAGATGTAGCGGCGAAGCAGCACCTTAACCGTCGCCGTGAGAGGCACGGCGAGGATCGCGCCGAGCAGCCCACCCAGTAGAAGCGACCACACAAAGACGGAGAATATGACCGTCATGGGATGCAGACCCACGCTTTCGCCCACGATCTTTGGCGTGATGAAAAGACCATCCACTTGCTGCACGAGGATGAAGATCGCCGTAACGATGAGCGGGAAGAGCCACCACGGGTCGCCCGGCACCCACGTCCCCGAGCCGCCCTGCACCGAGGCGATGATCACCGCCGGCACCCAACATAACGTAATGCCGAGATAAGGAATGATCCCGAGAAAGCAAAGCACGAGCCCGATGAGGATGCCGAAATCCAGCCCGAAGATGACGAGCATGAGACCGGTGGCGGTCCCATTGATCATGCTCACGAGCAGTTGCCCGCGGAAGAAGGCGATGAGATAGCCGTTGATCTCCTCGAGCGCCGCCACCACTTCATCCTTAAAGGCCGAGGCGCGCAGCGGGAGATAGTCACCCCAGGATTCCGCGATATTCTGCGACTCGATGAGAAAATAGTAGAGATAGATCGGCACGATGATCATCGAGAGCAGGAAGCCGAAGACACCGAGGAAACCGCCAACACTGTGAGTGATGAAATCCCATGTCTTTCGCAGCAACACCGGGAATGCAGTACGCAGCCAGTCGCCTTGCAGGAAGCTTTGCAGGTCGATGGTAGAATTGGCGGCGGGGTTCGCGGCGTTGGCATCCGTCGTAGTGGTGCTCGTCACATCCGCAGGAGCAGTCGCGGGCTTCGTAGCCGTCCCGGCAGGCGCAATTGAGGGCACCGGCACAAGAGCCGGCTTGGTGGTCTCCGTCGCGGAGTTCTTCGGCGTCTCGGTTCCAGACGCGGGCGCGCCTATGTCTATCGCGAGCGGGTTTTCGATCTTCTTCGGAATCTGTGGCAGGAAGTGGATGCCGTACTTTTCCTCCATGGCGCGCGCCTCGGCGTTAAAGCGTTCCACCATGTGAATGACCCGTTCACGATAGGCCGGGACGCGATGCACCAGATTCCCCGTCTGCGTCCAGATCGCCGGGATGATCCAGATCAAAATGCCGGTCAGCGCAATGGTGACCACGGCAAAAACCGCCAGCACCGCGCGCTTCCGCGAAGTACCGAGGGAAACGATCTTGGCTACAACCGGCTCGAAGAGATAGGCCAGCACGCCGGCCACGGCGAAAGGCACCAGAATCGGCTGGAGAACCCCCATCACCGTGGAAAACAGCCAGATGCCCCCAACGGCAACCGAGCCAATGGCCACCACCGACAGGGTCGTGAGGGCAGCCCAGATCGCTTTTTTCTGCCACGGCGTAGGATATTCCGGCGGGTTCATCCGTTCAGTAGATTCGAGAGGGAGTCATAGGGATTCAAGAACGGAGTGTCCACGGCGTTCCACAAACAGTCTGCTCCAAGACCCGCTGGAGAGAGGCAACTCTGGCATATTACCCGGTTTCCTCGGTCAAATTCCCCTTCGATTAGGGACGGTTGACTACGATTAGCCACCATCGCACCGAAAAGGGGGCAGAACGAAGTTCGCACTCGGGAATCGAATTTTAAAAAAATCGTGTCCAAATTGTCCGGCCACAAACCTTCTGGCTCCAAACATGGATGCCCTCCCCCCCGATCCTACCGCCGATACAGAGGCTTACCTGCGTCTGCTCACCCAGCACGACCGCTGGCTGGCGACGTACGTTTATAGCCTGGTGGCCAGCACCACGGACGCACAGGACATCCTCCAGGAAGTGAAGGTGACGATGTGGAAGCAGTTTTCAAAGTTCGAGGCGGGCTCCAACTTCCGCGCTTGGGCGCGCAAGATCGCGACCAACCAGATTTTGAACTACCGCCGGGCGGTAAAGAAGCTGCCGAACGGGCAGCTCGAGGAGGAGTTCATCGAGGTCGTGGCGGCGGAGATCGACCGCAGGGCCGAAGTGCTCGACTCGAAGGCCGATGCCCTCCGCATCTGCCTGCGCAAGCTGCCCGAAGCCCATCGCAAGATCGTGATCTGGCGCTATTACGAAGACTGCGGCGTGGAGGAGATCGCCGCGAAGAGCGAGCGCTCGGTGGAAGCAGTGTATCGCCTGCTGAGTCGCATTCGCAGCGTGCTCAATGACTGCGTGAGTCGTCAGCTCACTCAGCCCCAACCATCCGCATGAAGACGCCGCCGCCAGACGATCGCATCGACCGGGCCATCGAGGGGCTGTTGTCTCCCGAGGAACTCGATCAATTCAAGGCGGACGTGATCCGCGACGCGGACCTGCGCGCGACCTACGTCGATCGCATGTGGCTACACTCCACGCTCAAGGCTGAGCGCGAGACACTGTTGGCCGACCTGCAGGACGCGCCCGAGCCGGAGAAGATCGTGCGCCGCTGGCCCGTGGCAGTGTGGGCGGCCGCAGCAGCAGCATGTGTGACGCTGGCCGCAAGCGTGTGGACCTTCGGCAAAGGCACGGTGCATCACCGCCCGGTCGCCACACTGATCCAGGCGGAGAATTGCAAATGGGCCGGCTCGGAATTGCCCACGGCGGTGAATTCCAAGCTCGGCACGGGCACGCTGGCGTTGGTCGAGGGTATTGCCACGCTCAAGTTCACCAGTGGCGCGACGGTGACCATCGAGGCGCCGACAAAATTGCAGATTCGCGACGCGATGCATTGCCGGCTCATCGAAGGCACGGTGACCGCCGAGGTGCCGGAACCGGCGCACGGTTTCACCATCGATACCGCCGACCTGAAGGTGAAAGACCTCGGCACACGCTTCGGAGTGACCTCGAGCTCGACGGGCAATTCGCAGGTGCGCGTCTTTCAAGGCGAGGTGGAAATCGGCAGCGGGCGTGATGGCAAGATCCAGCGCCTGACCGAGGGAAAAGGCATGAGCATTTCGGGTAATTCCGCCGCCGGGCAGGAGCCGATCCATGGACAACAAGTGCAGGAGGCGGATGGCTGGACGTGCATCCCCACTTCCTTCGGCCACGGCAAGGACGGCTATGCGCGCCGCGGCGACAATGGCGCGCCTTTCGGCACGCAGCCGATCATCATCGTGAAGCACACGGACATTGAGGCCGGACACAAGAACGAGCGGCGCGCCGTGGTGACGTTCGATGTCTCGCAGATTCCCACCGCGCGCGCCGGCGAAGCGCAGATCGTGCTCGATCCCGTGCCGAGCGGCTTTGGCTTTTCCGCGCTCGTACCGGATTCGCATTTTGCGGTCTACGGCATCACCGATGAATCGCTCGACGGCTGGAATGAAAAGGGAATGAAGTGGACCACGCTGCCCGGCAGCACGGACGAAGGCCCGAACCCGAACAGCACGCAGCGGCTCGCCGATTTTTGGATCCCGCGCGGTGGCAGCGGCGGCACTGTGACCGTGCGCGGTGACGCGCTCGCCGAATTCATCCGGCACGACACCAATGGCCTCGTAAGCTTCCTCATCGTCCGCGAGACAGGCGAGAGCGACTCGAATGGCCTGGCCCACGGCTTCGCCTCGAAGGAACACCCCACGGCCCGTCCACCCACACTCCGCATCAAGCTTTCCCCGCAATGAAAAAGCATCAGACAGAACATCCAACACCCAACATCCAACACCCAACGTCCAATGTTGGGAGCGCTTTCGCGAGGTCGTTTGCCCTATTGGATGTTGGACGTTGGATGTTGGGTGTTGGATGTTCAGCCTTTCTTCTCTCGTCCGCCTGCGCCGCGGAGGACGATGCCCAGCGCGAAGCGAACAAGTTCTTCGAAACTGACGTGCGCCCGCTCCTATCGAAGCGCTGCTTCGAATGCCACAGCGAGAAAAAGCAAAAGGGCGGCCTGCGTGTGGATAGCATCGGCGCGCTCAAAACCGGCGGTGACACCGGCCCCGCCCTTGTGCCAGGCGACTTGGAAAAGTCGCCGATGATCGAGGGCATCCGCTACCAAAACAAAGACTTCCAGATGCCGCCGAAGGAAAAGCTGCCCGACGCGGAAATCGCCACCTTGGAAAAGTGGATCAAGCTCGGCGCACCGTGGCCGCAGACCGATGCGGACAAGACCAAGATCACCGAGGGCGGCTTCACCGAGGAGCAGCGCAAGTTCTGGTGCTTCCAGCCTCTGGCCAAGGTCACCCCGCCGGAGATCGCCGGCGCCTGGGTGCGCGGTGACATCGACCGTTTCATCGCGAAGAAGCACGCGGAGACCAAGCTTGACCCCGCGCCGGAAGCCGATCGCCACGAGCTCGTGCGCCGCGCCTATTTCGACCTGCACGGCCTGCCGCCCACCCCGGCGCAGATCGATGCCTTCGTGAATGACAAATCGCCCAATGCTTACGAGAAGCTCGTGGACGAATTGCTCGCCAGCCCGCGCTACGGTGAGCGCTGGGCGCAGCACTGGCTCGACCTCGTGCGCTACGCGGAGAGCGATGGCTACAATGCGGATGAATATCGCTCCGCAGTATGGCCGTATCGCGACTGGCTCATCAAGAGCCTAAACGACGACAAGCCTTACGATCAATTCGTGCGCGAGCAACTGGCCGGCGACGAGATCGCGCCTAATGACCCGAACGTCATCATCGCCACCGAGTATCTGCGCCACCCGGTCTACGAGTGGAACCAGCGCGACGTGCGCGGGCAGTGGGAGATCATCCTCAACGACATGACCGATACGAGCGGAGAACTCTTTCTCGGCCTCAGCTTCGGTTGCGCGCGCTGCCACAATCACAAGTTCGATCCCATCTTGCAGAAGGATTACTTCCGCCTGAAGGCCTTCTTCGCACCGGTGCACTGGCGCGACGACTTGAAACTGGCCACGCCGGAGCAGAAGGCAAAACACGACGAGCAGCAGGCGCAATGGGAAGCGGCCACCGCGGACATTCGCGCGCAGATGGATGCACTGACCAAGCCACTCGTGGACAAGAAAGTGGAAAAGGCCGTGGAGAAATTCACCGACGAACTCCAGTCGATCATTCGCAAGCCGTCCGATCAGCGCGACGCGCTCGAGGTGCAGCTGGCCGGGCTTTGCCAGCGGCAGATGACACGCGAGGAAAAGACCTTCGATGTGATGAAGAGCCTCAAGAGCGAAGAAGCGAAGGCGAAATACAAGGAGCTCGAGGTGGAGCTGAAGAAGTTCGACAACATCAAGCCTGCGCCGCTCCTGGATGCCTTCGTCGCCACCGATGCCGGACCGAAAGGTCCGCCCACGGTGATGAAGACGCGCAAGGGCGAGCAGGAGATCGCGCCCGGCTTCCTCACACTGATCGCGCCTGGCGATCCGGAGATCAAGCCGATCGGCAACTCCACCGGCCGCCGCACGGCGCTGGCCAACTGGATTACCCGCCCGGACAACCAGCTCACGACGCGCGTGATCGTGAACCGCGTGTGGCAGTATCACTTCGGCCGCGGCATCGTGGCCACCTCCAGCGATCTCGGCAAACTGGGCGAGAAGCCGGTCTTCCCCGAGCTGCTCGACTGGATGGCCACGCGCTTCGTCGCCGAAGGCTGGAGCCTCAAGAAATTGCATCGCGAGATCATGCTTTCGGCCACGTATCGGCAGACCGCACGGCGCCAGCCACCGGAGGTCGCGGCCAAGACTGACCCGACGAATCGCCTGCTCTGGCGTTTCAACCCGCACCGGCTCGATGCCGAGGAAGTGCGCGACGCCATGCTCATGGCCAGCGGCGAGCTCGACTTCAAGGCCGGCGGCCCATCGGAGGACGGCAACTCCACGCGCCGTTCCATCTACACGATGAAGAAGCGCAACAATCAGAACGAGCTCTTGCGCAGCCTCGACGCCCCGGCTGGCTTCTCCAGCACCGCCGAGCGGCAGAGCACCACCACGCCCACGCAGGCGCTGCTGCTCATGAACGGCGACTGGCCGATGCAGCGCGCACGCAAGCTCGCCGGTCGGGTGGAAAAGATCGACGACGCCTGGATCTACGCCCTCGGGCGCCCGCCCACTGCGCAGGAGCGTGAGACGGCACAATCGTTCATCCAGAAGCGCACCGGCGGCACGAATGCGAACTCGGCTGCGAAGAGCGACACCACCGAGAGCACCGGCGATTTCAAGGAAAACACCCCGCAGGAACGTCTGCTCGTGCAGACGCCGGAGAAGGAAGGCGACGAGTTCACGATCGAATCCATCTTCACGCTCAACAGCATCGACACCGCGGCAGCCGTGCGCACGGTCGCGTCGCGTTGGACAGGCGGGAAGGACAGCATCGAGGCCTATGGCTGGAGCTTGGGCGTGACCGGCGAAAAATCGCGCTTCAAGCCGCGCAATCTCATCATCCAGCTCGTCGGCGAGGACGACAACACGAACATCACTTACGAAGTCGTGCCGTCGAACGTGCGCATCGAGCTGGGCCATCGTTATCATGCTTCGGCCACAGTCTCGTGCATCGATCACAGCGTGATCTTCCGCGTGCAGGATCTCACGCAACCGGATGCGCAACTGCAGACAGTCACGGTCCCCTGCTCCGTCCGCGCCAAACTCAGCGGTGGCGCCTCCGCGCTCGTCTTTGGCGGCCTGAATAAGCGCGCACAACCCCACCAGTGGGACGGCCGCATCGAAGCCATGCGGATCGCCACGGGCAAATTGCCCGAGACTGAGCTGGCTTCCGCTGATCCCGCGAAATGGAAATCGGCGCTCGTGAATTGGACCGCTTCAGTCGGCCCAAGCACGCAGTTCGCGTGGTCCGGCAGCGACACCAAGGCCACCGAAGCCACCGACCCCTATCGCCAGGCGATGAACGACCTTTGCCAGGTCCTGCTCAATACCAACGAGTTCTTCTACCTCCACTAACCGCCATGTCCTGCAACAACTTCGACATCCCCTCTTCCCGCCGCCAATTCCTGCACCGCGCCGGCTGCGGCTTCGGCGCCGTGGCACTCGCCGCTCTGATGGGTGAAAAAGCGATCGCCGCCCCCGACGAGGAGAAGGCCATTCCCCCGCTGCCGAAATTCCCCGACCACGTTGCGCGCGCGAAAAACGTGATCTTCCTCTTCATGGAAGGCGGCCCGAGCCATCTCGATACCTTCGATCGTAAGCCGTTGCTCAATGAGTTGGCGGGGCAGCCGTTGCCGGCGAGTTTCAAGCCGCCGCTCACCGCGATGGGAGAAAAGAATACGGCCCTGCTGGCCTGCAAGCGCACCTGGAAGCAGTACGGCCAGAGCGGGCTCTGGGTTTCAGATTGGTTCAGCAAAGTCGGCGAGCATGCCGACGACCTCGCGATCCTGCATTCCTGCGCCTCGGACGGGATCAACCACGCGGGCGGCGTGTGCTCCATGAACACCGGCTCGGTCTTCGGCGGACGCCCCTCGCTCGGCGCATGGGTCTCCTACGGCCTCGGTACGGAGAACAAGAATCTGCCGGGCTTCGTGGTCATCAAGGACAGCGAAGGCACCGTAGTGAACGGCGTGCGCAACTGGGGCAGCGGCTTCATGCCGGCGGTCTACCAGGGCGTGGAATTCAATGCCGATGGTGTGCCGATCAAATATCTCGAAAATCCCAAGGGCGTGACCAATGACCGCCAGCGCGAGAAGCTCGATCTGCTTGGCGAATTCAACAAACAATACGGCGCCACGCGTCAGGACAACACCGAGCTCGAGGCGCGCATTCGCGGCTACGAGCTGGCTTATCGCATGCAAGCCGAGGCGCCCGCAGTGGTCGATCTCAGCAAGGAAAGCGAGGCGACGAAACAGCTCTACGGCATGGACCATGAGGAGACGGCCGTCTTCGGCCGCAACTGCCTGCTCGCCCGCCGCCTCGTGGAAAATGGCGTGCGCTTCGTGCAGCTCTACAGCGGCGCGGGCAGCAAGTGGGACAGCCACAAGAGCATCGAGCCGTTGCACTCGAAGCTTTGCCGCTCGGTCGACCACCCGATCGCCGGCCTGCTCACCGATCTCAAGGCGCGTGGGTTGCTCGACGAAACGCTCGTCATCTGGGGCGGTGAATTTGGCCGCACGCCGATGAGCGAGCAGGGCGACGGCCGCGACCACAATCCCACCGGCTTCACCATGTGGATGGCCGGCGGCGGCGTGAAAGGCGGCCAGGTCTACGGCGCGACCGACGACCTCGGGCTCTACGCAGTAGAAGATCGCCTGCACGTGCACGATATCCACGCCACGATCCTCAACATGCTCGGAGTCGATCACACCAAGCTCATCTATTCGCACAAGGGGCGCCCCGAGCGCATCGACCAGAATGAGGGGCATGCGTTCAAGAAGATCGTGAGTTAGGCGCCTAGCGCCTTCTCTTCTTAATCATAATCCTACCCTTAATCTTAATCCCTCCGTTCACTCGGGAGGGCGGAAAGAGATTAGGATTAAGATTATGATTATGATTAAGAATCTGCCCTCCTCAATGAAACTCCTTCCAGCCCTCCTCCTCGCCCTCACCCTCTCCGCCTCCGCCGCTGACTGGACCATCTCCACCTTCGCCGGTTCCGGTCAGAAAGGCTTCGCCGGTGATGGCGGTGCAGCGACGCAAGCGATGCTCGACAATCCTTTCGGTCTCGTACGCGGCCCGGATGGTGCGCTGTGGTTTTGCGAATACACCGGTCAGCGCATCCGTCGTGTCACACCCGATGGCGTCATCCACACCGCTGCGGGCAACGGCCAGAAAGGCTACAGCGGCGACGGAGGTCCGGCCAATGCGGCGACTTTCAATCTTCCGCACGAGATCCGTTTCGACAAAGCGGGCAACTATTACATCGCCGACATGACGAACCACGCCGTGCGCCGCGTGGACGCGAAGACTGGCGTGATCACCACATTTGCCGGCACTGGACAGCCTGGTTACAGCGGCGATGGCGGCCCTGCCGCGCAAGCGCAACTCAAGCAACCGCACAGCATCCAATTCGGTCCCGACGGCTCGCTCTATATCTGCGACATTGGTAACAACGTCATCCGCAAGGTGGACCCGAAGACAGGCACGATCTCGACCTTTGCCGGCACGGGCAAACCCGGCGACACGCTGGATGGCGCGCCCATCGCCGGCACGCCGCTCAAGGGTCCGCGCTCGCTCGATTTCGACAAGGATGGGAACCTGTGGCTGGTCACACGCGAAGGCAACCAGGTGCTGAAGTTCGACCTCAAGGCTGGGAAGATTTCGATCGTCGCGGGCAACGGGAAAAAAGGTTTCACCGGCAATGGCGGCCCGGCGCGCGAGGCCACGCTCTCGGGGCCGAAGGGCATCGCCCTCGATGCCGAAGGCAATGCGTGGCTGACCGACACCGAGAGCCATAGCATCCGCGTGATCATGGCGAAGACCGGCACCCTCGAGCTCGCTGCCGGCACGGGAGAAAAAGGCGACGGCCCCGACGGCGACCCGCTGCACTGCAAGATGGCGCGTCCGCATGGCGTTTTTGTGGACTCCGACGGTTCAGTCTACATCGGCGATAGCGAGACTCACCGGGTGCGTGTGCTGCGCAAGAAATAGGCGGCGCAGGTAGATGGTCGGATAACAAACGGCTGTCTACACAACCGCACTTTACAATTCCTTTACTTAACGCCGGTTGACTGGCATGCGGACTGCATAACAGTTCTGTCATGCACGACCGACAGCGGCGCGCCTCCTTCCAGAAATCACGCCTCCGCGAGGTGGTGGACTGGCTTTTCTCCCGGGAATGGAGGCGCTCTCATTGGCTGGTCGCACTGATTTGGATCGCCGCGCTTCTGACCATCCAATGGCGGGCTGGCCAGGGCTTCATCACCCAAGCCAACCACGACTTGACCCGCCACGATCAGGACGCCTATCTCGCGCTGGCTCGGGCGAATCTCCCTTTCATCTGGCCCGCCTATGCCGACGGCATTCATGCCCCGCTTTTTCCCTTCCTGATCAAGAGCTGGGCGGGCGAGGACAACGCGCAATTCTTCACCGCGGCGAAGGAGGCGAATGTGTTGTTCGGCATGGGCGCCACGGTGCTGCTTGCCATTTATTTCCTGCGGAAGCTACCGCCGCTGCCCGCCATGAACGTGGGCACGATCAGCGCGCTGATCATCCTGCCCGCGTCGGCCTTCGTGACGCCCGAGGTGATCTATTACACGGCGTTCTTTTTCTTCTGGGTAGTCGGCTGGCGTCTGCTCGTGCGAAATCCGCTGAGCGCCTATGCACTCGCAGGCGTGCTCTGCGCGGCAACGTACCTGGCCAAACCCTCCACACTGCTGCTCAGCGCATGCCTCGTGGCGCTCAGCTTGTGGCGATGGAAGCAAGTGGAGAGCAGCGGTACGGAGGACACGACGTGGACGGGGCGGCGTTTCCTTATTGGCTTCGTGGTCTCTTTTCTCTGCTTCCTCATTCCGGTCCTGCCCAAGGCCTACGACGCTTATCAACGCACCGGCGACCCTTTTGAAAACGCCGCAGAATATTGCGTGTGGATGGACGACGCAGCCCACTGCGTGCCCCTGCTGCACGATTTCCCAAACCATCGCTTCAAGGAATGGCCGAAGGCGCAGCAGCCCAGCGCGCTCAACTACTGGAACCACCACTCGATGGGCCAGATCTGGGCGCGGCTCAGCAGCGGAATAGTCGCTCAGGCGAACAACTTCCTGCTCGGTGAGAAATCCGTCAAAAGTGCGCTGCGCAGCTACTCGCATATCCGCTCGGTCATGCCTCTGCGCGGCGCTTATCCACTGGCGCTGTTGCTCGGCACCTTCCTCCTCGCCACGCAAAGCGCGTCCGGCAAATCGCGCACGCTGACCGATCGCCACATGCTGTGGGCTCTGGCCGCGCTGGGATTTACCGTGCACTTCCTCGCCATCTCGTTTTACACGCCCATCGTCAACGGCGACCGGCTCATTCTGGCCGTGTATATTCCCGTGCTTTTTTCCCTCGCGCTGGGCATCGAGTACTTGCGCGAAGAGCGGGCCAATGGCTGGAGGGTGGAGGTCGTGCAAGTCATCCACATGCTCATCGCGGGACATCTCGCCTGGAGCCTGATCCAGCTCTCTCTGACGGGCGTCTTCGGCGAGCCGCGCGATACCATGTAGTGCGAGCGACCCTCTCCCAAAATTCCCATCTTTTCCCATTCCTCCCAGCTGAGGAATGGGACCGATAGGAGTATTGAGAACAGCCTAAACGCTCGCGAGGATCTCGTTGAACGTCCCGCTCGGGCGCAGTGCAGTGGAGGCCTTGGCGTCGTCCGGCTTGTAGTAGCCGCCGATGTCCGTGGGCTTGCCTTGCACGGCGATGAGTTCGCTCACGATCTTCGACTCACTGGCAGTCAGCTTCTCCGCGATCGGCGTAAAGATCTTCTTCAACTCCGCATCCTTGTCCTGCGCGGCGAGGGCCTGGGCCCAGTAGAGCGCGAGATAGAAATGGCTGCCGCGGTTGTCGATGCCGGCCCCGACTTTGCGTGCAGGCGACTTGTCGTTCTCGAGGAACTTGCCGTTCGCTTCGTCGAGCGTGTCGGCCAGCACTTTCGCTTTCGCATGCTCGAAGGTCTCGCTGAGGTGCTCGAAGGACGCGGCCAGCGCGAAGAATTCGCCGAGCGAATCCCAGCGCAGGAAATTTTCCTCGGTGAACTGCTGAACGTGCTTCGGTGCGGAACCGCCGGCACCCGTCTCGAAAAGGCCACCGCCACTCATGAGCGGGACGATCGAGAGCATCTTCGCGCTAGTGCCGACCTCGAGGATCGGGAAGAGATCGGTGAGGTAATCGCGTAGCACATTGCCGGTGACAGAGATCGTGTCCTGGCCGGCCTTCAGGCGCTCGAGTGTAAATTCGCAAGCGTTCGCTGGGGCGAGGATGCGCAGGTCGAGCCCGGTGGTGTCATGGTCTTTCAGGTAAGTCTTCACCTTGGCGATGATCTGCGCGTCGTGGGCGCGGCTTTCATCGAGCCAGAAGACGGCGGGTGTGTGCGAGAGGCGGGCACGATTCACGGCTAGCTTCACCCAGTCGCGGATCGGCGCATCTTTCGTCTGGCAGGCGCGCCAGATGTCACCCGCTTCCACGGCGTGCTCAAGCAGCACTTTGCCGCTCGCGTCAGTCACGCGCACGGTGCCGTCAGCCGGAATCTCGAAGGTCTTGTTGTGCGAACCGTACTCCTCGGCGGCCTGGGCCATGAGGCCAACATTCGGGACGGTGCCCATGGTGCGCGGGTCGAAGGCACCCTGCTTTTTGCAAAAGTCGATCACGGCTTGGTAGACGCCGGCGTAGGAACTATCGGGGATCACGGCGAGTGTATCCTGGCGCTGGCCCTTGGCGTCCCACATCTTGCCGGAATCGCGAATCATCGCGGGCATCGAGGCATCGACGATGACATCGCTCGGGACGTGCAGATTGGTGATGCCCTTGTCAGAGTTGACCATCGCTACGGCGGGTCCGCTGGCGTAAGCAGCCTGGATGTCCGCCTCGATCGCGGCTTTTTGCTCCGCGGGCAGCGTTTGGATTTTGGCGACGAGATCGCCGAAGCCATTCTTGAAATCGACGCCGAGTTCCTTGAGGACCGCACCATGTTTCACGAGGAGATCCTTGAAGAAGACCTCCACGACATGGCCGAAGATGATCGGGTCGGAGACCTTCATCATCGTAGCCTTGAGATGCACGGAGAACAGGACGCCCAGCTTTTTTGCCTCGGCGATCTGCGCCTCGAGAAAGGTGACGAGCGCTTTCTTGCTCAGGGCCGTGGCGTCGATGATCTCGCCGGCCTTCAGCGAGGTCTTTTCCTTGAACACGGTCGCCTTCCCATCGGCAGCGATCAGCTCGATCTTCACGTCAGTCGCGGCACTCAACGTGACGGACTTTTCATTCGAGAAGAAATCGTCTTTCCCCATCGTGCTGACTTTGGTCTTCGAGTCGGAGGACCATGCTCCCATCGAGTGCGGATGCTTGCGTGCGTAATCCTTCACAGCCTTTGGTGCACGGCGGTCGGAGTTGCCCTCGCGCAACACGGGGTTCACCGCGCTGCCCTTGATTTTGTCGTAGGTCGCCCGCGCTTTTTTCTCCGCGTCGGTCGAGGGCGAATCCGGAAACTCCGGCAGCGCGTAACCCTGCTTTTGCAGCTCGGCGATGGCCGCTTTCAACTGCGGCACCGAGGCGCTGATGTTTGGCAGCTTGATGATATTCGCCTCGGGCTTGAGCGTGAGCGCGCCGAGTTCGGACAAGGCGTCGCCGATGCGTTGCTCGGGCGTGAGGGCATCGGGAAAATTGGCGATGATGCGTCCAGCCAGCGAGATGTCGCGGGTCTCGACCGCGATGCCAGCATGCTTGGTGAAAGCCTGCACGATCGGCAGGAGCGAATAGGTCGCGAGCGCGGGAGCTTCGTCGGTCTTCGTGTAGATGATGGTAGGTGCCTCGGCCATGGTGTGTATGCAGGTAAGAAAAACGCGTGATTGAATCAGGACAAGAACCAAGAGCCAAGCGGAAGAGGCGCGGTCGGCTCTCTTCCACCGCAAGCGCGAGCCGATCCAGCGCAAGGCGAAGGAAGCGGCATCCGCTTCGACGCGGCAGATTCGTCGCATGAATTACCACAACTTCGCCAGCCGCCTCTCGATCCAGCGTCTTCCCGCCGCGAATACGCCAAAGGCTGTGACGAAACCGGAGCCGGATGCGAAGAAAGTGCGCCGGCCGGGCCGCCGCCGTTTTGCGGCTGCAGCGGCTCTGTTACTGGTGCTGTGCACTCTCACCTTCCGTGCGGAGGCTGCCGAACAAGACGACCTGCGCCCAGCCAGACCCGGTGCCTGGCGGGTGAATGTGCCCACGTTGCTCGTGACACTCACCGGCCTGGGCGTTGCGCTTCTCCGCGTCCCTACGCTCTGGCGTCGGGACTTCGATTGCTGACGGCCGCGGTTCGATCAGGCCTTTGCCCCACGCGTCTTGCGTCCCTGGATCTTCACCACGGGATACAAGCCGGGGCAACAACCCATCTGCTCGACGAAGGCTTTGTTGAACGCGCTGAGACTGCTGTAACCGACACTCATCGCGGCTTGGGTGACATTGCCCTTGCCCGTCTGCAACATCTCGGCCGCGCGTTCGATGCGCTTCGTGCGGAGATACTTCGGGATACTCATCCCAGCCTGTTCGGCGAAAACACGGCTCAGATGGAACGGGCTGCACCCCACTTCCTGCGCGAGCATATCGAGCGACGGTGGATTCTCCAAATCCCGCTCGATGAGGTAACACACGCGATCCACGCGTTCGCGATTCTGCCGCAAGTGGCGATGGCAGAAAAGCTCCGAGGAGCTGTCCGCGAGGAAGAGGGTCTGGGCTAGGATCTCGAGGACCTTCGCGCGATACCACATGGGACGGGCGGCTTCGGGCACGGGTGGCTGGAGCAGTTCCCTGCGCGTGCCGAGGAGCGAGGGCGGCAACGGCATGATCTCGAGCCACGCCGGCGGCTCTCCGGTGCTGTCCATGAAACGGCAGACCGACTCTTTCAACCGATCGCGGGTGGTATCGAAATGGGTCCGCAGAAATTCCCGGCCCATCTCGAGAGTCAGAAATCGATGCCACGAACCGGCGGCACGCCGGGCCTTCGGACGTCCCGGGTGAGTGGTGTAGATAGCCACTTGTCCCGCCTCGATCGGTTGCTCGGAAGCGCCATCCTGCAGTGCGCCGGAACCAGAAAAATTGAGGCAAATCTCCAGGCAACCCGGATGAAAGCTGCGCGCCCAGTCCATGTCAGCATCCAGGCGAAAATCGTGCCACTCGATACTCACCCCTCCACCGAAAAAGCTGCCATCGAGCGGTCTCCAGACGCCATCGACTCCCTCCCAAACCGCCTGCTCAACGGGCTTCTGGCCGGAGGATGGAGGTGAAGGATTGTCGGGCCAGAGCATTGATGAGATTAAGTCTCAATAGCAGCCCGGCGTCAAGAAAGGTTGCATTCGGTCGCATCGCCAACCCCGTGAGGGAAGCGCGTTGAAACGGAACCTACTTACAATGAGGCACCTGCATACGCGCCACCGCATAGGATCGCACCGCCGGTGCGTCCTTCCATACACCGTTCCGTCGGCTCGGCGGGGCCGTTACGGTGCCAGCATATCGTCGTAAGTTGATTGAGATGAGTCCGCTCAACCGAAGAGGCGTGGTTGCAAACCGCACCTCCTTGATTCGATTCCGCTCACTCAGCCGCCTTGCGGCAGGCCCTTGCTCTTTTACTGTTAGGCGTTCGACGCTGGATGTTCTGCCCTTTGGCTAGAACCCCATCCCCGGCGGCAATCCCATCCCGGAGGTGAGCTTGCTCATCTCGGACTGCTGCAACGCCTTGCCTTCCTCGATGGCCTTTTGCACGCCGGTGAGGATCAGGTCTTCGAGCGACTCCACGTCCTCCGGGTCGACCACGGTCTTGTCGATCTTGATCGAGAGCACTTCGCCGGCGCCATTAGCGGTCACCGTCACTTTGCCACCACCCGCGGTCGCGGTCACGGTCTTGTCGGCGAGTTCGGATTGGGCGGCGGCCAGTTGCTCCTGCATCTTGGCGGCCTGCTGCATCATTTTCTTAAGGTTCATAAGTCGGTATTCGGGTTAGGCGGGGATGATTTCGGCTTTAAATTCGGCGAGCGCTTTCTGAATGAGCGGGTCGTTCTTGAACTCTTCCATGGGATCGACCTTCACCTCGGGCTTGGCCTCCTCGCGAGCGAGCCTTTCCACCACGAGCCCCTGGCGCTTCTCGGTCTTCATGCTCATCGGGCTGCCGGTCAATTCGCCGAGCAGCTTCTCGAGAAAGGTGCGATTGTTGGGGCGTTCGCACGTCTCCCGGGCCAGGTCTGCATCCGGCGGGAAGGATAAAGTGGCCACACCATTGGTGATGGAAGTCAGCTTGCCGGACTCGACCCAGTCGGAAATCAGCGGTCGATCCTTGCGAATGCGTGCGACCAATTGCGGCCAGAGTTCTTCCACTGCCGCGGAGATAGCCGGCGCTTCTGGAGCCGGTTTGGCTGGCGATTTCGGCGCCGGCTCTTCGCTGACCTTCGGCGCCGGTTTGGGCGCTGACCCGGAAGCTTTCTTTTCCCCGAGAGAGGCCGCCACAAAAGCGCTCAGCGATTGCCGACCAGCGGGTATCTCGGCCGGAGCGGGTGCGGCCTCGGGAACCGGCGCAGCGGCAGGCTCGGGTGTAGGCGCTGGGGCAGCCACTGGCGTGGGCGCAGGTGCTGCTGCCACTGAAGGCTTGGGCTCCGTCTTTCTGGCTATAACCGCGGGTGCGACCGCTCTCGGTGCTTCCACTTTTTTCACCGGCCGCTCGGGCATCGCACCGCCGCCCCGAATCGCGCTGAGAGTATCGAGCACTTCCGTGAGCGTCGCCTGGCCGAGCGTTTGAATCGCGCGGATTGCCGCGATCTCGAAATGCATTTTCTTGTTCGCCGCCCATTTCATGCGGCCTTCGGCATCGGCAAATTGCTCGATCAGGCTCAGCAGTTTGTCCGCCGTCACGCGGCCCGATTGCGCGGTCAGTTCCGCCACGGCCTCGGCGCTGAGATCCTCGTGCAAAGTCTCCGGAGCGCTCTGGGCAACGAGCAAATTGCGCAAGTGCTCGATGAGATCGCCCATGAGCCGGCTCAAATCCTTTCCTGCCTCCCCCTGCTGCTGGATTGCCGCCAGTGCGGCGCCCGTCTGTCCGGCGATGAGATGATCACACAACTCGGCCACGGTCTGCCGTGCAGTGAAACCGAAAATGTTCAGCACGTCCTGCTCATCGATCTTCTCGCCGCAGAAGGCCACGAGTTGATCGAGCATCGACTCCGCATCGCGCAGGCCGCCCTCGGCGCCGCGCGCAATGCTTTCCGCCGCTCCCGCGCTAAGCGCGATATTCTCCTTCCCTGCAATGAACTGCAGATGCTCTGCAATTTCCGGCGTGGGAATGCGCCGCAGGTCGAACCGCTGGCAGCGGGAAATGATAGTCGTTGGAACCTTCTGCACGTCGGTCGTCGCGAAGACGAATTTCACGTGGGCCGGCGGTTCCTCGAGGGTTTTGAGGAGCGCGTTGAAGGACGAGTTCGAAAGCATGTGGACCTCGTCCACGATGTAGAGCTTGTAGTTCCCACGCGTGGGGGCGTACTTCACATTGTCGATGATGATCTCGCGGATCTTGTCGACCTGGGTGTTCGACGCCGCATCGAACTCCAGCACGTTCAGCGAATTGCCCGCCGCAATCTCTTTGCACATATCGCACACACCGCAGGGGTTGGTGGTCGGGGCGTTGATGCAGTTCAGCGCCTTGGCGAAGATACGCGCCGTGCTCGTTTTGCCCGTGCCGCGCGGGCCTACGAAGAGATAAGCCTGCGCGAGGCGATTCTGCGCGATGGCGTTCTTCAGCGTCTTCACGATGTGCGCTTGCCCGACGATCTCGTCGAACGTCTGCGGGCGATATTTGCGGGCGAAAACCGTGTAGCTCACGGCATAACGCTAGATGGGTCGGCCCGGATTGAAAAGCGGCACGCGCAATATTTTCACACTCGGCGGTTGGCAAATCGCTCAACCCGGTGTTTCCCTGCCTGTCCACTCTCTATGCTCGGCAACCTCATCGGCCCCGAAATCAAAGAACTCATCGAGGAGCGCAATTTTACCGCGCTACGGGAAGCCTTTCGTGATTGGAACCCGGCGGACGTCGCCGAGTGCCTGATCGAGCTTCCCGAGGAGGAGCAAGCCGTGATCTTCCGCCTGCTGCCCCACGCGCAGGCCACCGAAGTATTCGAGTATTTTGAACCCGAAGCGCAGGAGAAGATCCTGAAGGCCATGGGCCATATCGATGCCGCGCGCATCCTGAACGATATGTCGCCGGACGACCGTACGGCGCTGCTGGAGGAATTGCCCGGCGCCGCCGTGGCCCAGATGCTCCAACTCCTCTCGCCGGAGGAAAAGGCCGTGGCGCAATCGCTGCTGAACTACCCCGACGGCACGGTGGGCCGTCTCATGACGCCGGAGTTCGTGACGGTGCGCGAGGACTGGACCATCGCCCAGGTGCTCGACCACGTGCGCGAGTTTGGCCGCGATTCCGAGACGCTCAATGTGATCTATGTGACCGACGAGCGCGGACGGCTGATCGACGACGTGCGCATTCGCGAATTCCTCATCCGGCCGGTCACCACCAAGGTCTCCGAGTTTCGCGACCATCAATTCGTAGCCCTGCGTGCGACGGATGAAGCCAGCGCAGCTATCGACCTCTTCAAAAAATACGACCGCGCCATTCTGCCGGTCATCGACTCCGAGGAAAAGCTGCTCGGGATGGTCACCGTGGACGACATCCTCGACATTCAGGAAGAGGTTACCACCGAGGAGATGCAAAAGATGGGCGGTATGGAGGCTCTCGATGAGCCTTACACCAGCATCGCCATGCATCGCATGGTCAAGAAACGGGCGACCTGGCTGATCATTCTCTTCCTGAGCGAAATGCTTACCGCCACAGCGATGCAGGGCTACAACGGCGAGATCGAGAAAGCCACGGTGCTCGCCATGTTCCTGCCGCTCATCATGTCGAGCGGCGGCAATTCTGGCTCGCAGGCCACGACCCTCATCATCCGCGCCATGGGTGTCGGCGAGGTGCGCTTGCGGGATTGGTTCCGCATCATGCGCAAGGAGCTAGCCGCTGGCCTTTCTCTCGGCGTCATTCTGGGTGTCATTGGTTTCTTCCGGATTTCGCTGTGGCAGTCCCTGCACATTTTCGACTACGGCCCGTTCCATTGGTTCATTGCGGCCACGGTCGGGATCTCCCTCATCGGAGTCGTGATGTGGGGATCCGTGGCCGGCGCGATGCTGCCCTTTGTCCTGCGTCGCTGCGGACTCGACCCGGCGGTCTCCAGCGCGCCGTTTGTCGCGACCCTGGTCGATGTCACGGGTCTATTGATTTACTTCAATGTCGCCCGCATCGTCCTTCACGGGACGCTGCTGTAAGCGCCGGCTAATTGGTCAACCGTTGGAGGCCGGCCGCGCCGAGTGTCTTGAGCGATGTCACTGGGCCGTTTTCGTTCATTTCGTCTTCGCCCACACCGGTGACGACCCCAGCCAGATGGCCGCTCTTGTCCACGACCGGTGCGCCGGCCAGGCCCCGAGCGGACACGGGAGCATCGCAGGTAATTCCCATCAAATCTCCGCCGCCACCCACTTCCTGAGCACTGCACGGAATCAAGCTGTCTTTCCCAGAAGCATCGCCGCTGGAACGCCCGATGATGAACAGGCGCATGCCGCCGAGCGACGCCATGTGTCGTATCTTGAGAGGTGTGACGGGCACGGGCGCTTTATCCTCTGCAGGCCGCAAAAGCCAGATGTCGCTATCGCTATGGGCCGCCGGTGGACCGTAAAAGCCGCGGAAAGCGAGGGTGTGAACGGGCGTTCCCGCATCGGTCATGTGCCACGAAACAAATCGCTGATTCAAATCCGCATTGGTCAGGCCGGGCTCCGTCCGGGCATGGGTCACACCGAGGATCTGGCCACTATCCGACTGGAGAAGAAACCCCGAGCCCGCCGGTGCTTTCGGAACTCCTTTCAGCTCAAGCTCATTGCCCAGGGTGAATTGCGGCCACTGCGCCACCGGGGTTTTGCTCCACGGTTCGGCGACATCCGCAGCCAATTGGGGCATTCCGCCACCCCCATTTTTCGAGCCACCCGGTGTGTAGACGTAGGCGCAGCCGAGTAGCAGGCCGATGATCGCGTAGCCCCACAGAGGAATGCGATCCAGGCTGATGCTGCTCACTCCGCTGCCGCCCGTACGCTCGTTGGCCTTCGATTCCACAGCCCCAGCGTTGCAAGGCAGGCAAAGCCAGCTTTTGCCGGTGTGCTTCATCATGTGCTCCGGGAAAACCTGGTGGCACTCGGCGCAAACATGAGG
>JBGGMZ010000169.1:0-3566 GCA_041287745.1 Chthoniobacter sp. | reverse complement strand
AGTCGCGCCGTTGCTCGGGCATCATTGGTTGCAAGCCGGCGACGAGAAAAAAGCGGGACACTATTTCGGCCTCGCCGGCCAGCGAGCCGTCCGCAATGGCGCCTACCAGGAAGGCCTGAATTTTCTCACGCGCTCCCTTGAGCTCACCCATACCGAGACGCCCAAGCCGGACGAAGTCGTGCGCGATGCCTATTGGCAGGTCATGCGCGCGGAAGCTTTCTTCGGGCTCGGCCGCATCGAGGATAGCTGGAAAGCCTTCCGCGAAGTCGCCCGCCTGCTCGGCCAGCCTGCACCGGAAAATCCGCAGACCAAGGACCTGCTCCAGCAAATCGGCCAACGCATCCTCAGCCGTTTCACCGGCAAGCGGCAGTGCCCGGATGGCGAAGTCATGCGCGTGAAGCTGCTCGCCGGCAGCTACGAGATGCTCTGCCTGCTCGATCTCTTCTCGAACCGCATGGCGTCCAGCTTGAGCGCCGCGCTCGACTGCTTGAAGCAGGCTGAGCGCCTCGGCGATTCGCCGGAATACGCGCGCGCCCTCGCTACCATGGCCCTGGCCTCCAGCCTCGCGCCGTCGCGCTTTTTCGCCGAGCGTTACGCGGCCTCGGCGCTGAAGGTGGCGCAGAAGCTCGGCCACGAGAGCACCCTGGCCCGGGTGCGCGAATTCCTCGGTATGTACTACATGGGTGAAGGCCTGTGGGAAAAGACGGCGGAGAATTTTGAGAAAGCGATCGCCGGTTTCCAGCTCGTGGGCGATCGCCGGCGCGAGATCGAGTGCACCTGCCTGCTTTCCACGTGGACGCATTACCGCGGCGATTTCAAGAAGCGTGTGGTGCTCGGCCAGCGCGTGTTCGATCTCGGCTACGCTACCGGCGATCTGCAGGCACAAGCCTGGGGCATGCTCGACCAGATCGAGAGCCTGCTGAACCTCGGCGATTTCGAGCGGGTGCGGTCGCTGGGCAACGACCTCAAGCAACACCTCGGGCAGAACGTTTACGGCGCCGACGAGATCATGGCCTACGGCCTCCTCGCCGCGCTGGAGATGCGCATCGGCCGGTTCGTCGAGTCGCTGCCCTTTGCCGCGAAAGCGCTCGCCGTGATGAGCAAGATGACGCCTACGATTGTTTACAATCTCGAGTCCTACGCAGCCGTGACGGAGATCTATCTCAAAGGCTGGCGCATGTCGCCGGAGGGCGATCCGGCGCGGGCAAAATTTGCCGCCCAGGCCCGCGAGGCCTGTGCCTGCACCCGGCGCTTCGCGAAGATCTTTCGCATCGGCCATGCGCGCGCGCTGCTGCTCTCCGGCGTAGAGCAGGAGCTGTCCGGCAATATGCCACAGGCCATCCGCCTTTCGCGCGAGGGGCTTGCCGCGGCCATCCAGCTCGACATGCCCTACGAGGAGGCGCTCGCCCATCGCCAGCTCGCCCGCCTGTTGCCGGACGGCGACCGCACCCGCGATGGCGAACTCGCCCGCGCCCGCGAGCTCTTCGGCAAGATGGCCGCCAAGTACGACCTGAACGCCACGGACGCGGCATAGGTCGTTGCGCTCCGATTTTCCCTACTATGATTCATCCACCGGACTGGACCCTCGCACAATCGAAAGCCACTCTCGGCGCTCTGCGCGCCATCGGGACTCTGCACGGCACGGCGCTAATGTCGGCCGATGAGCAGCAATTGCTCGAAGGTGTGCGGATCAATATTTTGCTGCACCCGGAGATCACCGAGGCCGACGAAGATGTGCACGTCAAGCCAGCCGATTTGGCTGCGGCCATCCAGGACGATGAGCATAAGGAACGCGCGGCCCAGCTCATCGCGCTCATGCCCTACGCTACGCGGCCCTATGCCGACTCCAAGACTTACATCTCGGAGAAATTCATCGAGGCGCTCGGTCAGAACATGCACCTCATGGAGGATTTCCTCGGTGCCAGGCAGAAGCACAGCCAGAACATGGAGTACTGCGCATTGCGGAAGCTAGGTCCCGAGATCTTTCGCAACCTCGACCCCGAGGGGCAGCACAAGGAAATGGCGAAATTGCTCAAGGACTCCGAAGGCGATCCCGAGGAAAGAGCCCGCTACGAATCGCTAAAAGGCTATCCGGCCGGTTCGCTGGGCAAGGCCTTCTACGATTTCTACGCGCAGTTTGACTGGCCGTTGCCAGGCGATCCACTGTGGATCTCCGAAGACATGACCGTGCGCCACGATCTCATCCACGTGCTCTGCAGTTACGATATCTCGATCAACGGCGAGTACTGTGTCTCCGGTTTCACCGCTGGCAATACCGATCATTTCAACTGGATGGTGGCCATGCTCGGCTTTACGCCCCCTTATGTCTCCACCGGGGAATCGTTTCACCCAGCCGACTTCACCGCCGCCTACGCGCGCGGAGAGAATGCCAGCCACAGCTTCGTGGACAACTGGGATTTCTGGCCGGTAATGGAGCACCAGGTGGGCGACCTGCGGAAAGAATACGAAATCTAGGGGCTAAAGCCCAACATCCAATGGCGCAAGCGACTGAGCTTGCGTCCACTTCATTGAATGTTGGGTGTTCGATGTTGGATGTTGGATGTTCTGCCTTTCCTAGTCCCCTGCCTTCTTCAAGTCCGCGCCCCAGTCGCTGTGATCGGGACCCGGCCATTCATCGATGAACGCCCGCTCGGCCCATCCATCCCAAGCCGCCTGCAGCCTTGAGACGATTTCCGGGTGCTCCTTGCTCACGTCGTGCAATTCAGTGCGGTCGGCTTCCATGTCGTAGAGCTCCCACGGGCCACGCCATTTCTGCACCAACTTCCATTGGCCATCGCGCAGGGCTTTGTTGCCTTCGTGCTCCCAAAAGATCGGCTGCTTGCGATTGAGCGACTGGCCGCTGAAGGCCGGGCGCAGGCTGACGCCTTCCATGGGAAGGATGTCATTGTCATGGAAGCGCGCGGGATATTTCGCGCCCGCGAGATCGACCGCCGTGGCCATGATATCCACGAGATGCGCCGGCTGCTTCTCCAGCTTGCCGTGCAGGTCGGCGGAGATGCCCGCGGGCCAATGCGCAATGAACGGCGAGCTGATGCCGCCCTCGTGGGTAAAGTGCTTGTAGCGCTTGAACGGCGTGTTCGCCATCGTCGCCCAATTCATTCCCAGCATCACATAAGAATCCGGGCTGCCGATGGAACCCGGCCCCTCGGTCTTGCCGGCAGGACCACCCTCGGCGTTGCCGCCGTTGTCGCTCATGAAAATGATGAGCGTATTGTCGAGCAGACCGCGCTCCTTGAGTCCATCGACCAGCGTGCCGGTGCTGCGGTCGAGGCACTCGATCATCGCCGCATAGACCGCCATCATCTCATCAAAGCGTTTCTTCCGGTCCGGCTCCCGCGTGTCCCACGCCGGTGAATCCGTCGGCCGCGGCGAGAGCGGCCAGCGCGCGTCGATGATACCCATCTTGATCTGCCGCTCGTAGCGCTCCTGGCGGAGCTGGTCCCAGCCCTTCATGTATTGGCCGCGATACTTGGCGATCACGTCCTCTGGCGCGCGCAACGGGAAGTGCACCGCGCCCTGCGGCAGATAGCGGAAAAATGGCTTCT
>JBGGMZ010000168.1:0-3093 GCA_041287745.1 Chthoniobacter sp. | reverse complement strand
CGGGATCAGGATGGAAATCAGCGGCTGAAAGGGGAGAGCGGCCAGATCCCGCTCGGTCTTGTTCGAGGCGTCAAATCCGTGCTGCTCACACAGCGCGAGATACCGTTTGTAGTCCACGGCGGAGTCTTCCCACAGCAGGTTGGCTGCGTCTGCGAGCGGTGGACGGGGCGGCGGGACCTCTTCGATTTCTGCCGGGAACAATTTTGCCTGAAGCCTTTTGCGTTGCCGGCGAATGGCCTTCTCCAGCCAGCGGAAAGGCTTGAAGGGCAGCCAGACCAGCGAGCCCTGCAGCTTTCGATTCAAAAGGTTCGTTTCAGCCAGAGATTGGGTGAGCACTTCGTTCTCCTGGGAGAATCGGAGGTTCTCTTTCAGCAGCTGCGAAAGCCGCAGATTCTGAGCTCCGGCCCTGGCTCTCAACCCGCGGCATTGCTCTTCGAGTTGCCGGTTTACCGCGCCCAGTTCCTCCAACTCCTCCAGCTTGCCAGTGTCCGTGCGCTCAGCACGATCGTTCTCCATGACTGTATCCATCAGCTCAAATAATTTCGTCTCGTTCGCACTCTCCACCGGCTGTGTCCTGCCGATATACGAGAGCAACTTTTGCAGGTGTCCCGAGATCTGATCCTGCAAAGCATTCAACTGATTTTCGGACAGCGCCGCCTGTGCTTTCAACGCCGCCACCTTTTCGCTGAGTTGCGCCCACGCGCTCAGAACTGGTTGGCCGGTGAGATTTCCAAAATGACGGAGTTTGCTCAGCTCAAGCACGTTCACCGTCACGCACGGAACCCGATAGGCCACCGCCGTGATATTCCCGTGCAAACCCGTCCCCACATAAAATGCGGCATGCGCGATCAACGACGCGATTGCGAGCGGATGAAAGTCCTGCTCCAAAAGCCGGAAGCGTCCGGGCTGTTGCTGCTGGATCTCGGCGAGAAATTCCCGGTCTCCGTGCGCCGGGCCGAGCGGCAGCAATAGAATCGGAAGATTTAGCGCTTCCGCCAGCCGGCACACGTGCTGCGCCGCCGCCGCCGCTTGCCCCTTATCCGTCGTCGCGGGAGAAGCGTGGAAAACCAGATAACCATCATCCAAACCGAGCGCCTTGCGCAGCCCCGACTGAATCGGTTCCAAATGGCGTTTCGGAAAATATTTTGACAGCAAAAACCCGCTGTCCGGCACGACTTCGATCGGACCCTTCCAAAAGCTGAGGCGATCCTTCGAATCCGGGTCGCGCACGGAAATGTATCCGGTGGATGCCAGGACTTTCTCCATCACCCCCTTTTGCGTGCCGGTGAAAGGAAAGGGGATTCCCGGTGCATTCCAGGCCAACGGCTTTCCCGAGGCACAGGCATGAAAAGCTGCCCGCACCAGCATCTTGGAATAAGCGGCAGTAGGGGGCCCGTGTGGACCGGGGTGGGGATACGGGTCAAACCGGACAATGTCTCCTCCCGCGATGACAAAGGCATCCATCGGCGGATTCTGCCGGCCGAGGTCTTCAAACGCATGGATGGCCGTCCCATCAAAGTAGTCCGTGGCGGGGGACGGTGAAAAAAGTCTTACCTCCGCACCCTCCAGGAATTCCGCGATCGCCCTGCGCAAAATGGCCGGGAAAAGGTGATCTCCATAGTTGCGCACTTCGAAGGTGCCGAGCAGGGCGATCGTCTTTGCCGTCGATTCAATCTTCGCTGCGGGAGCGGATCGCACTTCGCCAGCGGCAGACCGGAGGACAGAGGAAACAGCCTGCGAAATGGAGTCGTCCCGGTTCACGCTAGGAATTGGCTGAGGTGCGCTCAGCCTTTGAAGTCATGCAATTCCGGAGTAACTCCCGGGGGCCACATGGTGCTGTCGCAGTCCTGCGGGTAGAACGTCACGGTCATGCTTCGCCGCGACCTGCCGGAGGCACCGATGTTTCTCGATACCGAGTGCCACGATTTGTCCGAACGCACCAGCACCACCGAGTTGCCGACGATCGGGGGAATCGCGGCATGCACATCCGAGGGTGTGGAGGAGCGCAGGATATTCAAGCATCCGCCGTCCGCCGGATTCCACGAGTCGTTGAAATAAAGAACGTGGGTGACGACTTTTTGCTTCAGGTCGAGGTGCGGTCCCATCCAGTCGTTGGGTCCGTAGTGGAAGACATTTGCTTCGATGACCAGTTCGTCGAGGTTGAGATTCGTGAGCCTCGACATCGCCCGCCGGTAGTCGCTGGAAAGCAGGTCGACCGCCAATTGCCGCCATGCGGGGGCCAAATGCTCGGCATTCGTCGCGGATTGCGCACCCATGGAAATCAACGAACGCACCTCATACTCGTAGCCCTTTTCCCCGTCGTTGCCGCAGACCTGTTTGAAATGATCGAAAGGATACGCGCCCGCGATGGCCGCCGCGTCGGATGGAGTGAAAAGGCGATCAACAAAGGCCCATTCAAATGGTTCTTTGTTAAGGTCGGTCTTTTCCAGTTGGTGACAGTTGAGCATCGCGCGTTTTAAGCAGTGAAATCGATAGGGCTCACGGCGTTTTTCGCAAGCATGAAGGCGGTCCAAAGAATGTAGACTTCAGGCGTCAGCCCGAACCCCGCACGAATAGATTCCTCCCGCGATGGCCTCGATCTCCCGGGCACGAGCGAAAATTTCCCGGCTGGTGCGTTGGGCGCTCAAGGTCTCACGGATGTCCCGCGCGGCCCGCTGGCCAAGGGCCTTGCTTTCTTCCCGGTTCTTGTAGACCCAGCGCATGTACTCCGCTGCGTGGTCGGAGCTGGGCTGAGCCCACACGCTGCCTTTTTCGTAAGGTCCGGAGGTTTCATCCATCGCGCCCATTTCGTAGTTCACCAGCAGGCTATTTTCCCGATTCATGAAATCGAGATTTCCCGAGTAGCCGGTGCCGATGACCGGCTTGCCGAGATACATGGACTGCGCCATGCCGAGGCCGAGCCCTTCGGAGCGATGGAGGGAAATGTAGCAATCGGCGGAGGCGAAGAGGGCGTTCACCTGCGCGCCGGGCAAATGCGAATCGAGAAAGACAATGTTCAAGCCCTCGCCGCGGCGGGCCAGTTCCTCGCGCCCAGCACGATCGTGTTCGCCGTTGATCGTCTTGAGAACCAGC
>JBGGMZ010000167.1:0-6972 GCA_041287745.1 Chthoniobacter sp. | reverse complement strand
TGCGACGGGACGTTGGTCGTCTCGCGCTCGCCGGTCACGAGCGAGTTTTCGGCGAAGTCGAAGAGCGCGAGCGATTCCGGTACGGCATCTCGCGCCACGGGCAGATAGACCGAGCGCACCGGCGTCTCAGCATTGAGCTGTGCCTCGGTCATGCCGCGCCCACGCGGGGCATTGATCATCCCATCTCCGGCCATGGCGATGGCGTCGCCGATCGGCGCGGCATATTGCAGGTCGCCGCTGACTGAGAGCATGGCGTCGCGGATACATTCCGCGTCGAGCCGGCGCTTGCTCATGCGCCAGACAAGGGTGTTTTCCGGGTCGGCTGCGAAATTCTTCCCGTCGTAGTTCGAGCTCATCTGGTAGGCGTGGCTGAGCACGATTTCGCGGATCATCTTTTTCACCGAGTAACCCTTGTCGCGGAAGTCGATGGCGAGATTGTCGAGCAGCGCGGGGTTGCTGGGCAGATGGCCCGTGGTGCCGAAGTTATCCGTGCTCTCGACGATGCCGTCTCCCATGAGCCAGTGCCAGATGCGGTTGACCATCACCCGCGAAGTTAGCGGGTTGTTGGCCGAGGTGATCCAGTCCGCCAGCTCGCGGCGGCCGCTGGTGCCGGCGGGAATGGTGGGCGCCTCGCCGTTGGTCAGCACGCTGACGAAACCGCGCGGCACTTTGTCGCCCGGCTTGTCCACATCCCCGCGCGTGTAGAGCGGGCTGTCGGTGATCGCCGGAAACGCGGTGAACCCGCCGTAACGACCTCCCCCAAACATCCCCATCCCCATCCCCTGCCCGCGGCCGAAGAGACCGAAGCCGCTCCCGGAAGAGCTGGGAGCCGGGCGATCCTTCGCGCCCATGGCGAGGATCTTCGGGTGGCCCGAGGCATCGAATGAATTCAAGTCCGCCTCGAGCAGGCCGGTCTGGGTGAGAATGATAAGAAATCGGATGCCCTTGCGTGCGTCTGCGTTGTCCGCCTTGCCCTCGCGGCGCGCGGCCATGCGCTCGGTGGCGTAATCGTCGCGCTCCTTCTTCAACGTCGCGAGCTGCTGCTCTTTTTGCGCACGCTCCTGGGTAGACATCGTCTTGGAAATGTTCGGCAGACCCGAGCTGGCGGGCAGCTCGACGAGCTGCGTGGCGTGACGATTCTGCTGCCCGACTGCCGTGCCGTAGCGCGTGTCCGTGCTGAGGAAGATGCCAGCCATCGCGTAGTACTCGCGCTGCGGGATGGGATCGAACTTGTGATCGTGGCAACGCGCGCAGGCGATGGTCATGCCGAGCACGCCTTGGGAAATCGCATCGATCTGTTCATCGGCCACATCGAGGGCAAACTGCCGCGGGTTCATTTCATTCTGCGACTTCGCACCGAGGGCGAGATAGCCGGTGGCCACCTGATGTTCCGCGCGCTCCTTCTCATCTTTCGCCGGGAGCAAATCGCCCGCGATCTGCTCGCGCAGAAATGCATCGTAAGGCTTGTCCGCATTGAAGGCCGCGACGATGTAGTCGCGATAGCGCCAGGCGTGCGGATAAGCGAAGTTCGCCTCCTTGCCGCTCGACTCGGCAAAGCGCGCGACGTCCAGCCAGTGCCGGCCCCAGCGTTCGCCAAACTGCGGCGCATTCAGCAGCCGGTCCACCACGGTGGCAAAGGCGTTCGGCGATTTGTCCTGCACGAAGGCGGTGACCTCATCAAGGCTCGGCGGGACGCCAACGAGATCGAAATAGACGCGGCGGATGAGAGTGAGTTTGTCGGCATCGGCTACGGGCTGGATGCCCTTGGCCTCGAGCCCGGCGAGCAGGAAACGGTCGATATCCGTGCGCGGCCAGGCGGTATCTTTTACCACGGGCACCTCACTCTTCTTCGGCGCCTTGAAGGCCCACCAGTCCTTCGCCTTTTCGGTGTCGAACTTCTTACCCGCCGCGGCGACGGCTCCGCCGCCCTCGCGCGGATCCGGCGCGCCCATCTGCACCCACTTCTCGAGATCCTTGATAACATCGTCGGGAAGCTTACCGCCCGACTTCTGCGGCGGCATGGCCGTGTCCTTGTTGCCGTAGCGAATGGCATCGATGAGCAAGCTGTCTTTCAGGTTGCCCGGCACCACCGCCGGGCCGCTATCGCCCCCGTGGAGGGAGCCTTCGCGGGTATCGAGCAACAGGCCGCCCTTCACCTTCTCGGCTTTTTCCGAGTGGCACTTGTAGCACTTGTCCGCGAGCACGGGGCGGATCTTCTTCTCGAAGAAATCGCGCTGGTCCCGGGGGATTTCCTGCCCTTGCGGCGCCTCGGCCTTTTTGCCTTCGTCGAGAGCGGCGAGGGCCGGACCAGCGGCGGCCAGCAGAGTCACGATGGAAAAAAGCTTATAAGATTTCACGTTCTCGTGGATTTACGTTGTTCAACCCGCGCCATTCGGTCCGGTTGCGTGGAAAAGCGGGCCTTGGGCGCGAAAGGCCTCTCGGCCGGAAAAAGGCGTTTGAAAACTAGCCACGGATGGACACGGATGAAACACGGATGGGAAAGAAGCAAGGCGGGCGGAATCCGTTACAAAAACCTCCGGTCCGGGTTTAAATAAACCGCACTAACCGGCAACAGCCGCTGCACCTTGAATTGCTCAATCCGTCTTTCATCCGTGGCTGATTCACTCCGCCCCGCTCCCACTTGCAGCGTGTCTCGGAACTCCGTTCGAGGGGGGGCCACGGATTGTGGAACCCGCGGAGAGCCGGGAGAATCCGCGTCGTCCACGCAATCCGTGGGCAAATCCTTTTGATCCGATTTTTCAGCACGCGCTCTGAAATGCCTCTCGACCTCTGAGAGTCGAATGGCGAAAATCGCCACTCCCCTTGCCAAAGCGTGCGTTGCAGTCCATCTGTCCCGCCCTTGCCCGCTGTTTCGCCTTCCCTTCATGTCCAGTCTTTCCCGCCCCGCTGAATCCGCTCCCTCTGCAGACGATCAGCCCGCACCTGTACCCCCCACTTCCATCACTCCCGCCCGGCCGGCAGGCCTCGAGTGGCTCATCATCGCGCTCGCGCTCGTCGCACTGGTCGTGTTGCGCATCCACACCATACACAGCCACCAGTGGAATACCGACGAACCCCAGCACCTGCACGTGGTGTGGGGCTGGACGGTCGGCAAGCTGCAGTATCGGGACATCTTCGACAACCACACGCCGCTCTTTCACATCCTGAGCGCACCGCTGCTCAAGGCAATCGGCGAGCGGGCAGACATCATCCTGGTCATGCGCCAGGCGATGATCCCGCTCTTCGCGCTGAGCCTGTGGTTCATCTATCGCCTCGCGGTCGCGACCTATGATCGGCGCATCGCCTGGTTTGCCGTGCTGCTGGCGGGGTTCCTGCCGCCGTATTTCTTTCGCATGGGGGAATATCGCACCGACGTGTTGTGGACCACGGTATGGCTCGCCGCGCTGGCGGTGGGGCTGAGCGGGGAGCTGAAACCACGCCGGACTTTTGCCGCCGCGCTGCTTCTCGGTGCGGCCTTCGGCGTGTCGATGAAATCGACGCTGCTGCTGCTCTGCCTGGGCGTGTCGGGCGGCATCACGTGGTGGCTCGCCGGCCGACCCATCTCCCGCCAACTCGGCCTGCACATCGCCGCCTTTTTCGCGGGCCTGCTCCTCATTCCCGCGCTCATCGTCGGCTACTTCGCCAGCCAGAGCGCGCTGCAGCCGCTCTACCATTGTGTGATCGAGCACAATACGATGCCCGGCCAAAATCTTGGCGCCACGATTCGCAAGAATCTCCTGTCGCAGAATCTGCTCTGGCTCATCCCCGTGGGGCTGATCGCACGCGCGATGCTCTCCTCGGTGCGAAGGGAACCTGTGCAGGGCTGGCGGCGGCTGTTTCTGTTTCTCATCGCCGGCACCTTTTACACGCTGCTGCGCGGCCTGTGGCCGGTGGTGACCACACAGGACTATATGCCTTGGATGCCACTGCTGCCCATCTTCGCGGTGGCCGGCCTCGCCTGGGCGCAGAAATGGCTCCTTGAGCGCAAGGGCATTGCGCTGCCATGGGCACTGGCACCTGCGCTCCTGCTGCTGGGCGAAATTGCCTGGGTGGTGAAAGCCGAGCCCTTCGGCAAGAATGAAGACAAGCGGGTTTCCCAGTACGTCTCGATTTTCCGTCTCGCCGATCCCGGCGAATACGTCCTCGATCTCAAGGGTGAAACCATTTTCCGCCCGCGCCCCATTTACATCGCGCTGGAGAGTCTCACCCGCGCGCAAATCCAGAATGGCACGCTGCGGGACAACACGATTGAGCGCCTCATCGAGACGCGCACGGCGGTGGTGAATTATTCCGACCGTTTCATGCCAAAGACGAAGGACTTCATCGAGAGCAACTATGTGCACGTGCAAAACGCCCGCGCGCTCGGGAAGAAACTACCGACGGTCCAGGGGCAGCCGATGAAGTTCGAAATCGCGATCCCCGAACGCTACATCTTCGTCGGGTCGAAAGGCCCCGTCCAAGGCACACTCGACGGCCAGCCCATCGATGGCGCTCGCTGGCTCGATGCCGGCCCGCACGAAGTGACGATCACGAATCACCTCGGTGAAACATCGGTCTTTTGGTCCCGCGCCTGGGACCGTGGTTTCTCACCCTACGTGACGTTCGACCCGGGCAATCCGAAGTGAGGGCATGATGCACCGCGGCGAAAATCCCGGCATCGAGTCGCTCGATGCCCCACGGGCGGAGGAGCAGTTGCCGGCGGCCGAGCGCTGGCTGGCCGTCGCACTACTCGTTTGCGGGCTGATCCTGCGGATCCTCTACATCTGGCATTACCGCATCGATTCCGATGAGCCGCAGCATCTCCACGTGGTCTGGGGCTGGACCCAAGGGCTGCTGCCCTACCGCGATGTCTTCGACAACCACTCGCCGCTCTTCCAGGCGCTCTACGCGCCTTTGTTTCATCTGCTCGGCGTGCGCGCGGATATCCTGCTGCCCATGCGCGCGGGTGAGCTCCCGCTCTTCGTACTCACGATCTTTTGCGTCTGGAAAATCGCCCGCGCGTTTTACTCCCCCCGCATCGCGTTGTGGACCACCGTGCTCGCGGCGTTCTTCCCGCCGTTTTACCTGAACTCGATCGAGTTTCGCCCGGATCAATTGTGGTCGCTGGTGTGGATGCTCATCCTGCTCGTGCTGACGACCGGGCCGATCACTGTCAGGCGGATGTGGCTGGCCGGACTGCTCTGTGGGTTGTCGTTCAGCGTGTCGATGAAGACGTCACTCTTCCTCGCCGCATTCGTGCAGGCGCTGATCGGCGCGCTCATCGTGCGCTGGGTCGCGGGCGGTCTTCCACTGCGCTGGCCGCAGGTGTTGCGCTGCGCGGCCGCGTGGCTGGCCGGCGTCGTCATTATCCCGAGCCTGGTCGTGCTCTACTTCCATCACCGCGGCGTGCTGGAGGACATGCGCTATTGCATCATCACGCACAACGTCCTGCCCGGCGCCTCGGCGCGCCTGTTTGGCGGCGGCGCCCTCAAGGCCTGGCTGAAGGGCGCGCCCTTTGCGGTCGCCGGTGGCTACGTGATCGCGCATTTGAAGCAGCCGATCCCCGTGCGCGCCCGCCTCGCTTTCCTTTTCCTCGCGCCATTCCTTTATTTCACCACACTTGTCGCCTCCTGGCCGGTGCTGACCTCGGAGGATTACCTGCCCTTTTATCCCGCGATGATGCTCTCCGTGGCACCGGCGCTCTTGTGGCTGGCGCGGCTGTGCGTGCGCAGCGACCGCTTCCCTTCCGGTGCGGTGCTGGCGACGGCGGAGTTGGTCGGCATTCTCGTTGTCGTTTCGCCGTTTCACGACCAGACGGTCGACAAAATCGGCATCGTAGCCGACACCCTGCGACTGACCGATCCCGCCGATTACGTAATGGATAGCAAAGGGGAGACGATTTACCGGCGGCGCCCCTACCAGTTTGTCCTCGAGTCGATGACAAAGCATCGCCTGGACAAAGGCCTCGTCAAGGACACCATCCCGCATGAGCTCGTGGAAAAGCGTGCGCCACTGGCCACCACCATGCGTATGCCGCATCACGCGCGCGACTTCATCAAAAAGAATTACGTGCCGATCGCCTTCCGCCTCTTCGTGCTCGGCAAGGTCCTCCGCGACCATAAAACGCCCGCCGGCGCGCCGTGCGAATTCGATGTGCACGTCCCCGCACGTTACACGCTGGTCAGCGGCAATGGCCTCCCGGTCGGCCAACTCGACGGTATGCCCTTCACCGGTCCGCGTGAGCTGGCGATCGGCAAACACACCTACGTGCCCGAGGGCAATCCCGGGAAAGTCGTGCTGATCTGGGCCTCCGCGATCGAGCGTGGCTACTCGCCTTTCGCGAAGATCAAGAAGGACTACAAGTCGCCGCAGGATTGATTTTCGGACGCTGCAGGCCATCGCCACATGCGACGACGATGCGGATGCATTGACACCTCGTTAGACCGTCTGCAGCATCGCGCCATGGCACCTCCCGAACTGGCGACGAATGGCATCCCCTATGGCTACGCGGACCGCAAGACTGCCCTCATAGTCTTTGGAATTCTGATCATCCTCATGGGCTTGGTCTGCGCGCTCTTCGTGCCGCTCGCGATCATCGGCCAATCGATGGCTCCGCAGGGTTCACCCGGTGCGGCTCTGCACAGTACTCTTCCCATCGTAGCAATGTATGGCGGCATCGCGGTGCTTTTCCTTTGGCTGGGCATCGGCTCCATCATGGCCCGGCGCTGGGCGCGCGCCTTACTGCTGGTGCTGAGCGCCAGCTGGCTGGTGATGGGTGTCGTCGGGATGGGCATGATGACTTTTCTGCTGCCGAAAATTACCGCGGCGATCAACTCTGCACCGCGTCCCACCGGCCAGGCGGCGCCTCCGCCCGAGTTCGGGGCGATCTTCGGTGTCGTCATGTTGATCATGGTAGGCGTGATTTATATCGTGATCCCGGGCGCCTTGTTTCTCTTCTATCGCAGCCGGCATGTGAAGGCGACCTGCGAAGCC
>JBGGMZ010000166.1:0-13781 GCA_041287745.1 Chthoniobacter sp. | reverse complement strand
CGACATGTTTAGAGGATATGTCGAAGCCGTCAGCAATTCCAAAAGCGAAAAGAGGACTCCATTGCGAAAAACGGCAATAAAAGGACAAAAAATCGAAGCTGGGCCTTCGTGCCCTCAAGCCGTCAGCACTTTGACCAAAGCGGGGTGGCGGTAGAGGACTTCGCGGCCGCGCTTTTCGCCCTTGAGGATGCCGAGTTGCTCGAGGGCCTGAAGGTATTCGGAGGCGGTCTGGCGCTGGGCGATGCCGGCGTCGACGAGGAAGCCGATCTTGCTGTAGGGCTGGGCGAAGATGAGCTCGACGAGCTCCTTGGAGTAGACCTTGGAAGGGAGCTTGGCGCGGCAGAGGGCGAGGGTCTCGTCGAAGAGGTCGCGGATGGCGAGGATGCGGCCGGTGGTCCAGGCGGCGGTCTCTTCGACGCCCGTGAGGATGAAGAGGAGCCAGGGTTCCCATTCGCTCCGCTCGGTGACGCCGCGGAGGAGACGATAGTATTCGGCCTTGTGCTGGATGAGGTGGCGGCTGAGGTAGAGGACGGGGATGCGGAGGAGGCCGGCGTGGATGAGGAAGAGGATATTGAGGATGCGGCCCGTGCGGCCGTTGCCATCGGTGAAGGGGTGGATGGCCTCGAACTGGTAGTGGGCGACGGCCATGCGGACGAGCGGATCGAGGTCGCCCTCAGTGCTGAGGAGGAAGTCCTCGAGGTTCGCCAGCTTGGCCTGCATGACATCGGCGCCGACGGGTGGGGTGTAGGTGATGGCCTTGGTGACGGGGTTGCCGATCATGACCTCCTCCTCGGCGCGGAACTTCACCTTCTCATGCCGGAGGACGCTGCAGAGATCTTCCATGAGGTGGAGGCGGAAGGGCTGGGCCTGGATGGTCTCGAAGCCGCGGCGCAGGGCAGTGCGGTAACGAAGGACTTCCTTGGTGGCGTGATCGGTCTCCCGGCTTTCGTCGAGGGCGGCCTGGAAGAGGGCGTCCTGGGTGGTGACGATGTTCTCGATCTCGGAGCTGTATTTGGCTTCCTGGAGGGGGATGGCATTGATGAGGACGCTCTGGTTCGGGATGAGGTCGCCGGTGCCTTTGAGCTCGGCGAGGGCTTTGTTGGCGGCGACGCAGCGCTTGAGGACGGCCTTGGTCTCGAGCTCGTGGGGCGGAGGCAGGAGCGGGAGGGCGTTGTGGGGTTCTTCGGGGTCGAAGGTCATGCGCGGCGAGATCGGTGTTCGGATATTTTGCAGGCGGGCACGGCGATGACGAGAGAACTATGGGGAAGGGGGCCAGGGCAAATTTTAATAACCGAGCATGATTGGCAGATGGCAGATGGCAGATGGCAGATGGCAGAAGTGCGTAGGGAGACTCCGTAGTTTCACTCACGGAGAATCAGTACTCCTCCTCAGTCGGAAAGTCCCAGCCCTGCTACAGGGAGAAGGTATGCTTTCCATCCCACATCCGTTAACCAGCGATGCTCACGCGGTAGGCGCCGCTCCTCTCGCTGACGTTCCTGTCACGCCTGCCGATGAGACATCGCGCGGGCAGACGGTGCTGATCGTGGATGACGATGTGACGTTGCGTTCGACAGCGGCCCTGATCCTGGAGAGTCAGGGGTTCAAGACGCTGGAGGCGGGAAACGGGCTGCAGGCGCTGAATATGCTGGAGCGCAACCCGCAGGTGAACGCGGTGCTTCTCGACCTGCTGATGCCGGTGATGGATGGCGAGGAAACCTTTCGCCAACTGCGGCAATGCTGGAGCGCCATCCCGGTCATCGTGATCAGCGGCTTCCAGTGCGCGGAGATCGCCCGGACCTTTGCCACGCCCCCGCCGGAAGCCTTCGTCCAGAAGCCCTTCACCTTCGAAAAGCTCGTCGGCACGCTCGGCCACATCCTTGCCTAGTTCCCCTCACTCCCCATCCCCATGACCAAGATCCTCGGAAACCTCAAACTCTGGCAGAAGCTGCTCCTCATTATCGGGTCGTTTGTCCTGCCCGTCGGCATTCTAGCGTTCTTCACCTTCGAATCGCTGCAGGAAAATATCGATCTCGCTCAGCTGGAGCTCTCGGGCGATAGCTTCAATCGGCCGCTGACCGATCTCTTGCGAGACATCGCTGCGCATCAACTTCTTCTGCAGCGTTACTTTAGCGGCGAGAAGCAACTGGAGCAGGCCATCAACGCCCGGCAGGCGCAGGTCGATGCGGCGTTCGGTGAGCTGGAGAAAATGAATCACCGCTTCGGCGTTCTGTTGAAGTTCACGGCTGGCGATTTGGAAGCCGATGGCTTGGGCCGCATCCTGCCGGAGAAGGTGCAGAACGAATGGCAGAATTTGAAAACGGGCTGGCAGCAGCTCACGCTCGAGCGCAGCGAAGACCAGCACGAGCATCTCGTCGCCGGGGTCATGGCAATGATCAACCATGTGAACGATACCTCGGAGCTGAAGTTGGATAGGGCGCTGGATAGCGCGCACCTTTTGATGATGAATTTCGAGCTGGCGCCGGGCGCGCAGTTTCACATCGAGCAAATCGGTGAGCACGGCCTGCAAGCGCTCGCAGAGCCCAATGCTGCGAAGCAAGTGCAGCTCGCGGGCAAGATTGCCGTGCTGCGCGACGTGGATTTACCGAAAATCACGGATGCCATCGAAACGGCGCTGCGCGAAGACGCGCGATTCTTTGGCAAAAGTGAGAGTCTGCAGCGGGATATCCCACCGCGGCTCGCGGAGTTCAAGAAAGCGACCGACACGCTGCTCGTGCTCGCGGACCAGATCGATGCCGGGAACAAGGATGTGGACCGCGCGGCTTTCGTTGCTGCGGTTGACCACGCCGCAGACATCTTGTCGCAGCTCTCACACGCCACGGCGACGGAACTCGACCAATTGATCCAACTGCGTCTGACTCACTTCGAGCGTCGCCGCTTCCTCGCGGTTGCCTCGAGCGCGGGGGCCCTGTTGCTCGCAGGATTGCTCGCTTGGCTCGTGGCCAGTAATATCACCGGTCGTTTGCGTCGACTCGCCGAGGCGGCCCGGGCCACAGCCATGCAGGGAGATCTCTCCCACGAGATCGAATCGGACGGCTCCGACGAGATCGGCATTCTGGCCGGGGCTTTCTCGCAGATGGTCGCGCATCTGCGCACGCTCACCGGCCAGGTGCAGAAGGCTGCGATGGTGGTGAATTCCTCCGTCACCGAGATCGCTGCGACCTCCAAGCAGCAACAAGCCACCACGAGCGAAGTGGCCGCGACTACCACGGAGATCGGTGCGACCTCGAAGGAAATTTCCGCGACCTCGCGCGAACTGGTGAAGACGGTGAACCAGGTCAACACCATCGCTGAGGAAACAGCGACGCTGGCCAACAGCGGCCATGCCAGCCTCTCGCGCATGGAGCAGACGATGGAGCACTTCGTCGAGGCCGTCGGCGCGATCAATTCCAAGCTCGCCGTGCTCAGCGAAAAAGCCGGTAACATCAACCAGGTCATCGCCACCATCACCAAGGTCGCAGACCAGACGAACCTGCTCTCGCTCAATGCCGCCATCGAGGCCGAGAAGGCCGGCGAGTACGGGCGCGGCTTCGCCGTGGTCGCCACGGAAATCCGCCGCCTCGCAGACCAGACGGCCGTCGCCACTTTCGACATCGAGCAAATGGTGAAGGAGATGCAGTCCGCCGTGGCCGCAGGTGTCATGGGCATGGATAAATTTGGCGAGCAGGTGCGCCGCGGCGTGCAGGAAGTGCAGCAGGTCAGCAGCCAGCTCACGCAGATCATCAGCCAGGTGCAGGCGCTCACCCCGCGCTTCGCTGCGGTCGATGAAGGCATGCAGGCCCAAGCGCTCGGCGCCGACCAAATCACGCAGGCGCTTTCGCAGCTCAGCGAGGCCACCCAGCAGACCGCCGACTCCCTGCGCCAGTCGAACATCAGCATCGAGCAACTCCACGACGCCTCGCGCGGCATGCTCACCAGCCTCGACGGGTTCAAACTTCGCGCCGCCTAAAACCCATGCTCTTCATCGTCTTTCAACTCGGCCAGGATCGTTACGCGCTCAACGCCCGCGAGCTCCTGGAAATTCTTCCACTGGCGCAGATCAAACGCGTCCCGCACGCGCCCACCGGCATCGCGGGATTGCTCGATTACCACGGGGTGATGTTGCCGGTCATCGATCTCAGCGCGCTCGCACTCGGGCAAGCCGCGGCGGAGCGTATCAGCACGCGCATGATCGTCGTGGAGATGGAAAACGGACGGCGTTTTGCCCTCATCGCGGAGCGCGCGAATGAAATGCTGCAGCGCGAAGCTACAGACTTCACCGAGGCCAAGGTGAAGGTCGAAGCCGCACCCTATCTCGGTCCTGTGACCAGCGACGCTCGCGGAATCGTGCAGTGGATCGCGCCGCAGAAATTGTTTTCGCCTGCGGTCTACGACGCGTTGTTTCACCAGATGAGGGAGGCGGCGTGATGGAAGTGTTCGCGCGCCTGTTGCACGAAACGATCGGGCTCGATCATGAGTCGATCGGGCTGTCGGCCGTCGAGCGCGCCGTCCGCCTTCGCATGGCGGCGTGCAAGACCTCCGACCCGGAGACGTATCTGCAACGCCTGCGCGGCACGCGCGGAGAGATGCAGGCGTTGGTCGAGGCGGTTGTTGTCCCGGAAACTTGGTTCTTCCGCGATCCCCGGGCCTTCACCGCTGTAGCCGATCATGCGCTCCGCTCCACGAAGCAGGAGAAACTGCACTTCCTCTGCGCGCCCTGTTCCACCGGTGAGGAACCCTACTCGCTGGCCATGACGCTTCTCGACGCCGGCGTTCCCGCCTCGCGTTTTCACATCGATGCCATCGATGTGAGCGATCGTGTGCTCGCCCTTGCGCGCGCCGGCACCTATGGCCGCAATTCTTTCCGAGGGCGCGACCTGGGTTTCCGTGACCGTCATTTTCAGCAGACCTCCGAAGGCTGCGTGCTCGACCCCGCCGTGCGCAAGGCCGTGCATTTCCACCGCGCCAATCTGCTCGACGAAACGACCATGCCGCAGGGCCGCACGTATGACGCCATCTTCTGCCGCAACCTGCTGATCTATTTCGACGAGGCTACGCAACGCCGCGCGATCCATGCGCTGGGGCGACTGCTCTCGCCGAACGGGCTCTTCTGCGTTGGTCCCGCCGAGACCGGCCTGCTGGCTTCGCATGATTTCACCCACACCCGCATCTCGCTGGCTTTTGCCTTCACCAAGGGCAAGGCAAAGCCCGCAGCGACGGCGATTCCCACGCCGCTGAAAAAGCGCGCGATCGCACTGCCGCCACCTCCGCCTCCCAAACCGCGGCCCGCGCAAAAACCGGCCCCTCAGCCTGCTGCTGCGCCATCGGCCGCTCCGGCTCCCGATCTGAGCGAAGCCCAGCGCCTCGCCGATGAAGGCCGCCTCGAGGAAGTGGCCGCCATCTGTCACGCCTCACTCAAGAAATCCGGCGCCTCGGCCCAGGCTCACTATCTTCTCGGTCTCGTCAGCGACGCCGCGAAGCGCAGCGACGATGCCGCCGCGCATTACCGCAAGGCGCTTTACCTCAACCCGCAGCATCACGACGCATTGCTGCACTACTCGTTGCTCACCGCCCGGCTCGGTGACGCCGGCGCCGCGCAAGCGCTTCGCGAACGCGCGCGCCGCAGCTCGGAGAAAGCCGCCTGATGAAACTGCACGATTGCTGGAATCACATCGGCATCTGGGGCGACGGTTCGTGCGGCGAACTCGGGCAGGCCGTCCACTGCCGCAATTGCCCCGTCTACTCCTCCGCTGCGGCGACCTTGCTCGATCGCGAGATCGATCCCGCCTATCTCGCGCAATCCGCGCAGAGCATCCGCGCAGAGCGTCAAACGAGCACTCGCGATACCGATTCCGTCGTCATCTTCCGCATCGGCGCGGAGTGGCTCGCGCTGCCAGCCGCAGTCTTCCAGGAAGTATGCGCACTGCGTCCCATTCACTCGCTGCCGCACCGTCGCAATGGCACCGTACTCGGCATCGCCAATGTGCGCGGCGCGCTGCTCGTCTGCGTTTCGCTGCAGGCTCTCCTCGGCATCGATAAAGTGCCGGCAGCCGATAAGGCGCAGCGGCGTCTCGTGCATGAGCGCCTGCTCGTTGCCTGCCGCAATGGCGAGCGCCTCGTCTTCCCGGTGGATGAAATCCACGGTATCCATCGCTTCCGCCCCGAGCAACTGGGTGAAGCGCCGGCGACCGTCGCGAAGTCCACTGCCACTTACACGCGAGCCATGCTGCCGTGGCAGGGCAAGGCAGTCGGCGTGCTCGACGACCAGCTCCTCTTCTACTCGCTCAACAAGAGTCTCGCATGAGCACACCTTCCTCTCCCGATCTCAGCGACTTCTCCATGCTCGGCCTTTTCCGCATGGAGGCGGAAGCGCAGACGCAGACGCTCAATACCGGGCTGCTTGCCCTCGAGCGTGAGCCCGCGTCCGCGACTCACCTCGAGTCGCTCATGCGCGCCGCTCACTCGCTGAAGGGTGCAGGCCGCATCGTCGGGGTCTCTACCGCCGTGACCGTGGCCCATGCGATGGAGGACTGCTTTGTCTCCGCGCAGAAGGGAGACCTATCGCTGGGCCAGGCGCAGATCGATATCCTGCTCAGCGGTGTCGATCTCCTCGCGCGCATCGCGCAAACACCGGAGACGGAAATCGCGCAATGGGACGACTCGAGCGAGATCGAGGCTTTCCTCGCGAAGCTCGCCGTTTCCGCCCAGCCCGGTGCCGAACCCGCCGCTCCAACTCTCGCTGCGTCCCCTTCGGCAGGCCCAGCTCCCGAGTCCACTTCCTCCTCCACCGTTTCTGCCGACCGCGTTCTGCGCGTCACGGCCGATCATCTCAACCGCCTCCTCGGCCTCGCCGGAGAATCCCTCGTGGAGGCCCGCTGGCTCGATCCTTTTGCCCGCTCGCTCCTCCGCCTGAAGCGCATGCAGCAGGAAGTCGGCAAGACCGTCGAGGCACTGCGCGAATCGCTCGCCGGTCTTCCGCTCAACGAACACGCGCAGGCACACCTCGCTGCGCTCGAGCAAAAGGGCGCGGAATGCCGCCAGTTCCTCGGCGCGCGCCTCGTCGAGCTGGAGATGTTCGACCGTCGCTCCGGCAATCTCTCCCACCGCCTCTACGACGAAGCGCTCGCCCTGCGCATGCGCCCGTTCATCGACTCTGCGCAGAATTTTCCCCGCATGATCCGCGATGTCGGCCGCTCGCTGGCCAAGGAAGTGCGGCTCGAGATCGTCGGTGAGCAGACCCAGGTCGACCGCGACATCCTCGAGAAGCTCGAGGCGCCGCTCAATCATCTCCTGCGGAACGCTTGCGATCACGGCATCGAGTTTCCCGAGGAGCGGGTCGCCGCCGGCAAGCCGCGTGAAGGCACCATCTGGCTCGAGGCGCGTCACAGTGCGGGCATGCTCCTCATCACCGTGCGCGATGACGGGCGCGGGATCGATGTCGAGTCCGTGCGCCGCGCCGTCGTCGCCCGCAAGCTCACCAACGAGGAGACCGCCGCGAAGATGAGCGACGCCGAGCTGCTCGAATTCCTTTTCCTGCCCGGCTTCACCATGAAGGAAGTGGTCACCGAAATCTCCGGACGCGGGGTCGGCCTCGATGTCGTGCAAGTCACGATGAAACAGCTCCGCGGCACGCTGCGCACCACCACCGAACCAGGCCGTGGCACCACCATCCAGCTTCAGCTTCCGCTCACGCTTTCCGTCCTGCGCGCGCTCGTCGTGGAAATCGCCGGCGAGCCTTACGGCATTCCGCTCGCCGCCATCACGCGCACGCTCAAGCTGCCGAAGGACAGGATCGAGGCACTGGAAGGCCGCCCGCATTTCGCTTTCGAGGATCAGCGTGTGGGTCTCGTCACCGCGCACCAGGTTTTTGAAAAGGGTGCGACGCAGATCTCTGGCGAAGAGTTGCCCGTCGTCATCGTCGGCGAGCGTGGCAATCGCTATGGTCTTGTCGTCGATCGCTTCCTCGGCGAACGCGAGCTCGTCGTCCAGCCGCTCGATTCCCGTCTCGGCAAGATCAAGGATATCAGCGCCGGCGCTCTCACTGACGACGGCACGCCACTCCTCATCATCGACGTCGAGGATCTCGTTCGCTCCGTGGAAAAACTGAGCGTCGCCGGTCGTCTCGATGGCGTGCAGCGCAACAGTAGTGCAGCCAGCGAAACCCGCGCCCGCAAGCGCGTGCTCGTGGTCGATGATTCGCTCACCGTGCGCGAACTCGAGCGCAAGCTGCTCGAAGGCCACGGCTACGAAGTCGAGATCGCAGTCGACGGCATGGACGGCTGGAACGCCATCCGCACCGGCAATCACGACCTCGTCATCACAGACGTCGACATGCCGCGCCTCGATGGCATCGAGCTCGTCTCTCTCATTCGTCGCGATCCGAATCTCAAATCCAAGCCAGTGATGATCGTCTCTTACAAGGATCGCGAGGAAGACCGCGTGCGCGGCCTCGAGGCAGGGGCCGACTATTATCTTACCAAGGGCAGCTTCCACGACGAGAGCCTCATCTCCTCCGTCGCCGACCTCATCGGACAGCCATGAGAATCGCAATCGTCAACGACATGCCTCTGGCGGTGGCAGCCATGCAGCGCACGATCGCCGCTACCCCGCACCATACCGTGGCCTGGACCGCTTGCGATGGCGCAGAGGCCGTGGCCGCCTGCCTGCGCGACCGCCCGGACCTCATCCTCATGGACCTGATCATGCCCGGTATGGATGGTGTGGAAGCCACCCGGCGTATCATGGCCGCGAGCCCCTGTCCCATTCTCGTCGTCACTGCGACGGTGGAGGGAAATTCCGCGAAGGTCTTCGAGGCTATGGGCGCGGGCGCGCTCGACGTGGTACAGACCCCCACATTGGCCGGCACGGGAGCAGCCAATGGCGCCTCCGCATTTCTCTACAAGATCGACTTTACGGCGAAACTGATCGCCGATCACCCTGCTGCGGCGGTCAGCCATCCCGAGCCGCGAGCGCGGGAGCGAGCCCGCCGCCTCGTCGCCATCGGGGCCTCGGCTGGTGGCCCGGCTGCGCTGGTGAAAATCCTCGGCGCGCTCCCTGCCGAACTTCCGGCCGCGGTCGTTATCGTTCAACACGTGGATGCGCAATTCGCCCCCGGCCTCGCGAGCTGGCTGAATGATGTCTCGAAGCTTCCGGTGCGGATCGCGCGCGATGGCGATCTCGTCGAGGAAGGTGTCGTGCTCGTCGCCGGCACGAACGATCACCTTACCCTGCGCCCCGGCGGCATTCTGGGCTACACCGTCGAGCCCGCCAGCTGTTCCTATCGTCCGTCCGTGAATGTCTTTTTCGAAAGTATCCTGCGTCACTGGCGCGGTGAGGTGCTCGGCGTGCTTCTGACCGGTATGGGGCGGGATGGGGCCAGCGCCCTGAAGAGCTTGCGCGCCGCCGGCCATCACACCATCGGCCAGGACCGCGCGACCTCTGCTGTTTACGGCATGCCCAAGGCGGCTGCCGAGCTCGGCGCCGTCGTCGAGGAATTGCCGCTCGAAAAAATCGCGCCCGCCATCGTTCGCCATCTTTCCTCAAAACCCCCTGCCACTTCCGTGGCACCCACTTCCACCCAAGCCCCCGTCCGACTCACGTAACCCTGTTGCCAATATGACCACCACGTCCACCGCCTCCGGCACCTCGCGCACCGACACCGCCATGATCCTGCTTGTCGATGACCAGCCCTTCGTCGCGGAGGTGCTCCAGCGCTTCCTCGCCAGCGATCCTCACCTCGTCCTCCACTATTGCTCGAACCCGGCCGAGGCCGTGGAGATTGCCAATCGCATTCGTCCCACCGTCATTCTGCAAGACCTCGTCATGCCTGGAGTCGACGGCCTCGCGATCGTCGGCCGCTTCCGTGCCAACCCCTCCACGAAGGACACGCCCATCATCGTTCTCTCGTCGAAAGAAGACCCGCAGACCAAGAGCCTCGCCTTCTCTATCGGCGCGAACGATTACCTCGTGAAACTCCCCGACAAGCTCGAGCTCATCGCCCGCGTGCGCTATCACTCGAATGCCTGCCTGCAGCGCATCCAGCTGGAGGAAGCCTTCCGCGCCTTGCGCGAGAGTCAGCAGCAGCTCATGGAGAGCAACTCCGCGCTCCTCGCCACCAACCAGCAGCTCGGCGAAGCGCTCTCCCAAGTCAAAGCCCTGCGCGGCCTTCTGCCCATCTGCTGCTATTGCAAACGCGTCCGCAACGACGGCGAGTACTGGAGCCAGATCGAAGAGTATCTCCGCGATCATTCCGATCTCCAACTCAGTCACGGCATCTGCGACCACTGCTACCAGGAGCAGATCAACAAGGTGAAAGAAGAAGCCGCGAAATACGGCGTGAAGTCGCCGCAGGCCGCCGAAGCCACTGCCGGCCGCCCCTCCGTCACCGTGCGGCTCGATATTTAGAGTTTGGGAAAAGGAGTGTCCAAATCCACAGCGGAGGAGGTTGAATCAGGAACGCGGGAAAGCAGGAAGAAAGGTGCCAGTTTTCCTGCTTTTCTGCGTTCCTAATTCAATGCGTTTATCTGGAAAGTAATTTTGGCAGACGCCTTGGGAATTCACGGAGCAGGTCGGATTGCGTCCATCAGCTGGGAACGACCGCTTCATTTTCGCCCATGGACGTTTTCGATGGAAGGTGGTAGCGGATTGGAACATGAAATGGATCGTTCCCCTCTTTGCCTTCGCCTGCCTCGCCTTGAATGCTTTCGGCGTTCTCGGAGAAACGGAGGACGAGCTTGCCAAGCGCTACGGCAAGCAGACCAAGACCGGCAATTCGTCGCTTCCGGGAGTGACAATCCGGGGCTATTCCTACGGCAGCTATACGGTGATCGTGGGGATGCTCAATGGCCACGCGGCTTATGAGATGTACGCCAAGAAGGATAGCACGAAGATCAGCCCGAATGACGTGGCGGCACTGATGAATGCCAACGCCAGCGGGCACATGTGGGCGGCGGATACCAGTGTCACTGGCGGTGCGGGCAAGTGGGTGCTGGATGATGGTTCGGCCTTCGCCGAATTCGACAAGAGCTCGTCGACTCAACTGACGGTCATGACCAAGGAGGCCTCGGACTTATCGGTCAGAAAGCCTGCGGGAAAGAAGTAACGAAACGGGCAAGCCGACTGATAGTGCGATGCGTCGACAATCGTCGAAGCGCCAATTTTTGCGACGAGCGAAATAGCGGTCGCAAAATTACTGCCGACCGGCGCATATTCCGCGCGCGATCTTTTCAGTCTCGCAAAACCTCCTCCAATTACATCCACCCACTCGATCTCCGCTCTCTCCCCATGCGCACTTATCTCGCCGCCCTCGCTCTCGTCCTCGTCGGTTCCTCGGCTTTCGCAGAGGATAAGGAAATCACCGTCGCCGCGGGCGATGCTTCGCTGAAAATGACCGTCCCGAAGGACACCGAAGTCACGAAGAAGACCGGCCGCACCATTCTCCATGCAAAGGGCCTGTGGATCTATTTGTGGAAGACCGATGCGAAGACGGTCGCCGCGGCTGTGCCGGAGACGGCGAAGATCATCAAGAGCGAGTTCGTGGAATTCGCGCCGGGCGAGACGAAGGACATCAAAGTCGCCGGGCATGATGCCAAGCACCTCACGGGCAAAGGCGCGGAAGCCGATGACAACGATCCCGGCAGCGCCGACGTGGTGATCTTCACGGATGGCAAGCATGTCTTCGCCGCTTGCGTGCATGGCGAGAAGGATGAAGCCGCCAAGGAGCGCCCAGACTTCCTTAAGGTGCTCAAGTCGGTGAAGCCGTAAGGCAACTGTTTGCCCCACAGGGACGAGCGCGGCAGGATCGGGAGACGAATCCTCGGTATGATTCGGCCTCCCTCCCTGCGTTTTCTCGCACGCTGTTCAGCGTTGCTCGTCCTTCTTTGCACCGCGTCTCACGTCGCGCGCGCGTCGGATACTGCATTCACTGGAGTGACCGACCGCGGCCCGGCGTTTGATCCGATGGTCTTTTTCAACGGCCACACCCGCTCGTGGGGCGTTTTTGAAAATCGCAGTGCCGAGGCCACCGAGATCATCCGCACCGAGACGTCCGGGCGAATGATCCAGGGAGAGCTGCACATGGAGCAGGATCTCTATTTCAGCAAGCGCCCCAAGCAGCATCGGAGCTGGCGAATGCATCGTGTCGATGCGCACCATTTCGAAGCGACGGCCAACGACCTGGTGGGCACCGCTCGCGGTGAATCCCGGGGCAACGCCTTTGTCTGGAGCTTCACCCTGGCCACCAAGCCCGGCAACTCCCTCTACAATGTGCGCATGACTCAGCGCATGTATCTTCAGCCCGATGGCCGCACGATGATCAACCGCGACACGATCAGCAAATTCGGCTTCATCGTCGCCGAGGTCACGGAACAATTCCGAAAGCTGTAACGGTCGCTCGCTGGTTGCGGGGCGCCGCTGGAAGAAACGAGCGCTCATCGCTCGTCCCAAAAACAAACCGTCATGCTGAGCGAAGCGAAGGAACTCTGATCTCTGCGAGCAGCGCACCAGCTATCTCGCGATCGACGCCGAATCCAGAATCCGCGAGGCGTTCCTGGAAGTGCTCGGCGAGTTGGCGAAGTAGGCTTCGCGGCTGAATTCGCGATTCAGGCCTAAATCACGTGCAGCAGCCAGAGAATGAGCAGGATAATCAGGACGGTGCCCAAGCCACCACTCGGCCCGTAGCCCCAGCCTCGGCTGTGTGGCCAGGCCGGCAGCGCGCCAATGAGCATCAAAATCACAATAATGAGTAGGATTGTTATCACATCACCTGAATCGCGCTAAACGACTCAGCACGGGTATGTGACCTTTCGTTTGTCCTAAATCACCGGATGGAGCCGGGCCGCTGCCAGCTTATTTGTCTTCGGGAGTGGGAACGAGATCCAGCGCGAGGCTGCGAAAATTGCGCACGCGATGAAAGGTGCAGTTATCCGCGTCGTGTTGATTGGGAGCATTGACGCTGGAGCGCGCGACGATCGCGAGATCGTCGCCATCGATCACCGGGCGTGCATACATGAACGATTGCGAGAGCTTCGCCGCTTGCGCGAGGCAGCCGGCGGGAAACCAGTTCAGGCCATCCGCGCTGTACTGGAGCATGAGAAAGCGGCGGTCGCTGCCGTTGGATTTGAATTTGCCGGTAGCCTTTGCTTTCTCCTCCCAATCGAAGGCACCCTGGCTGTCGGCGGAGAAAGTGGCGGTTGCCCAGAAGAGCTTCGAGACATCGTCGCGCAGCACGCAGAATTTCAAATGGCCGCCGGGCATGCCCGTGTATTGCGTGAACTTCAGGTCGAGCTTCGCGCCGTCATCGGCGGCATCAAGCACGGCGCAGAGATTCGTCGTCGTGGGACGCTTGATCTTCGTGGCGCAGAGGACGCGCAGCTGGCCATTCACGTCGATGACGTTGGGCTCGAGATACTGGCTGGGTTGTGCGGCAAATTTCGCATTCCAAAGTTCCGGCGGCGCGCCGGGAAACTTCACCGGTTCGGAAATACGCCATGCCTCCCGCTTCATCGGGTCGCCCGAGAGATCGCCCGCCACGAGGCGCGGTCCGCGGTTCATGCCGAAGCTCATGTCATCGATCGCCCAATAGATCTTACCGTCGCGCTGCACCATGCCTGTGTGGCAATTCCAGAAGTAGCCCTTGAAGAGCGTCAGCGGCTCGGACCACGTCTTGCCGCCATCCTTGCTGCTCAGCAGGAGGAGGTCGGCGTTGCGCGCCTTGCCGATGCCCGGCTTGTTGGCGAAGAGATAGAGCGTGCCGCGATCCACCCACGGTGCGGCGGAGTAATAGG
>JBGGMZ010000165.1:0-17083 GCA_041287745.1 Chthoniobacter sp. | reverse complement strand
AAGAGCACGATGATATTCACCACCAGGCCGACCACTGCGACCAAGCCGGCAAAACGGTAGTAGATGACCACGAAGAGGAGCACCAGGACGAGACCGCCGATGCCAGCCAGGATACCGCTCTTGATCGCGTCCTGACCGAGGGTGGAGGAGGCGCTGCGCTCTTCCTCAATGGCCACCGGAGTCTGCAGCGGATTCTGCAGCGCGCTGGCCAGGCCGCGCGCTTCCTTCTCGCTCATGCTGCCGCCGCTGATCTGCGCCCGGCCGCCGGTGATGCCTGTGGGATACTTTTCCGGGTCCACGCTGGGGGCGGACTGGATTTTTCCGTCCAGAAGGATGGCCATCTGGGACCGCTCCTGAGCAACCTGTTGGGTGAGTTTCTGAAATTGAACGGCACCCTCGCTATTGAACTCGAGAGAAACGCCCCAGCCCTGCTGGTCGAAGAAAGGGTAGGCGTGGGTGACATTTGAGCCGAGGAGATCCGCCTTGTTCTTGATCAGAAGCTTGGCGGTCACCGGTTTGCCGCTGCGCTCGATCGTTTCATCGAGCAGCGAGTAACCGACCGGAGGCACCTGGGCGCCGGCCTCGATGGCGGGCGCCAGCGCGCGGCTGCCGGGGTGAACGAGATGGAATTCCAGCTTGGCCACCTTGCGCAGTTGCTCACGTGCCTCGTTGATCGTCTCCTGGCGAAGGCCGGGAATCTGCACCAGGATGCGGTCGGTGCCCTGCGGGGTAATGATCGGCTCGCTGACGCCCAAGCTGTCGACGCGTTTACGAATCGCTTCCATGGCCTGCTCGACCATGTCCTTCGTGATTTCCTTCTTCTTCCCGTTATCTTCCAAGGGCGGATCGAGGCGGATGAGGAAGGAGGTGCCGCCCTGGAGGTCGAGACCGAGGTGGATCTTGCCACGCTCGCCGATGGGTTTGCCGTCGGCATCCTTGCGATCGAAGGGCGGGTAGGCCTCCCAGACGCAAAACGCCGTGAGCAGGATGGTGAGGAGGGTGCCGAGGTTGCGTTTGACGCGCTCGCTGTCGGTAAAGAAATACCAACCGAAGAGCACCAGCATCAGCAGGCCAAAGAGGAAGATGGCGAAATTCTTGTCCATCGGGAACTAGAGGAGGAGAGGGTGAGACGGGGGTGGAGAGGGCGAAGACGGGATCAGGACTCGGTCTTGTCCTTGATCACATTGGCGATGGCGGACTTGTCGATTTCGATCTTTACGTTGTCGGCGATCTTAAGGCTCAGCGTGGTGCCTTCTTTCACGTTGGCGATGATGCCGTGAATGCCGCCATTGGTGACGACCTTGTCGCCCGTCTTGAGGGTGGCAACCAGGTTGGTCAGCTGCTTCTGGCGCTGGTTCTGCGGGCGGATGATCAGGAAGTAGAAGATCACGCCCACGCAGACGAACGGAACGATCATCCCGAGAGGGGATTGTTGCTGAGGCGCGGCAGCGTCGGCAAAAAAAAAAAAAAATGAGGTCATGCGTAAAAGGTGGGCTGCCCGTGTTCCCGCGGCACGACGCCCCGGAAAAACGGGAGCGGAAGATTAGGCAGCCACCGGGGATTGTCCAAGGAATTCCGTGGGGGTGCCGGGGGGCGGGTTTAGTGCTCAGTCCTTAGTGCCTAGTGCTCAGTCACCGAGCGGCAGTGCAATCGAGAACTGGGCACTAAGAACCAGGAACTAAGCACTTCTCCTACTTCAGCGGCCGGGCGACCATGATGCCCGCGTCGCTGCGGAAGTGATTCAGATAATCCGACAAGCGCTTGTCGAGGACCACCTTGCCGTAATTGCGCGGCGAGGAGGCGTGCATGAAGTGCAGGACGCCATCTCCCGTGCGGTAGGCGAGGCCCACGTGCGCCGTGCCGATGTAGCGGCCATCGTGCGAGCAGATGGCGATGATGTCGCCGGACTGAATGCGCGACTCGATGCCGGCGACCTGGCTTTTCGGGATGTAGTAGAACGACTCGCTGGCGACCCGCGCTTCCATTTTGGCGATGCCGGCTCGCAGGTCGGGATTGTTGCGCATGTAACGGTAGGTCTTCCAGGCCTTGGTCATCTCCACGGCATTGTGCGGTGCGGAGACGCCGCCGAGGTCGCGGGTGAGGTCCTTGATCAAGCCGCGCCGGTCATTGTCGTGCAACCAATCCTCGAGATAGTGCAGGCGCGAGAGATAGCTGCCGGTGCAGGATCCCCCGCGGTAACGGTCGAGCTCGATGTATTTCAGCATCGTCTGCGGGGTCCAATTTTCCTTCGGCTCATCGAGCATGCGGGCGAAGGCGAGAGAGGTCTCGAAGAAAGTCCAGCAGTCCAGCGCCGCAAAATTCACCGACGGCGCTTCGATGTGATCATCGATCTCGAGGGTGAAGCTCTTGTAACGCGTGCCGGTCAGCGCGCGCCCGATCTCGGCCACGCGCTGGCCGATCGGCAGGCCTTTCCATTTGTCGCCCTGCGCGACCATCGAGTCGAACTGCTGGCGGCCCTTGAAGACCGTGTCGAAAGGCAGTCCAGCGGCGCGAGCCGTCACCGCGCCAAGCGTGACGGAGGCCAGCAGACCGAGAATGACGAACGGGCGGAGAAAGACGGAAGGCTTGGGCATGACGAAGCGGGTAAGACAACGTAGGTCGCCGCGCGTTCAACCGATGCTTGCGCAGCAGCGAATCGTCAATCGAAGTTGGCAAACGCGGACTTCGTCATTCCGCATTCCGCACCCGTCATTTGCTTAAATCCAAGTCCCTGCGGGGATCGACGCGCCCTTCGGCACCACGACGATTCCGTCGCGCACGTACCAATTCGGGCCGTCGCAATTCTCGGCCTTGCCGTCCGGCGTGATCACCGCGCCGTCGCCGACTCGGGCATTCTTGTCGATGATGGCGTGGTCGATGACGCAATTCCGCCCGATGCCCAGCTCGAGGTCGCCGGCCTTGTTCACCTTGTCCACGTCGTAAAAGTCCGCGCCCATCACGATGCTGTTGCGAATCGTCGTGCCGCCGCCGATGTAGCTGCGCACGCCGATCACCGCGCGCTCGATGTGCGCATCGTCGATGATGCAGCCGTCGGAAATGATCGCCTGCTTGATCGTTGCGCCATTGATCTTGCTGCCAGGCAGGAAACGCGCGTGGGTGTAGATGGGCGCCGTGGTGTCGAAGAAATTGAATTCCGGCACTTTGTCGGTGAGCTGGAGATTCGCGTCGAAAAACGCGCGGATCGTGCCGATATCCTCCCAATAGCCCTGGAAGATGTAGCTGTGCACGCGGGAGTCTTTGAGCATCCCCGGGATCACGTGTTTGCCGAAGTCGACGCAATCGTTGTCCAGCGCCTTGATGAGTACTTCACGATTGAAAATGTAGATGCCCATCGAGGCCTGGTAGAGCTCCGCATCGGCGGGTTGTCCCAGTTCCTTGAGGAGCGACTTCGGAATGGTCAGCGCATCGAGCAGCTCCTTCGTCTTCGGCTTTTCCTCAAAGCGCACCACGCGCCGGTTCGCGTCGGTGTGCATGATGCCGAAGTCCATGGCCGCCTCGCGCCCCACGGGGATGGTCGCCAGCGTCATGTCGGCCTTGGTGTCGATGTGCTGCTGGAGCACCTCGCGGAAATCCATCCGGTAGAGTTGGTCGCCGCTGAGGATCACGAAATACTCGTAGGGAAACTGCAGGAAATCGCGCAGGTTTTGCCGCACGGCATCGGCGGTGCCTTGATACCAATTCGTGTCCGTGGGCGTCTGCTGCGCGGCGAGGATTTCCACGAAGCTGCGGGAGAAGTTGTCGAACTTGAAAGCCGAGTGGATGTGCTTGTGCAGCGAAGCCGAGTTGAACTGCGTGAGCACGTAGACGCGGCGGAGGCCGGAGTTGATGCAATTCGACACGGGGATATCGACGATGCGATATTTGCCGGCCAGTGGCACGGCAGGCTTCGAGCGTTCCTTCGTCAGCGGGAAGAGACGCGTGCCGGCACCGCCACCCATGATGATGGCGAGCGTCTTTTCAGTGATGGAGGGCCAGTTGGACAGTTGCATAGGGGTATTGAGGAATTTGGGGTCCGCGCCCGAACCTGCCAGAGCCCTACCGCGCTTGTCACCTGACAATTGCATGAAAGCAGTGTCGGGGATGGGAAAGGGCGTCGCGGATTTTCAGTGGCTGTCCGTCTCGACCCTTCATCCGACGTATTTCGTAATTGCCTGCTGGAACCATGCGGGCACCGCCTCTTTTGGCACACGGGTGCAGACGTGAATCGCTCTTGGGTTGGTGAGAATCAGCGTGTCTCCGTTGATTTGATACGGATTCGTGGTGCCTTGGGATTCCTCTTTGATGTTGCGCACCCGAATGAAGCCGGGTGCCTCCACAGAATAAAACATTCGGAGCGGGAAGCGTCGCTCAGGGTCTCTCGAATTGTAAACGAACTGGTAGGCAACCCCATCTTCGTGAAAGTGGAGATAGGCGATGCCCGAAGGTTCTTCCTCCGCAGGATAGGACCAGGTGCCGATCAATTGCGCTGCGGCGGCTACGGAATCAAATGGCGGGCTTTCGTCCGGCGAGGTCATAGGTCGCGCACCAGAAATAGGTAAACTCCACGATGCGCACGGAATCGGAATAGCACTGCAGGATCTCGCGCAGTTGATTGGCCGTCGGAAAGTTCTTCAGGACTTCATGCGTGGAGCCGTCGTCCAGTGGGCGCTGTTGATAGGTATTGCCAGCGGCATCCGCGCGGCAGATCGGCGTACTGCTGTCGGGCACGTAGCGGTTGTCCATGAAGACGACGCGCGCGCCAGACAGCAGTGAGGCATGAAATTTTTCGAGAAACGCAGGGAGCCGGGCGAGGGGAACGTGCGACCACCAGTGCGCGGCGAAGCCGGCCGTGAACTTGCCGAGATCGTGCGGCGGGGCGAAGGCGTCTCCTTTGGCAAAGGTGATGCGAGCCGGGTCCATTTGCTTCGATCGGGCGATCTTTAGCACTTCCGCATTGGCATCGAGGCCGTGCAGGGACGCCACGACTTCCGCAATCGCCGCGGTCCAGTATCCCGTGCCACAGGCCAGCTCGAGGATGTGCCGTCCGCCCAATTCCCACCGCAGATGCTTTTTCATCCGCGCCAAATCTTCCTGCCGCTCCGGCTTGTGATAGATGCGCTCGTACTCGTCGGCGCGCCGGCGATAGTAGTCGATGAGAGCGGTGCTGGATGACATGGCTCCGTTCATCTCCGATTGCCGTCCTTTGGTCGCGCAAAAAATCCATTTTGGAACGAGAAGGTTCTCGCGCCAAGGACGCAAAGGACGCCAAGACGGAAAGAAGAGTCTCTGCGTATTACTTGGCGTCCTTTGCGTTCTTGGCGCGAATCCGACTCAGTTCGGCGACATCATCTGCAAAGTGAGCGCCGAGGGGCACACCGCGTGGGCGCCGTCCTGGCCCTTGTTGCCGGTGGGGAAGTGCGGCAGCGTGGCGTCGATGATCGGGATGGCCTCTTTCAAGTGCCGGCTGGCGGTGAGCACCACGCCGAGCTGAAAGCCGCGCTTCGGCTCCGTCGCGAGATCGTAGTGCGTCGGCGTATTCGGCGTACTGTGGCCGGAGCTCGGCGTCTCGTGATTCGGCCCGGTGATGGGCACGATGTGCTTCACAGCAAAAGCGCCCGCATTTTGGATCGCCGCGGTGAGCCGCTTGTCGTGATAGCTCTCGGTCATGAGCTGCAGCTCGACCAGAAACTGCGTGGTGAGCATGAAATAGCCGAGGATGTCTTTGTTCTTCGGATCCTTGCCCACCAGGCTGTAGTGCCAGAAACCATCGCCCTCCTGCGCGGGCAGGATTTTTTCATAGAGGCATTTGTACGCCTTCGCTTTCAGCCGATTGGCCAGCGGCGGATCGATCTTGCGCAGATATTCCCCGAGCAGACCGGCGGCGAGGACCATCGAGGCGTTCTTGTTGATCGGTGAGGGCTTGGCCAGCGGAGCCTTCGACTGCCCAGTGGTGACATCCACATCCGCCGCCCACCAACCGTTTTCATTCCAGGCAAATTCATCGACCACCTTGCCGAGATACTTCAGCTCCTCCTCTCGCTTCTCCTCACCGTGGTAAATGTAAGCGAGCGTCGCGACGTATTCGCCGAAGGCCGGCGGGCCGCCACCGATGATCGTGTCGCCAGCAGGCGTGTCTTTTTCCTTGATCGGCAACACACCGAGCTTCGTCGCCTTCATGTCGCGCAGCACGCTATCCGCCAGTGACACCGCCGCGGGCCGGTAGCGGGAGGTGCCCGAGCGCTGGAATATGAGGTAGTAGGCCAGCGCCGTATCCGCCGTCGCGCTCTTGCCCTTCAGCTCCGAGACCTTGCCCTCCTCCGTCGAGAGCTGGTTCAGATGCTTTGTCGTAGCGTCGTAGAGGCGCTGGCTGAACTCATCGAACTCCTTGCCCGAGACTCCCGGCTGATATTCCGAGGCTCTCGCCAACGCGGTAGCGGAGAGACACAGAATGACGAGGCGGAAAAAGCGGGAGAGCATGTTCACGGGAGCAAAGAGGTGCACTGTCGGAACAGCGCCTGAACCCCGGATTAGGACAATCGAATGGAAGTGCGCGAGGCACTACCCCGTGAATTGCCGGCGATACTTCACGAAAGCCCGCTTGGTCTCGCCGCTGAAACCGCACCGCTGGAAAAATACGTGGGCGTCCCGGCGCGTCCGGTCGCTGAGCAGCATGAGTTTGGTGCAGTCGTGATGGGCCGCGATCTGCTCGATCTGGCCCAGCAGACTACGCCCCATGCCGCTCCCGCGCCTGGTCTGTGTGACGACGATATTTTCGATCACGCCAAAAGGCTGCGTGCCGTACATCACATCCGGGCAGAGCGTGAGCAGCGCGGTGCCGTAGACCGTATCGTCGATCTTGGCGACGAGGAGAAAGCTGGTGCTCGATTCCGCTAATGCGGCGATGTGGCCAGGCAGAACGTGAATATCACCGTCCGACACGAGTTCGCGGTAGAGCGCCTCGATAGCCGGCGCATCGGCTTCCGTTGCGCGCCGGATGGAGCAGGGCGGGCCTGCCACGATCGTTTTTTGGATGGGATTCACGAGGTTCATACTCTCTTTCTCAGCTTTACAAATGCCATTTTGATAAATAAATTGTTTGAGGCGAAGTGTCGACGATGGTCTGCCGCCTTGAGGAAGAGAGTCTAACCACCGCCTTGGAAGACCCAAACATCTGAAGAGACGCGTTGGACTTGGAGGAAGCCGGTCACCTTCGGATCGAAATCTTTGCCGACATTCACAATGACTCCGTTCAAGGGTAAGAACCCACCACCCGCATGTACAATGCACAGGGCGAAATCGTTTTCGAATGATGTGCAAAAGAATCGAAACGAAGTGCCCCCCCTTTTGAATGGAAGCGTGCGCCGGACTTCAGGAGGAACAAAATTGTCTTCTATAAAAACTCGGTTGCCTATCGGGCCCTCCGCAGGCGCATTGGCCTTCGCCCATTTTCTTAACGGCTCCAGATCGGCATGACCGGCCGCGTGCGCGAGCCCTCGCAGATACCAACGTTTCCGCGAGTCGATCTCTCCCATTAGCCAGAGACTGAGAGCAAACCCCACCAACAGCGTGAACGATCTCAACAGGCGGTTTGTTGGGCCTGAAGATGCAATCAGGAGCAAGCTGCCCAAAACATAAGCTACAAGGAAAAGAGGCAGGAAAGTATATCGTGCCGGAAGATTCCACGTCGCTCCGGAACGGTATTCGAAATAGCTATATCCCCCTACGGAGGCAATGACCGCGAGGGCAAGAATCGATGCGATTTGAATCCACGTGAAGCCTTTCCAGTACGCTCCTTCAGGCGCCAATGGAGGGGGAGTGGCCGCGGTCGTCATTTCAATCCGTCATTGTAAGCATGCCACGCCCAGCCGAGATAATGGGGTTTTGCGCTTTGGTTTGTGTCGAGCGACTGGAGCATTGCGGGCAGGTGTGACTGGTAATCGGCCGTGCGCAGGGCGATGACCATGCTGGCCAGATGCGCGTCATTGAGGCTGTCGTAGGTCATGGTGAGATAGCGCTCCGCCGCGCGCTGCAGTTGCGCGGCTTTGGCCTCTTCGCTGCCCGGCTTTTCGGGACTGGTGAGTTCGTAGAGCATGAGCGTGAGGCGGTCTACGGAGATAAGGAGGGCCTGACGCTGCGCGGGATCGCCTTTCAGCACTTTGTTGGGAATGTCCGCATTCACGATGAGATGCGCGGGCGCTGCGATGTCCCGCACGCCGCGGAAGGTTTCGACGAGGCCGGCCAGGAACTGAAGGTTGCCGGGGCCTTTGTTTTCCGGGCGCTGATGTGGCTCGATGTCGAGGTGGATGCCGTCGAAACGGGTTTCCGGCGGTTGCGTCTCGTTGAATTGCACGATGGCTCGCGCCTTCGCCAGAAAGGCCTCACGGGGTTCACCTGCTTTATCCGAGTCGATGCTGTCGAGCAGCGCCTCCACTCGGATGTGCGAGCGATGCAGCAGGCCGATCAGCGCGACGACCGGAGAGTCCGGTGCCAGGCGATCGCGCGAGGAGACGGAGACGTAAATTTCATTGATCCCATTGGCCGTGGCGAAATCGCGCAGCGCCTCGCCACTGCCGGGTTTGGCGAGGACATCGGCTGTCTTCCAGACCCACAGCCCGTGGATGGGAGGCTCGGCGGCGAAGGACGAGATGGCGCTGAAGCTCAGCAGCGCGGGGAGGAGGAGAAACAGAGCGAAACGCATCGGGGAAGGGGATTCTAAAAATTATATTTTCACGAGACGATTTGTCACAGATCGTTCAGTGGGTGAAGGTTGCAGCGTAAGTAGCGCACGGAGACCGCGAGAGCGAGAAAATGAGTCGTAGACAGCCGGAAAAGCTGAGTGATGGTCCATCAACTCCGTTCCCCCGCCGAGTCCTCCAACCCCCTCCGCGTCCACCCCCATTTTCGGGCGCGATTCCATATATGATGCAAGTGATCCCTCTCCATGATTTTCAGGATATCCACGCCGGCAAACGGACGTGGATGTCGGTCCAGCGTGCTTGGGACGAGCATCCCGAGCAACGCTCGCAACTGGCCGCCAACCTGCGCCGCATGGTGCGCTCCGTGAATGGCGTGGTCAGTCAGCCGCAATTGCGGCGGTAGGTCCGGCGAAATCAGTCTGAGTTCGTGGGAATAGCGAGAGCCGCTGCGACAGCGCCGGCGTAGCGGACATCGGACTCATGCGGGTAGGTTCGGCGATATTCCCGTGCCACACGGAGCGCGCCGTCGGTGTGTGCCTCCAGCCGGGCTTTTTCGGAGGCATTCGGATAAAGCGATCCCAAACCGATGAGAGCGCCATCGAGACGCGTTTCCAGAATCGCGATTGCGCCATCCGTGTTCCCGGCCCGCAGCAATCGAAGGGTGGAGACGCATTGCGTGGATTCTGAAGTTTGGACGGAAAGGGGAAGCGCCTCCAGCAGCTCGCGAACGGGCTGCGTATAAATTTGATGAACACCGATCCCAGCGCCGAAGCCAATGGCGCTGAAGAGCAAAGCGGTCATGAAAACGGGTTTGTTCATCCCATTTTCAAAGCAGGAAGGCTGCCGAGCCCTACCCTGCGCCGATGAGCCAGCCGGCGAGGAAGACGAGGATGCCCCCGACGATCACCTGGAAGCTCGCGGAAAGGAATGGCGTGTCCATGTAACGGTAGCGGATCCACGAGATGACAGCCAACTCCACGACCACCACGGCGATGGCCACGCTGGTAGCGACGTGAAAGTTCCCGATGAGATACGGGAGCGTGTGGCCGATGCCGCCGAGGGTGGTCATGATCCCGCAGACCACTCCGCGCAGCCACGGGTGTCCGCGGCCGCTCAGCTTGCCATCGTCGGAGAGCGCTTCGGCGAAGCCCATGCTAATGCCCGCGCCGACGGAGGCGGCGAGGCCCACCTTGAAAGTCTCGCTCGTATGGCCGGTGGCAAAGGCAGCGGCGAAGAGTGGGGCCAGCGTGGAGACCGAGCCATCCATGAGCCCGGCCAGTCCCGGCTGGACGAAGCGCAGCACAAATTGGCGGCGCGCCGTCTCGTGCTCCTGCTCCACGGCACCGGCCTCGGTCTGCTCGGCATTCACGCTCTCGGCAGTCGCCTCATGCTTGCTTTCTTCATTGGCCAGGTCGCCGAGGAGCTGGCGGACGTGGGCGTCGGTGGCTTTTTGCGCCGAGGCCTCGTAGAAGCGGCGCGCATCCTGTTCCATCAGAGCGGCTTCCTCGCGAGCCTTCTCAGGTCGGAGAGAAGTGGTCAGCCAGGTGGGGCGGCGGATGTTAAAGCCCTCTACATCCTGTCGGCGAATGAGCGGCACATGCGGGCCGAACTTCTGCTGATACAGATCGAGCAGGCGGTGGCGATGGCCGGACTCTTCGTCGGCCATGCGGGTGAAAAGTTCCGCTGTGGCCGGAAAATCGGTGCGCAACCCTTCGGCGAAATCGCGATAGATGCGCCCGTCTTCTTCTTCCGAGGTGATCGCGAGGGCAAGGATCTGGGCTTCATTGAGATCGCGAAAGTGCATGGAGCGTTCTTAAAGGATGAAGAATGAGGGATGAAGGATGAATTGCCGCACCGGGAAACCCGGCCGGTTGAGCGGCGTCTCCTTCCTTCCACATTTCCGTCGTGGGGTCCGGGTTCACTGACCCCGGCTACGGCCGGCTTCCGTGCGCCCAGCTTGCGCTCCTGCCCCGCCTCTGTCAGTGTGGCCACTCACTTCACTCATCAAAAAACCTTATGTGCGGCATCATTGGCTACATCGGCAAATCCCAAGCGGTTCCCATTCTCCTCGACGGCCTGCGCAGGCTGGAATATCGCGGTTACGACAGCGCCGGCGTGGCGATCAATGACGCAGGCAAGATCGAGACGCGCAAGCGCGTGGGCCGCATCGCGAATCTGGCGGAGCTGATCAAGCAATCGCCGCCCGCCGGGACCTCGGGCATCTCGCACACCCGCTGGGCGACGCATGGCGGAGTGACCGAAGAAAACGCGCACCCCCACGCCGACCAGAGCGGAAAGCTTTTCCTCTGTCACAATGGCGTGATCGAAAATTACAACGTGCTGAAGGAGCAACTCGTCAAGGAAGGGCACACCTTTTACGGCCAGACGGATACCGAGGTGCTCGCGCACTTGATCGGCAAGGAATACGACGCGGCCGGCGGCGAGCCCACGAAGGGCCGTCTCGTGGAAGCGCTGCGCAAGGCGCTGAAGCAAGTCGTCGGCACCTACGGGATCGTGATGATGCACAAGGACCTGCCCGACGTGCTCGTCGGCGCGCGCCGCGGCAGCCCGCTCGTGCTCGGCGTGGGCAAGGGCGAAAACTTTTTTGCCAGCGATATTTCGGCCATCGTGGCCTACACGCGCGACGCGATTTATTTGAAGGATTATGACATCGCCGCGCTCACGCGGGAAGAGTTCGAGATCACCAGCCTGCTGGGTGGAACGAGCGGCTTCGAGATGTCGAAGGTGGAGTTCAGCGAGGAGGACGTGAACAAGGGCGACTTCCCGCACTACATGCTCAAGGAAATCTACGAGCAGGTGGAGACGATCCAGGATGCCACGCGCGGCCGCCTGAGCCGCGAGCAGGGGACCGCGGTCCTCGGTGGGCTGGAGATGACCAATGCGGAGTTGCGCTCGGTGGAACGTATCATCCTCTGCGGGTGCGGCACGGCCGGGCACGCAGCGATGGTGGGCGAATATGTGATCGAGCAATTGGCGCATGTGCCCACGGAAGTGGAGTTCGCCAGCGAGTTTCGCTATCGCAATATGCCGCTGCCGAAGGATTCACTGGTCTTCGTGATTTCGCAGAGCGGTGAGACGGCCGATACGCTGGCCGCCCTACGCGAAAGCCAGCGCAAGGGGCATCGCACCCTCGGTATTTGCAACAATGTGGCGAGCACCATCGCACGCGAAAGCGACGGCGGTGTCTACATGCACGCGGGGCCGGAGATCGGTGTGGCGGCGACGAAATCCTTCACCTCGCAGGTCACGATCCTCACCTTGATCGGCCTGCTGCTCGGCCGCATCCGGCATCTCTCGTATAGTGAAGGCTTGCGGATCATCGATGAGATCGAGGCGATCCCCGCGAAGGTCGCGAAGATTTTGGAACAAACCGATCACATCAAGAAGATCGCCGAGAAGTACTGCAAGGCGCACTCGATGATGTTCCTCGGGCGGCAGTTCAACTATCCCGTGGCGCTGGAGGGCGCGCTGAAGATGAAGGAAATCTCCTACATCCACGCCAGCGGCCACCCGGCGGCAGAGTTGAAGCACGGCGTCATCGCGCTGATCAGCGCAGATGTGCCGAGCGTGTTCATTGCGCCGGACGACTCGGTGTTCGAGAAGAACGTGAGCAACATCGAGGAAGTGCGCGCGCGCAAGGGACCGATCATCAGCATCGCGACCGAGGGGAACGAGAAGATCGGGAAGGTTTCGGACGACGTGATTTTCATCCCGCCCTGCCCGGATTATCTCTCGCCGATTCTCACTGCGATTCCGCTGCAGTTGCTGGCCTATCACGCCGCCGTGGCCTTGGGCTGCGACGTGGACAAGCCGCGCAACCTGGCGAAGAGCGTGACGGTCGAGTAAGGAAAAGCGGATAGAGAATTAGGAAAACAGGAACGCAGGAAAGAGATCGCTGAGATTTTTCCTGCTTTCTTAATTCATCTCTTCCGCCTCACGTTACGGCAGCACCACATTTGGTGGGATCGGCAGGCGATCCCCGCCGAAGGTGACCATCTCGCGATTTTCCAGGTGCACGATGCTGCCGTCGGCGGCCACGATGCGCTTCTGGCGATCGAAGGACCAGCCTTGCGCGAAGCGCTGCTTCTGCATGAGGCGCGTGGCGCCGCCGTTGCGAATGTAATAATAGTGCCCGCCGTAGAAGCCGATGCCTTCGGGCATTCCGCCGCCTTCAGAGGCGAGTCCATTTTGCCCACTGGAGCCGGCGTGATGATCCGCCACGATAGTGGCCTGGGAGGCTGGGGAGAAATGGGAGCCGGTGGTGGGTTGTGGGGCCGGGCCGGCGCTTTCGCAGGCGGCAAAGGTAAGAGCAAGACCAGTGACCAAACTCAATAGAACGCGGGGACCAAGGAGATTCATGATACAAGAGTTTCGAGAGCAAGAAGACCGATGGACGCCTTGAGGAATGGCTTGTTGATTCTTGCAGCGCCTTGTCAGACAATTCGTCGACGGTCCGTTTGTCAGCCAGAACCGGGAGAGAATCCCTACACAAAATAAGAAACCGATCTATCGCCTCCACGCGAACACCCAGCATGAAAATCGCCAAGCTCTCGCTGCTCCTTCCGGTCGTCCTCCTCGCTTCCATGGCTTCGGCCAGGGCTGGCGGCGATGCTACTTTCTACCACCGCGAATCCGTCACAATGTGCGCGAAGCAAAAGCGCCATTGCCCGTTGGGCGTTGTGGGCCGTGCGGCGGAAACCTTTTTGCACTGGCCGCAGATCTTTGCCGAGACGATCGAGGGCGACCGCGCCCTTGCGAATAAGCGGGGCATCCTCGCGCCTCGCGAGATGCCGGTGGAAGAGCGCATCATCTCGCCGGAGGACTAGGAGTCGGTGGTGGCACGGCCGGCATAGTGAACCTCGGAGCCGGTCTCGTTTGGGCGTTCGCAGCGCTCCTCCCATCCGCAGCACGGTGCAGGCGCGAAGTGTCTGTGAAAGGAGACAACTATGTCACTCATTCTGATTGTTCTACTCGTGCTGCTGTTGCTCGGCGCTTTGCCGCTGTGGCCTTACAGCAACAACTGGGGCTATGGCCCGGGCGGTGGTCTTGGGCTGGTCCTCTTGATCATCGTCATACTGGCGCTCACCGGCCACCTATAACCGACAGGCCATCGCATCAAAAAAACCTAGCCCGCCCGTGGATACGCAATTGTGCGCGTCCTTCGGGCGGGTAGCTTGCGAAGTGAATTTGATTCCCCTTCATTTATGAGAGTCCTTTGGAAAGGCGCCATCACCTTCGGTCTCGTCACTATTCCTGTGTCGCTCTATCCTGCGACACACCGCGAGGAATTGAAATTCCGCCTGTTGCGTAAGAGCGATCAAAGCCCGGTCAATTACAAACGCGTCGCTGAGGCCGACGGCAAGGAGGTGCCGTGGGATGAGATTGTGAAAGGTTACGAATACGAGAAGGGAAAATTCGTTATCATCAAGGAGGAGGACTTCGCCCGAGTGGACGTGGAAGCCACTCAGACAGTGGACATCATCAACTTCGTCAGTATCGACGACGTCGACCCACTGCTCTTCTACAAGCCCTATTACCTCGAGGTGGGCAAAGGCGGAGACAAGGCCTATGTGCTCCTTCGCGATGCCTTGATGGATACGGGCAAGATCGCCATCGCCAAGGTGGTCATCCGCGCCCGGCAACATCTCGCTGCGGTGAAGCCGCAGAAGCAGGGGCTCATGCTGGAGCTCATGCATTTTCCAGGCGAATTGATCGATGTCTCCGAGTTCGACAAGCCGGCGGAAAAGACGATCGGCAAAGCCGAGATGCAAATGGCCCGGCAGCTCATATCGAGCATGACCACCGAATGGCAGCCGGAGGAGTACACCGATGAATATCACGACGCGCTGGAGAAGCTGATCGAGGACAAGATCGAACACGGCGACAAGACTGCGCCGAAGGCCGCGAAGAAAGTGAGGGCGACCAATGTGATTGATCTCGTGTCTGTGCTGCAGAAGAGCCTGCAGCAAACCAAGGGCGCTGCAAAAAGTTCTGCAAAGAAGACAACGAAAAAAGCGCCCGCGCATCATCGCGCCACGCGCAAGAAGGCGGCGTAACCGGCCATGTCGCTGAAGGAATACGTCCGGAAACGCGACTTCCGCAAAACACCCGAACCGGATGCGGCGCCGGCGAAGGGAAAAGCCGGCCATCGCTTTGTCATCCAGAAACACGATGCCAGCCGGTTGCACTATGACTTCCGTCTGGAGATCGACGGAACGCTGAAGTCGTGGGCGGTGCCGAAGGGGGTGCCTTTTGCCCACGGAGAAAAGCGCCTGGCAGTGCAGACGGAAGATCACCCACTGGCCTATATCGATTTCGAAGGGATGATTCCGGAAGGACAGTACGGCGGTGGGACCGTGATGGTATGGGACCAAGGGACTTTTCAGCCATTGAGCAAGGCGCCGGCAAAGGAACTGGAGAAGGGCAAACTGCACTTCACGCTGCACGGCGCGAAGCTGGAGGGCGAATGGTATCTGGTGCGTCTGCGTGACGAAAAGCAGTGGCTGCTCATTCGCGGCGGTAACGATATGAAGCCCGTCTCGCGCAAGCTGGAGGATACCTCCGCACTGTCGGGACGCTCAATGAAGGAACTCGCGAAGGGGGATCGCGTGTGGCAATCGAAAGAGACGAGCAAGACATCCTCGAAACCGACCCGGCGACGGGCATCGAAGGCGGCGCCCTTGCCCAAATTTGTCGAGCCGATGAAAGCGCGGCTGGCAGCGCATCCGCCAAAAGGAGATTGGACCTACGAGATCAAGTTCGACGGCTTCCGCGCGCTGGCGTTGAAGGGCGGCAGCCAGGTGCGGCTGCTCTCGCGCAATGAAAAGGATTTCGGCGGCAAATTTCCCGAGGTGATGGAGGCGGTGCTGGCGCTCGACGCGCAGGACGCGATCATCGATGGCGAGATTGTGGCGCTGGACGAAAAGGGACGTTCCTCCTTCCAGTTGCTCCAGGCGCGAGAGCTCGGTCAGGAACGACCGCCGCTCTTTTTTTACGCGTTTGATCTGCTGCAACTCAACGGCGAAAGCCTCACCGACTTGCCTCTGCCCGAGCGGCGGGAGAAACTGGAGGAGCTGCTGAGCGGTGCGCCGGAGACCATTCGCTACTCGGATACGCTCGGGACCGATGCGAAGCGCTTGCTCGCCCAGGCGAAAAAGCTGGGCCTGGAAGGACTCATCGGAAAACGTACCGACTCACTCTACGAGATCGGCAAGCGCACGGGCGCGTGGATCAAACTGAAGCTGCAGCAGGAGCAGGAATTTGTGATTGGTGGCTACACGGATCCTGAAGGGACGCGCCCCTATTTTGGTGCTCTGCTGGTGGGGGTGCATCGCAAGGGGAAGCTGATCTATTCTGGCAAGGTCGGCACTGGTTTCGATCACAAGCTGCTGCAGTCTCTTCATGGAGCTCTGAAGAAGATCGCCCGCGATTCGTGCCCGTTCACGAACCTGCCGGAGAAAAGCGCCGGGCGGTGGAAATCCGGTATTACCCGGGCGGAGATGAAGCGCTGCCATTGGGTGGAACCGAAGCTGGTGTGCCAATTGAAATTTGGCGAATGGACACGTGACGATCGCCTGCGACAGCCGGTCTTTCTCGGATTGCGCGAGGACAAGGACGCGCAAGAGGTGGTTCGCGAAAAAGTTTCCTGATCATGGCCACGAAAGCGACACTCGAAGTGGAAGGCCGCAAGGTCGACGTGAGCAACCTCGACAAGGTCTTCTATCCCAAGACGGGGTTCACGAAGGGGCAGGTGATCGACTACTACATCCGCGTGTCCGCGGTTCTGTTGCCGCATCTGAAGGATCGCCCCATCAGCCTGAAGCGCTATCCAGATGGCGTGGAAGGTTTCTTCTTTTACGAGAAACAGTGCCCGAGCCATCGGCCGGAATGGGTGAAGACTGCCAAGGTGGCGAAGACGGAGGGCGGGGCGATCGACTACTGCGTGATGAACGACCTGCCTTCGCTCGTCTGGGCGGCAAATCTGGCGGACCTCGAGATTCACACCTTCCTCCACCGGGGCAGGTCGATCAATCGCCCTACTGCGCTCGCCTTCGACTTGGATCCGGGAGCACCGGCGGACATCGTGCAATGCTGTCAGGTGGGGCTGTGGCTGAAGGCGCTTTTTGATTCGCTCGGGCTGGAGTCGTTTCCGAAGACCTCAGGCTCGAAAGGGCTGCAAGTCTACGTGCCGTTGAATACAGCTGTGACCTACGAGCGGACAAAGCCCTTTGCGCACGCGGTCGCGTTGCTTCTGGAAAAGCAGCACCCGGAACTCGTCGTCTCGCGTATGCAGAAAGTCCTGCGCAAGGGAAAGGTGCTCGTCGACTGGAGCCAGAACGACGACAAGAAGACGACGGTGAATGTCT
>JBGGMZ010000164.1:0-10627 GCA_041287745.1 Chthoniobacter sp. | reverse complement strand
ACTCGTGACGATCAGCACGGGACAAGGTGCATTCGCGATGATCGCAGAAACACTCTCGCCGAAATGCAGCGTCTCTCCCGGGCGCGGCTTGGTGCCGAGGATGATGAGCTGATACTCGCCCACGATCGCTTCATTCAGGATGGCGTTTTCTTTGATCGGCCCGGAGAGCACCTTGGTCACGATGTGCACGGATTCCCGGTGGGCCAGCGCGACCATGTCATCCACAATGGCGCGGCCGCTGCGCGGCAAATCGCCGGTGCGATACTGCGGCTCGCTGCTCATGGTGGTGGGCTGGGAGACATGCAACGCGGTCACGGTCGCATTGCAACCCCGGGCCATGGCGACGGCGACTTCCGCACCGAAGCGCGAGTAATCCGCGCCGGTGGTGGGCACGAGGATCTTCGTCAGCGGCGCATTGGGGATGATCTCGTATTCCTTATGGCAGCAAAACAGCGCGATCGATCCCGCGAAGCCGCGGACGAGCTTTTCCACTGTGGGCGGAAACGCCGATGACTTCTCAGCCAGCCAGCCGCCGAGAGCGATATAGAGCAGGTCGTAGCCATTTTTCGACTCGGCAAGAATCTTGTCAGCCATTTGATCCTCCGAGTCCTGTGGCTGCTTTTTAATCGGGACGATCGAGACCAATTCCTCCACGCGCGTCTTCTTCGTATGGGCGGCGTGCTCTGCGGCGTCGAGCGGATCGCGATCCGCAGAGTGAGCTTTCATCTCCTTTTCCTCGCCGGCCTCCACACGGTGGGCAGCGTGTTGTGCCGCTTCGATCAGGCTCTTTGATGACGCCGGGCGTTCGGCGCTGCCAGGCTCCGTTTCTCCGGCTTCCATGACGGTCGCCGTAAGGTGGCGTGCCCCGATCAACAATCCCGCCAGCGTGGAGGCAAACTGGTTTGCCTCGTGTTGATCGATGCCGACGAGCGCCCGCTCCAGCTTCGGCATGATGTCTCTTTTCTCCGACCGCTCGGCATCCATGCGCTTCTTCTCCTCCTCGCGCAGCGGCACGCGGGCCAGAGCCCAGCGCAGCAGCGGCGGCATGCAAAGCGTGGTCACCACCGCCATGAGCACGATGAGCGTGAACAGCTTTTGGTCCAGCACGCCCATGCTCAGGCCCACGGTGGCGAGGATCACTTCCGTGGAGCCGCGCGCATTCATGGCGAAGGCCACGGCCAGTGCCTCCATGCTGTGCAGGCGCCCCAAAAGTCCGCCGACGTAGCAGCCACCGAGCTTGCCGATGCTGGCCACACCGATGAGGAGCAGCGCAAGCAGGAGGAGGTGCGGATCGTGCAACACCTTGAGATCGATCGACAGCCCCGCCACGCCGAAGAAGACCGGCATGAACAGCGCCACGATGAGCCCGCGCAATTCTTCCTGGATGTGCTTCGTGAGGATCGGCGACTGGCCGATCATGATACCACCGACAAAGGCGCCGAGCACGGTGTGTACGCCGATGGCATTCGTGATCAGGGCGAGCCCGATCATGATCACGAGAATGAGGCTGATGACCGGCATCTCGATGGTGAAATGGTCGTTCGTCCACCGGATGAGCCGCGCCGTCCAGCGGCGCCCAATCGTCAGGCAGAAGACAAGGAACGCGGCAGTGCCGCAGACGCTGACCAGCACCGGGCCGAGGACGAGTTTGCCCTGCGCAGCGAGGCCGCCGATGAGCGCGAGGATCGTCCAGCCCGCGGTGTCGTCGAGGATCGCCGTTGCGAGAATGATCTGTCCGAGATTGCGCCGCAGGAAATCGACCTCCTGCAAGACGGCGGCGACAATCTTGACCGAGGAAATCGAAAGCGCTGTGGCGAGGAAGAGCGACGTGATGAGACGGCGGCTCGGGTCGGGCAGGAGAGCTTGCGGCAGAAACTCGCCGAGCAGGAAGCCGCAGGCAAAAGGAAAGGCAATGCCCGCGAGAGAGGTGATCGCGGCCGTCCTGCGGACGCGTTTTACCAAGGCAAGATCCGTCTCCATGCCCGTTACGAGGAGGAGCATCAGCACCCCCAGCTCGGAAACCGCCTTCAGCATCTCGCGCGTGGACGATTGCGCGGGGAAGATCATCGCATGTCCCTGCGGCCAGAGGGTACCAAAGACACTCGGGCCGAGAATGATGCCCGCAAGCAGTTGCCCCATCACGGCGGGCTGCTTGATCCGCTGCATGAATTCCCCCAGCAGCCGCCCCAGCACGATGAGCAGCATCACCTGGGCAAAGAAAAGGATCACGGCGTTGTCGCCGTGTCCCGTCGCTGTTGCTATCAGTAGAGGGAGACGCATGAGGCTGCTGGCCGCCCACTTGAAGGTGGGAAGGGGGCGCGAATGTCAGCAGTACCGGCGGCGAATGCCTACAATTTTAATCGGGGATAATTCGCCTTCCAAAAGCGAATGAAATTACCGACGCGGGCGTCAAACGCCAAAGGCGGACCCTACGGCTTCGCCGCCACTTCCGCGCGGGCCTTGTCGAGCACTTCCTTCAGCGTCACCTCGGCGCCATTGCGGCGTTTGCTCTCATCGGCCGCTTCCATGAACGTGTAAAGCTCGAGCGTCTCTTCGGCCGCCACCGGCACTTTGCCTGTGCGGAACATATCCACGATCGCGTAGAGCAGCACATCGTAGCCGTCGTAGGTGCCGATCGCCGCCTCGCCCTTGTCGCCCACCGCTTTGCCGCCGTAGCTCTTGCGATCCTGGCCATTCTCCTCGCGGAAGATGCCGGTGCGCCCGCCCGCCCAGGTCCCGGTCACCATGATCTTGCCATCCTCAGTCGTGCCACGCTTCACGCTCTGGCAGCCCGTGCCCATGACCGTGTAGAGCGATTCGCAGCCGTGCACGCCATACCAGTAGAGGTCGGGATGCGTTGGCTCGAGATGCGCCGGGCTGAAAGTCTCCGCGTTCTTCACCTGGCCGATCGAGCCCCCACGCACCGCTTGCACGGCCTTGCCGAAGCGCAGCGACGAAGAGCAGAACAGCGGGGTGTTGGCCTTCTTCGCCGCGTCGAGGATGCGGATGGTATCGGCCAGCGAACCGGCGATCGGCTTGTCGATGAAGACCGGCTTGTGCGCGGCCAGCACCGGCGTCACCTGCTCGAGGTGCACGCGGCCGTCATTCGACTCGAGGAAAACAACGTCCACCTTCTTCACCAGCTCCTCGACGGAATCGACGATCTCCACGCCGAGGTCCTTCACCTTCGCCGTGTACTCCGGCACGCGCTTCGTGCTGCTCTCGATATCCTTGCTCCCCTGCGGATACGCCGCGACCACCTTGATGCCCGCCACCTTGGGCGCGTCGTCCGGATTCTTCGGCCCTTTGTTCAGCGTCTGCGTGAACGCGAGCACGTGCGAAGTATCGAGCCCGATGATGCCGGCGCGGAGCGGCTTGGGCTCCTCCGCCTGTACGACGGAGGTCAAAACGAGACCGAAGAGAGGGAGGAGGAACGAAAACTTCATGGCAACGATAATGCCAAACTACGATTAAACTTAGCAATAATGATTACTCCGCTCCGCAGTGTATATCGGAAGCGAGACCAGGCATGACGGCGGAAAATTGAGCCACGGATGGACACGGATCAGCACAGATGGGGGAGACGCTCGTTTCTATGATCCGTGTTTCATCCGTGTCCATCCGTGGCTAATTCTCCTGCACCACGAATTTCGATATGCCGTCCAAAAGAGCGGACCGAAAATGGAGCAGAGACGATGGCTCTGGATGCGACGGATGTTCGCTCTCCGAAATTGCCGTAATCCGCTATGGGTTAGCCTATTCGAACTGCTTGCGGAAAGTGCGGAACTCTTCGCGGAGTTGTTCGAGTTCGGTGCGCAGGGTGGCGACTTCGGTGGTGAGGGTTTCGATCTGGGAAGGGGATGGAGGCTCAGGAGAAATGGCCGAGGGCAGATGCGAGATGGCAGAGTATTCGTTTTGGGTGGGAGCTTGCTCGGGGGCTTCCGCGGAGAGGAGCTGGATGTAGCGGGCTTCTTTTTGGCCGGGGCGGGCGGATTGCTTGAGGACGAGCGGGGCGGTGCCGCGGGTGAGTTCATCGAGGCGAGCTTCGACTTCGGCGGTGCTCTCGACTGGGGCCATGCGCTCGGTGCGGCTGCGAAGTTCGCCGGGGGTCTGTGGGCCGCGCAGGAGGAGCACGCAGAGGAGGGCGGTCTCGGCAGGGTTGAGCTCGTAATGTTCCAGCAGACGATGCCGATATTTTTGCACCCGCGAGCCGGCGCCGAAGAGGACGCTGGCCAGCTTCTTCTCGCGCAGGGAATTCACCCCGGCCTCGACGGTCTTCTCATCGAGCGACATCACGGGCTCGCGATTGGTGCTCTGGTTGCACGCATTGGTGAGGGCGTTGATGGAAAGCGGATAGTTCTCCGGCGTGGTGCGTTCCTTTTCGAGCAGGCAACCGAGGATGCGCGTTTCGACGGGAGTAAGGGCGAAGGTGGACATGGGCGGGGAATGCGAAATGGGGAATGGCAGATGGCAAAAGGGGCGGGACAGAACATCCAACATCCAACGCCGAACATCCAACATCCAATGTTGGTTCCGGTCGCGGGCGACAGTGCGGATGCGAGGCTGGCAGATTGTAGCGGCGCCTTCCTCGGCGTCGGACGCATCTCCCGTAAGCTGAGTTGAAATGAAGGAACCGGAATTGAACCACGGATTACGCGGATGACACGGATTGCGTTGATAGTTGCAGCCGGAAAATCCGTGTCATCCGTGCAATCCGTGGTCATTCTTCCATTCAGCATCGATTCTTTGTCCGGGAAATTTCCGACGCCGGGACGGCGCCGCTACAGGTCGATATATCGCGACCGTCACCATCTTCATTGCCGCGGTTCAATGGAAGTCGTGCGACTCGGCGAGCTGGAGCCCAGGGGCGTTGAGCGGGAGGATGCGCTGGGCTTTGATGTGGATGACGTTTTCGTAGTTTTGCAGCGGACCTTCGATGACGAGGAAAGACTCCGACGTGATGAGCAGGCGGCAACGCTCGAAGAGCTGGGGCACGACGATGGCATTGGCCACGCCGGTTTCATCCTCAAGGCTGATGAAGACGAAACCCTTCGCCGTCCCCGGCCGCTGGCGGCAGATGACCTGTCCGGCGATTTGCACAAGCGTGCCATTGGCCGCCTGTGCCAGGTCGGCGGCCCGCCAGGCATTGGGCACCTTGTCGCGCAACAGGCGCATGGGGTGTTTGCCGATGCTCAGGTTCATGCCGCTGTGATCGGCGTGCATGCGCTCCCAAGGATTCATCGGCGCCAAGGGAGCCGTCGGGGCCGAGGTCGTCGGCTTGGAGAAAAGCCCTTCGCCATCGAGCGGCAATTCCACCTGCCACATGGCATCGCGACGGTGCGCGCTGAGGCCGTTGAGCGCACCGATCTTGGCCAGCGTGCGTTGCTCGGCCTTGGTCAGTTTCGTGCGCAGATTGAAATCCGCGACGGAAGCAAACGGCGCCCGCATGCGCTCGAGGAGCAGATGCGCACCATGCTCTTTGCGCAGCCCATTCACCACGCAGAGGCCGAGCCGCACCGTCGCATCATCGATCACCGTGCAATTCCATTCCGACTCACAAACCGACACCGGCAGAAAGTGCAGCCCGCGCCGCTGCGCATCCTTGATCAATGTCGCCGAGGAATAAAATCCCATCGGTTGGTTATTCAGCAGCGAAGCATAAAACTCCGGCGCCCGGTGTACCTTGTACCAAGCCGAGGCATAAGCCAGCAGGGCGAAGCTAATGGCGTGCGACTCCGGGAAGCCATACACCGCAAACGATTCCACGGACTTTACCACCAGTTTAGTGACTTCCTCGCTATGCCCCTTTTCCTTCATGCGTGCGCGCAGTTTCTCACAGGCTGCATTCATGCGAACATGCGAGCGATGAAAGGATAATGCTCGTCGCAGCTCCTCCGCTTCAGATCCGTCGAAGTCTGCGAGAACCATCGACATTTTGAGCATCTGTTCCTGAAACAAAGGAATGCCGAGGGTGCGTTCCAGAGTTGGCCTCAAGATCTCGGTGATGTCCTTGTGAATATAAACATCGTCTTTCTCCTGGCCACTACGCCGCTTGAGATAGGGATGCATGAGGCCGCCCTGGATCGGCCCCGGCCGTACGATGGCGACTTCCACGACGAGGTCGTAGAAGCATTCCGGCTTCAACCGCGGCAGCGTGGCCATTTGCGCGCGGCTCTCGATTTGAAATAGGCCGATGGTATCCGCCGCGCGAATCATCTCGTAAGTCGGTGGATCATCCTGCGGTATTTCATACACCTCCACTTTGCGCCCCCGCCGGTCACTGAGTTCGATGGTTTCTTGCAGGACGGACATCATGCCCAGCCCGAGCAGGTCGACCTTGATGATACCGAGGTCCTCACAATCATCTTTGTCACATTGCGCGACGACCCGGCCAGGCATCGAGGCATTCTCCAGCGGCATGAAATTGCTAAGCTGTTTCTGGCAAATGATCATGCCGCCCGAGTGCTGGCCAAGATGACGCGGCAAGCCGTGGATCATTTGATAAAGGTGCGCCGCAGCGGACGCGCGGGGATGATCTTTCGGAATGCCAGCTTGGGTGAGTTGCGCTTTTAGGTCGAGCGTGTGAGGGAAGTCGCCGTTGGCGAAGAGCGCGGAAAAGCGGCCGATGGATTCGAGGGAAAAATTGAGCGCCTTGCCGATTTCGCGCATGGCACTGCGTCCACGAAACGAAATGACATTGGCCGTCATCGCTGCGCCATGCTTTCCAAAGCGGCGATACACTTCCTGGATGACCTCTTCGCGCCGGTCGCCGCTGGGCAGGTCGAGATCGATATCCGGCCAGGCCTTTTTATTTCTCGCCTCGGTCAGGAAACGTTCGAAGAGGAGTTTATAATCGCAGGGATCGCACGCCGTAATCCCTAGTGCGAAACAAACCACCGAATTTGCCGCGCTGCCGCGCCCTTGCACCATGATGTTTTCCGCCCTGGCAAACCGGACCAGATCCCAAATGCAAAGGAAGTAACCGCAAAACTCCAATTTCTCGATGAGAGCCAACTCGGTGTCGATTTGTCGGCGCACCACGTCATCAAAGACGCGACACCTGGCGCGCGCGCCTTCGAGGACTCTCTGGCGCAGAAAGCCTGCCATCGTCTCGCCGGCCGGCACAGGGAAAGTAGGAAATTCATAGCCTAGCTTGCCGAGCGTGAACTCCAGACGTTCACCGAGGGCCAAGGTGTTATCGATCGCTTCCGGCATATCGCGGAAGAGGTCCGTCATTTCCTCCGCGGATTTTAGATATCGCTCGGTATTAGCGCTCAGGAGTTTTCCGGCGGCATCGAGATGCGTGTGGTGCCGCGCACAGGTAAACACATCGAGCACGGCGCGCTGCTCCGGGGTGGCGTATTGCACACCATTGGTCGCCAGCATGGGCAATCGCTCCGCTTCTGCAAGTTCGCGCAGTCGCCGGACGCGCACCTCCTCACCGCGACGCAAATGCCGCTGCACTTCGACAAACACATTCTTGTCGCCAAACGCCCGGCGCAACCGGGATATACGCTCACTGGCCCCGGCAAAATCCTGGTTCTCCAGGCAGCGAACAACCGGTCCTTCCTCATCGCCGGTGAGTGCGACCAACCCCTCGGCGAACTCCTCCAGCTCACTCCACCGCACCGGTGCATTCGTCTTGGTGCCGCGCAATTTCGCCTGCGTGATCAGGCGGCAAAGATTTCGATACCCCGTGCGAGAGGCCACGAGCACAGGCAGGACCGCGCCGTCTTCCAGCGTGAGTTCCGAACCCAGGATCAGCCGGAGTTGGCTCTTCTCCTTTTCCTTCATCTCCTCGCTCTTGATGTAGAAACGGGGTGCACCGTAAACGCCATCGCGATCGCAAAGCGCCACCGCGGACAGATTCAATTTCGCCGCGCGCTCCGCAAGGTGCTCGGGAAAACTGGCCCCACGCAAAAAACTGAAGGCGCTGCGGGCGTGGAGTTCGACGTAATCACGTTTCATAATAGCCTTCTAAAAACCAGGCGTCTTCGTGCCTGGAGATGCGATACAGCGCACCATCACTGAGCTCGATGTCCCACTCTTCCCGGCGCCACTCGTGTTGATCCCACCATTGCCCGGAAAGGCGATAGGGTCCGGCGGCGTCAATGATTTCGCCCTGGGTCACGGGGGAAGAAAGCCAAGTGGGGACACCACGTGGAAAACGGACCTGCGCCGGCATCGGTGGGCGGAAGCGCCTCAGAGGAAGGCCAAGAGTCACGCTAACCGGTGCGTCGGGAAGCTGGCTTTCCGCCAGCCGCTGAAAATCCGGCGCGATAAGCCGATAGCTGTCAGGCAAGTGCGTGTCTGCCATTTGCACGACGCCGACGTTTTCCGTGCCGACGATGGCCGCAATGCGGCCGAGCGTTTCGGCGAAACGATTGGGATCGCGCAGCGGACTTTCGAAGAGCTGGAACTGCGAGCGTTCTGCCGTAGCGGGCTCGATGCGCAGACGCACACCGATAGGCTGCAGCTCGAGTCGCAAGCTTTCGAGGTGCGTGTGCAGGATACGGAAGAGCACTTCGGTGTCGCCCGTGGGCGAGGGAATGGTGAATGTGCGTTCATAGCGATCAGCGACGGCGGTGACATTCGAGGGGCCCGGCTCGAGCAGGATCGTGAGCGTCATCTGCGCAGCCACCCGATAGGCCTCGGCGAGCCGCAGCGTGAGCTGCTCTAGCTGGCGGCGCAGGATGAAGAGCAGCGGCTCGGTTGTTTCGATCGGATACTCGAACTCGAAAGCTTCCCAAAATACTTCCGGTGGTCGCACGAGGCGCAATTCGCGCTGCGCCCGCCCAGCCGCCTGCTCCCACAGCGCGCCGGCCTCGGGACCGAGGCGCTCCATCAGCTCGCTCCGTGGCAGCCGCGCCAGCTCCCCGAGATAGCCGATGCCCCAGTCGCGCAGGATATCGAGCATCCATGGCGCGGCATCCACGGCCGTGACCGCCACGCCGGCGAGAAAGGCGCCGGCATGTTGCACCACCAGCGTCGGCTCTGCATGGCGGGCGGCCAACGTGGCGAGGTCGGGATTCGCCGCCACGCCCACCCGCACGCGCAATTGCCGCGCAGCAAATCGCTCCACCACGCCGCGCGCCCACTGCTCCCAATCGCACGGCTTCATCTGCCGCAGATCGGCCACACAGAGCCCTTCCGCCGTGGCCTCGATGAGTGGCGACAGCGTGCCGGTCGTCTCCAGCAACAGCGCGCTTACCACCTCCTCCCGCGCCCGTGAGCGCTGCAGCAGCCGCAACCCCGGGCAGCGCGCCAGCGCCTGCGTCACTACCATGCCCCGCCACACTCCGCTGATTTCCGCGGACTCAGTCATTTCCAATACGCGACCGCGTTCCGTGTCGGCATCGGTAATGGCGACCGGCTGCCGCCACGCTCCTTCATAGAAACGCAGGGCAGCCTGCAGCGAAAACTGCGGAAGCAAAATAGCGGCAAACCAGGACATGGTTCAGAGCCTGTCCTGAATTTCTGTGGCCTCGCAGAGAACGCCAACGGCGTTCCATCTCTCAGCCCAGGGTTGATGCGACGCAGGAGCGTCTACCCTGGGACTACCGCAGCCAGGGGCCAACCCTGAAAGGGTTGAATTGATCTCGCCCGCAGAGGCCGCTGATGCAACCTCTTCAGGGTTGGCTGCGTCCTTATAGGATATCCCGGCGTAGCTCGTTCCTCGCAACCCCGGGCTGGATGATTCAACACCTTCGGCGTTGCCTGCCTCGTTATCTCCAAAAAAGTACGTCACAAATTTTAAGCGATGCGGGTGTGCACCTCCTCCACGGGTTGGATTTGCCGGCCACGGCGATAGACCTGCGCGCGGACGTTTTTGAACAGCTCGTCGCGCAAGTGAGTGAAAGCGGCGAGGCTCCAGTTCGCCTGCAACGTGATCCGCACCCGCGCCGCTTCCACCATCGGTTGCGGCGTCATCACCACCAGCGCCGTGCCGCTGCGTTCCACCAGCCGCTGAAAGCGATGCCAGGTGCTCGCCGGAATGCGCCCGATCTTGCGCAGCGACAGCCCCTGCAGATCGAGCAACACGAGTGGCAAGTTGCCATCGCGCAACAGAAGATCGGTCACCTTCACGCTCTGCTCCGCCGTGTCACAAAACGTCACCAACAGCCGAGGGAATGCCGCCGAATCATGGCTGCCGGGATCGAACGTGCACCCGGCATCCACCAGCGCAGCGAGGCCCCGCTGCTGTCGCAAGGTCGCAAGCACGCGATGCAAAAAGAACCCGCCACACGAGATCGAGCCACACAGTTCTGTGACGGCATTGTGCGGCACCCCGCCTTCCAAAGCATCGACCTCCTCCCAGCCCGTAGCCCAGTGTCGCACCGGCAGCGGAGCCGCCGCGGGAAAGCGCTCCGCCAGCTCCGCAGCGAGGGAAATGATATTGGCAGACGGCGGCATGCGGTAATGTTCATCCGAACATATATCGTTCGTCAATGCGAGGTACGTAAAATCTGCCTCGCGCCTTTTCCGCCCAGACCATCCCCCTCCCGGCGTGCGATGCAACATAATGCCGTGAAACTACATCATCTCAACTCCTCCAGCCTCGCCGCAGCGGGATACGATCCCTACCAGCACGAGCTGGACATCGCTTTCCGGCACGACGGAGTCTATC
>JBGGMZ010000163.1:0-9334 GCA_041287745.1 Chthoniobacter sp. | reverse complement strand
CACGCGGGCATCCAACGGCTGCGCATGAAAGCCTTATGCATCTCGGTCTGGATATGAGCGGCGCGTTACATCGCAGCGTCGTCCAGCCAGATGTCCGAGATGTGGAAGCGAGTGAACACGCAGCCTGGCGTGGGCTTCCAGGTGATCCCGAGCAGGACGGCCTGACCGTCGAGCGATTTCTTGCCGCTGGTGGGCCAGATGCCCTCAGCGATCAAGTCGGCGATCTCGAGGCATTCGCGACCACGCCAGATGCGGGTGCCGGCGTCGAAGGTCAGCATTTCTTCGCTGGCCTTGCCGTCTGCGCCAGCCTTTGGTTCGCAGCTCGCGACGATCATCCCCTCGCTGTTCTTGAGGTCCACTTCTTTGAGCTTCCAGACTTTGCCCTCGCGCTGGCAGTGGCTGGGTTCGTCCTCGAGCAGGAGGACGTGGTTCTCCGCGGGTGCCGTACCGGCAGCACCATAGCTTGCGCCTTTCTCCTTGTTGTTGACCGGCAGCACCGGCACGGCGGAGATCTTCGGGTCCGGGGGAAGGAAGGCCCGAACGTAGAGCACGGTGCCGAGCGGGATGTCCCTCAGATCCGCCGGTGCGCCGTGATAGCGGACGATGCCGTAGGGGAGCATGGCGAAGGGGTGCGGGGCGTTGCTTCGAAACACGCCCGTCCCTTGCACGCGGATGCTGCCGCGGCGGTTCGCATGGTCCACGAATACCAGTTCGCCCCGATAAGAGAGTGCCTTTTCCAAAGGGGGAAACTTTCCCGCCTCGGGCCGGAACGGCTCGTCGTCGGCGGACGCGGCGGTGGTGGTGAGCACGCACCAAATGGCGGTGAGCAGGGTGACGGCGAGTTTCATGTCACTTGTAATTGGTTCCTAGTTCCTGGTTCTTGGTTGCCAACGACGCGCCGAGAATCCTGAACGGGGAACCACGAACGAATAACCAGTAGGCCTCAGTATTTGGGAAAGATGGCCGGGGTCGGGAAACGGTCTTCGGGGTTGGAACTATCGTTCATGTATTCCTCCCGCGGCACCTGCACTTGGGGCCAGACCGAAGGGCAGACACGGACGACTCGCGTGGGGCGGATGCCTTCAATGATGAGGTCCGTCTCAAATTGGATTTGGATACCGCTGCTGCCGAGGGGGGCATCTCCTGGCATCTTCGTGACATTGAGGATGGGGCCTTTTGAAGCCATGTGCGCGGGACCGTAGGCGCCTCCGGCATGCTTCAGGGTATTCTCAGACCCGTTCACCACCAACGAGCCGCCTTTCTGAAAATCGGCATAGAGAGATGCGTCCATGCCTCCGAACAAAGTCATGGTCACGGTGGCGCGGCCGAATTTGCCATACTCGACGGCATCCACCCACGCGGGCATCCAACGGCTGCGAATGAAAGCCTTGTGCGTCTCGGTCTGGGTAATGGCGGCGCGTTGCATCGCGGCGTCATCCAGCCAGATGTCCGAGATGTGGAAGCGGGTGAACACGCCGTCCGGCGTGGGCTTCCAGGTGATGCCGAGCAGGACGGCCTGGTCGCCGAGCGATTTCTTTCCGTTGGCGGGCCAGGTGCCTTCCGCGATCAAATCGGCGACGCCGAGGCATTCGCGACCGCGCCAGATGCGGGTGGCGGCGTCGAAGGTCAGCTTTTCCTCGCTGGCCTTTCCGTCTCCGCCGGCCTTTGGTTCGCAGCTGGCGACGATCATCCCTGCGTTCTTGTCGAGGTTCAGTTCCTTGAGCTTCCAGACCATTCCCTCGCGCAGGCAGTAGCTGGGCTCGTCTTCGAGGAGGAGGATGTGATTCTCGGCCGGTGCCACACCGGTACCGCTGTAGCCGGCGATTCTGTCCTTGTTATCGACCGGCAACACCGGCACGGCGGAAGTCTTCGGATCCGGCGGGAGAAAGGCCCGGACGCGCATTACAGTGCCGAGCGGAATGTCCCGCAGATCCGCCGGTGCGCCGTGATAGCGGACGATGCCGTAGGGGAGCATGGCGAAGGGATGCGGAGCATTGCGAAAATAGGTGCCTCCCGCGCCTTGCACGCGGAGGCTGCCGCGACGGTTGACATGATCCACGAACACGAGTTCGCCCCGGTAGGAGTAGGCCTTTTCGAGCGGGGGGAACTTCCCTGCCTCGGGACGGAACGGTTCGCCTGCGGCGGCGGTGGCGTATAAACCAACAGCCAGAAACGCAGCACCGAGAACCAGAAACAAGCGGGTCATAGTGCGATCGCCTTATTGCTGTCGCCAAACTTGTCCGTCTCCACGCCCATCCGCTGGGCCATGAGGAGGAGCAGGTTGCTCATGTGGGCGTCGGTGTTCGCGGGACGACTGCAGAGCTGGTAATGCGCGGAGGTGAGCGTTCCGTCGGCACCGAGTGCGTAGCCTTGGAAATCCGGGGCCATCTTGTTGAAATCCAGATGCTGGCCATGCTTCAGGCCGAGATCCGTGCCGCCGGCGAGCACCAGCGGAAGGTTGGCGTTGCCATGGCTGTGGCCGTAGGACATGCCGCTGCCGAAGAGCGCCATGGTCGTGCCGAGCATCGACTTGCCGCGGAGATCCTTGGTCTCCGCGAGCCGGGTGAGGAAGTAACTGAATTGCTCGATGGCGAAGGTGTCGTAGTTGGTGAGTTTTTCGATGTAGCCCGGATCGCCGCCATGGTGGCTGAGCTGATGGCGCGACTCCGTGATGCCGATTTCCGGAATGGCAATAGCCTGGCCTTCGCCACCCAAGCTGAAGGTGGCCACACGAGTTACATCCGTCTGAAACGCGAGCACCATGAGATCATAGACCGTGCGGAAATAATCCCCCGCCTTGGTGTCGGGGATGTCGCGGTTGGTCCGTTGGCGATCGGCTTCGGAGATCACCGGCAGCGGCGTATCGAGCCACGTACCAGCCCGCCGCGTGCGGATCTCCGCTTCGCGGACGGATGTGAGGTACTGGTCCATGCGTCCTTTGTCCTCGGCACCCATTTTTTGCTCGAGTCGACGCACTTCGGCGAGGTTGTCATCGAGCACGCTGCCCTTGCGGCGCAAGTCCCGCCGCTGGGCGGCGATGCCGCCTTTCGGCGCCTCGAACATGGAGGCGAAGATCTCACTGCAACGGCGCATCGCGGGGAGTCGGACGCCATCCGCAGTCCAGGCGAGAGAATCCTGGGTGATGGCGACCTCCAGAGACGGGTAGCGAGTGTGCTGCGCGGTGATCTCGGCCATCTTCTGGTCCACCGAGATCGTGTTGCGATCCGAAGGGCCGAGCTTTCCGCCCGTCAGCCAGATGCTGATGCAGTTGTGATGCTGGCTCAGGCTTCCCGGGTGATGCAAACCGCTGATGGGCGTGATGACCTGGCGGTGCTTCTCCAGCGGCGCGAGCGAACGGGAGAACTGGTAATCCTTACCCGAATTGAGGATCTGGTAGTTCAGCGAATGAACGCCATTCGCCAGATAGATGAATGCACTGCGACGCGGCGCGGCGGTGGCGGCTTCCGACGCCCGGAGTGGGATCATGCATTCCAACATGGGCAAGGCGATGAAAGTGCCCAAAGCTTTGAGGGCGTGACGGCGGTCGATTAGCCAGGATTGGGATAGATAGTTGCTCATGGTGCTGGGTTCCTAGTGCTTGGTTCTTCGTTCTTGGTTGGGGAAGTTAGCGGGCGTGGGTGCTCAAGAGATAGGGTGGCTACCGTTTGCGCATCAGATTGGACAAGGCCACGGCGCGGACGATGTCCTTGACCCCATATTGATTCTTCTTCGCTTCCGCCTCGATGGCTTTGATGTCGTCCTGGTCATCGAAGGTAAGCACACGGCGGAGGCCGTAGGTGCAGAGGTGTTCGATGAAGGCATTCACGAACTTATCGTGATCCTCGATCAGCAGGCGCTTGAATTCGTTGGCATCCTTGAAGGCACGACCGTCGGGCATCACGCCGGCGGGGTTGATCAACGGGTCCTCACCGACTCCTGCCGGGACCTTCTCCCGTGTGCGCCATTGGCCGATGGCATCGTAGTTGTCCCAAGCAAGACCCAGGGGATCGATCTTCGCGTGGCAGGCGGCACAGTTTGCGTTGTTGCGGTGTGCCTCCAGTTTCTCGCGGAGGGTGGCCTTGGCGCTCTTCGGCGGATTGGGTTCGATGGCGGGTACGTTGGCCGGCGGGGGCGGGGGAGTCTTGCCCAGGATCACTTCGCTGAGCCAGACACCACGATGCACCGGGCGGTGGCGCGTCCCGTTCGAAGTCAGCCCGAGCGACGCGCCCATCGTGAGCAAGCCACCGCGATGATCCTCGGGCTTGAGCGAGACGCGCTGGAATCCGTCCGCTTTCGGTTCGGGCAATTTGTAGAAGTCACAGAGGCGGGAATTGACCATGGTCCAATCGGAATCGAGGAAGCCGTCCATGGGCAGGTTCTTCACGAACATCTCGCGGAAAAACTCGACCGGCTCGGCCCGCATGCTCGTCTCCAGCCACGCGTCGTAGGTGGGGTAGAGCTTTTTGTCCGGTGGGAACGTGCCTACGCGGTGCAGCTGCAGCCACTGGCGGGAAAAATCGTCGACGAAGCGGTTGATCCGGCTGTCCGTGAGCATCCGGTCTACTTCCTTCTTCAGTCCCTCGCTGTTCAGGGCGCCGCCTTTGGCCGCGGTGAAGAGCGCGTCATCCGGCATCGAGCTCCACAGAAAATACGAGAGCCGCGAGGCGAGTTCCCAGTCGTTGAGACGCTCGCGAGCCTCGGGTTCGCCCTCGACGAGGTAGATGAAGTTGCGGGAGGTCAGCACGCCCTGCATTGCCACCCGATAGGCGTCGGCCGGTTTTTCGCCCGCCTCGCGTTCGGTGCGGTAGGATTTCAGGTATTCCTCCAGCTCCGCTTTGGCGACCGGCCTCCGCCAGGCGCGTTCGGCAAAGCGTTGCAGATCTTCCGCGATCACTTCCGGGGCCGCGTCGTCGGAAGGCAGCAAGCCATTGCGTCGGGCCTTTTCCGCATCCGTCTGCAGCGGCCCCTCCCACTCGATCCAGTCGAGGAGCACCGTCGAGAAGAGGCCATTTCCTTTGTCATCGAACATCTGCGGGGCGTTCGGGTTCAGGAGCATGGTCTCGCTGCTATGCGTGAAAATGTAACCGCTCCGGCTGCCGAGCGCATTGCGGAAGGCCGCTCCGCTCCGGCGGTCCACCACGTCGGTGGCCACGACACAGAAATCCAGCGTCGCGGGCATCTCCAGAAACACATCGAACTCGTAAACCTGCGGTTTGTCCTCCGGCGCCGTGAGATCAAACTCGATGAGGCCATCGACCGTCTCCTCTCCGGTGCGCTTGCCGATGCTCAAGTGTGCAGGCTGACCGCCGGGCGGCCGAATGCCACTGGCCTGGATTCGCACTTTGTAGAGCCCGCTCTGCTCCGGCCCCGTCTTTCCAAACCAATTGGGGGAAAGCGCATTCTGAACGGTCCCTGGGAAGAGCAGGTAACGCAGCGGACGCTTGATGCCGAAGCGGTCCAGCGCCTCCTGCTGTTCCTTCCCGCCATTGTAACGCAGATCCGCCGCGGTCTTGCGGACTTTGCGCGCGTCGCCGGACGCGGAGGGAAAGGCGCGGTCGAGCACCGTTCCCGCAGCGCGGTAGTAGCGATCGACATGCGATGGCGAAAGGGTCAGCTCGGATCCGATGCGCTCAAATCCATGCCACCGCGAATCATCGATCAGTTCCCCCGGCTTGGTCGGATCGTAGCGCACGCCGAGCAGGTCATAGACGGTGTTTTGATACTCCTCCCGGCTCAACCGGTAGAGCGCCACGGCCGGCCGCGCAGCCATCCGCGCCGCGCGGCCCTCCTTGAGCTGCGAGTCGAGGCTCGTGACGAACGCCCCGATTTCCTCCTCCGTCGGTTTCTTCTCCTTCTTCGGCGGCATCTCGCCGGAGTTGATCTGCTCGATCACATCCGCCCAATGATGCGAGTCCGTGCCCAACTTGAAATCGCGCGAGAGCTGGTCGATCCGCAAGTCGCCTTTCGACTTCTCGGGTCCATGACAGCGGATACAGTGTTTCTCCAAAAAGGCGTCGAACGGCTCGGCGGCGCGGACGGCATCCGCCAGGCCGAGGCTGGCGAGGAGGATGGCTGGGAGGCTGAAAACGAAACGGGGCATAGGGAGGTGGACTCAAAACATAGCCGCCGCTGCCTTTGTGCGTAACCCACGAGTTCTCGGGGGGAGGGCCGGGCGGCGGCAGGGTGAAATTCATTTTCAGTTTCACCCGATGCTCCCCATTACGACCTCGCCAGCCTCTTGAAGTTAGGCGTCACGTCTGTAGGCCGTCACTGATCGCCGCTCGCGGAAAGCTCGAGGGAATTGCCTTGGATCTCGCATCCACGTCGGCAAGGCTCCGTGAGCATCGCGAAATTTGTGCCGGGGGGCGGAGCTAAAGCGTCGGCACGAATGGCTTTAAGTATTTCAAATTTCAGGCTGTAGCGCACATTCTGCTCTCTTGTCTGTTCCCCCAAATGACATCAGCCGCCGACACACGAAAGCTTGGGCTCCTCTCCTATTTGCGCAGCCAAAGGCACGAGGATTTTACCGTAAGAGGCCGGATCGATGACCGGCGTTTTCTACCTCGTGAGTTTCCGGCGGATCTTCCAGTGCTGGTTTCCCTTCAAGCTTATCCTGGCTACCGGCGAATGATTGGTGAGCAATGGATGCACTGGCACGACTATTACGAACTTTGGCTGGCGACCGGGTCGGGGCAGTATCGCAGTGGAAATCATCAATTCTCGTTTGCTCCGGGGGACGTAGTGATGGTGGACCCCTTGAAACTCCATGGGGTGATACGGATGGAGCCGAACCACTCTCCGCTGGTGATATTTTTTCGCTCGGAGGCAGTGGTCGGGAGTGGTTCCGAAGTGGACCGTGGTTTCCTGGCGGCTTGGGACGAGCGCGCGGAAAGGGTTCCTCCACGAATGGATGCGAATGCAGCTTCAGCCTCCGCCGTCCACAGTGCGATGCTGCGCCTTGCGCAGGTTTGGTTCGAGCGCCAGGGAAGCGAGGATCGTGCGGTCGAGTTGAAGTTTCATCTCCTCGAAGTCCTGTTGGAATTGCGTCGGGCATTTCTCCCTCACGGGCACTCGGTGTCGAATGCGATGGTGCAGCGGGCAGAGCGGATGGCGCGATTGAATCGAATTCTCGAATATGTGGGAGAGCGTTGCCAGGAGGCGGTCAGACAACCGGAGGTCGCGCGCCATGTGGGAATGAGCACCAGCCGCTTCCGTGCTTTTTTCAAGGAGACGACAGGCTGGGGGTTCAGTGACTACCTTCGCGATTTGCGCCTGGAAAGGGCCGCGCGACTTTTGCGCGAGACCACCGAGAGCGTGGCGGCCATTGCCAGCCAGAACGGCTTCGCGGACCAGAGTCATCTGCAGCGGTTGTTTAAAGCGAAGCATGCAGTTTCTCCGCTCGCGTATCGGAAGACGCACCAGCAATCGTAGTTTTCGCGGCGAGCGAAATATTCAAAAAACACGGCGAAGCGTTCAAGCCAATGGTCGGGGGAACTGACTATGAGTTGCAGCCTCCGACTATGAAGTTTCTGTTCCCCCTCGTCGTGGTCCTGGCATCGCTCTCGACCGTCACCTTCGCACAGCAGGCCATTCCTGAATCACCGGCCATCTGGCGTGAAGTCACTGGGGTGGTCAATGACTACACCACCGGCTCGGCCGTGCCGAAATTCACCCGCCCGCACATCCCAGGATATCGCACGAGCGCGGATGGTCGCATCTCTTCTTGCGTGGAGGGTTCTGGGCCGGATGGAGGAGTGCCGCGTTTCAACCTCCTCATCCCGGAAAAGATGACGCAGCCCTTCCTCCTGAATCCGGCTGGCTCCTACACGGTGTTGTCTTCCACCGTCACACGTATCAACGTGACGAATACCTATGGCAACCCGAGTCTCGGCTCAGGAAACTACACGCTGAACTCTGGGGGCGTTTCCCACGTGTGCCTCTACGATGTCGGCGGAAACCCGACAGTGGTGAATGGGGAGGACGTCTACAATCTGCTCGTCTTCGTCACGAGTAACAGCGGCACGTCGCCGGCCAACAAGACACAATTCTACATCACGCCCATCCAGGTCACGGTGAGCAATCCGAAGACGGTCAATGCCACGATTCGCCTGATCGCCAAGACGGGACCGACGACGGGCGGGCCGCAATTCAGCTTCAATGGATCGGCCTTCGAGCCGGTGATCTGCGGCGATGGCCGCCTGCTCATCGTTCGCGTGGGCTCGAATAATTTCACCTGGACGGATCCCGTCACCGGCACTGCACACCCGTCACAAGGGGTGGACATCGTTTACTCCTACTACACCACGGGCAATCCCGGTGACGTCACGCAGTGGACGAATCTCATTCCGATCACGCACGCGCCCTACGACTCGCGGATCAATACCAAGTTTGGCTTTGCCATGGCGCCCTTCCGCGATGCAGAAGGCACGCTGCTTCCCGACGGCAAGGACATCGGCGGCTCGTATCCGTGGATCGACCGCGATGCGAAGAATCTCTTCTTCGAGACGATGTTCGACCAACTGCATTACTATCTCGCGGCGGACGGCACCTACAATCACTCGCGCTATCCGCAGACGAAGGTGCCGGAAGATCCCGCGGACTACCTGCAGGGGGAAGACGGTGGCAAACATCAGGGCGTGTCCTTCGTCGGGCTGTGGAGCCACGGCAAGATCGTGACGATCGACAACCTGACCAACGACGTGGATTACGCCATCGGCCAAGGCGATTCCGCTGCTTCGACCGATCCCAATCCAGTGACCGGCCCGCAGGAGCGCATGGTGAATCTCTTTCAAGCCAACAGTGGCCCGCTGGGCAATGAGACGGGATGGCTGCGCATGGGCTACGGACGCGCCACACGGAAAATGCCCGCGGGTGAAAATGATAACGGAAACATCATCGACTCCATCCAGAACGTCTTCAACTTCCGCAATTTCGCCCTGCCCATCAGCCTGCGCGACGTGGCTTGGCTCATCAGCGACAGCAAACAGGCGGATGAGCTTTCGTTCGACGACTACGTGGACCCGGATGCGCTGATCGTCTGCGAGATGAGCAATCTCATCACTTTCCCCAGCGCACCGGGCACCGGAATGAATAACTTCAAGAGCTGGAGCGGCTGGAACACCACCACGCATGCTTTCGATCAGCCGGTGAAATTGCAGAACGCAGCGACCTCAACGACGGATCGCTGGATCACGCCGAAAAATGGTCTGGTACTCGGCCACGGTCGCATCGAGCCGGCGGCATCCGGCGGTGTGCATGGCAAGGGTTTCTGGATGGATGGCACGATCGGTCTCGAATTCACCGTCGATGCGCGCATGGCCGCGCGATGCCTGCA
>JBGGMZ010000162.1:0-7034 GCA_041287745.1 Chthoniobacter sp. | reverse complement strand
GTCGCGCGGGACGTGCGGCTCACTAAACCGCCCCTTGGGTAAACGATCGTACGCAATTGGCCCAGAAAGGGCTGGTCGCTCTTTGACGATAGAACCGAGGGCGACGCTCGCAGACATGCCCTCCCTTGGACTGGCTTGTGTCAGGCCGTTGGCCTTGAAAGCACCTCACGCCGGCCCGAGGCCGAGCGACTCGTCGCCGAACAATCCGGGATTTTCTTCCCCTGCTCCGAGCAAATCCGGCTGCGTGAGCTCTTGCTGCCCGATGAAGAGCTCGCCGGTGAAAATGCCACCACGCTCGATATTGATCGCCTTCGCGTAGACCACGCCCTCGAGGCAACCGCCCTTGGAAATGGTCACACCGGTCTCGCACATGATGCGGGCGGAAACCTTTCCGTGGATTTCTGCCGTATGTACTTTCACCGGGCGGACGAACTCCACGTCGGCGCGCTTCACGATATCGAGGTTATTGGTCTCCACGCTACCCAGCAGCTTGCCGTGCATTTTCACGGAGACGGTGCCAGTACAGAAGAGATTGCCGCGTAACTTGCCTTCGATATAGGCGTAGCCGCACGACACCTTGGAACTCGTGATCTCGCCCTTGGAGGTCACGATCACGTCGCCTTGCGTCTGAATACTTCGCCCGAACGGCCCGCTGATCTTGAAATCACGCAGGTCGATATAGGAGCCGCAGCCCGGACAGATGCTCGACTGCGCGGAAGTACTCACCCTCTGCCGGTGGCCGCAGCTAAAGCAGCAGATGTCGCGGATCTTCTCGCCCTGGACAAGCTTGGTGATCTTGTCGAAGAACGAGGGTGCCTTGAGGCTGCCCACCTCTTTGGCGAGCAGCTTCTCTATGCTGTAGTGCTGGCCGCACTTCCGACAGAAGGTCGACTTGGCGTAAGCAGACTCGAGCTGGCTGAAGCCGCAGTGCGGGCAATCAGCGCTGATTTTTTCGGGTTGCTTGGGTGTATTAGGACTGGCCACAGAGGGCCGCGATTACCGGGCGGGAGCGGGTTGCGGCACCGGGGGGCGCGCTTCCGATTGCTTGATAGCACCCTTGACCGGAGTGACCTCCGACTTACCCACGAACGTCGCTCCGTCCTCGATCACCAGGCGGGCTGCTTTCAGGTCGCCCTGCAGAACGGCACGACCCTTGAGCTCGCAGCGCTCTTCGACGGTGATGTTGCCATGCACCTTGCCCAGCACGGTCACGGACTTCGTTTTGATTTCGCCGCGGATTTCGGCGTTCTCACCCACGGTGAGGATGCCGGCGGAAGTGATTTCTCCTTCGACCTTGCCGTCGATGACGAGCTCGTTCTGAAATTTGATGGAACCTTTGATTTCAACGTCAGCGGAAAGAAGGTTTTTGCCAGGAATTGGGTCGGCCATGAGATGTGGTGTTTGAGGTATTGGTGCTGGTGCGGATACAGGTACGGGTGGTGCGATAGCCCCGGGCTCTTCAGCCTCTTCGGAACCTTTCGCTTCGCCCGAGCGGAATCGGTTAAACACGGGCGACTATTCTGCGCCCGCATTTTAGTGTCAAGGGTTTGATAGCAGGACTTGTGCGGGATACGCTCACGGCGGAATAAGATTTTCGCCGCCCGCCAATTCCTCCGCCGGATAGGTCCAAATTTCGCTGAGAGTAGGATGGTAATGGGGAATACGTATAAGGTCGTCCGCAGTGGCATGGAAATGCATGGCCACGACGATCTCGTGAATTAATTCCGACGCCTCGGGTCCGACGCACGATGCGCCGATGATTTCCCGGGTTTGACGGTCGGCGATGAGCTTCACGAAGCCATGCGTCGAGCCGAGAATAAGCGACTTTCCGTGGTCGTTGAACGGGTATTTCGCGACGAGGATATCGTGCTTCTCGCGCGCCTCGCGCTCGGTGAGGCCAACGGCGGCGACCTGCGGGTCGGTGAACACGGCGAACAAAGCGAGGCGATAGTCGCTTTCCTCCAGGGCGCCACCCAGGCGGCCCAGCGTGCGAGCGGCATTTCGCGCCGCGATTTCGGCCTGCAGGATGGCGACGTGCACGACCTCAAAGGGGCCGCAGACATCGCCCGCGGCGAAGATGTGCCCGGGACCGCAGCGCTGATTGGCCTCTGCGACGATGGCATGGTGATCCGTGGTCACGCCGGCCTTGGCGAGTTGGAGCTTGTCGATCGCAGGCTCGCGACCGAGCGCGTAGAGGATTTCCTCCGCCTCGACGGCGCGTTCTTTTCCCGCATGGGTGAAGTGCACGCGCTTGCTCGAGCCGGCGCGCTCCACGCGCAGCAGCTTGGTATTGCGACACACTTCCATACCGCGATGCTCGAGCGCCTCAACGAGCGCGTCGGCCACATCGGTGTCGGTTTCTTTCAAGACATGCTCGCTGCGCTGGATGACCGTGACGCGCGAGCCGATGCCCGCGTAGTAGCTGGCCAACTCGAGGGCGATCGCGCCGCCACCGAGCACGATGATCGAGGCGGGAATGTGCTCGTTGTCCAGCGCGTCGTCGCTCGTCCAGAAGCCCGTCTCGCGCAGACCCGGGATCTCGTGCATCTGGATGCGGGAACCGGTGGCGATGAGGAACGCTCGTGCGGTCAGCTTGCGCATGCCGCCATCGAGCAAACGCACGTCCAGGGTATGGGCATCGACGAAGGACGCTTCACCGCGGATGAAATCGAACTTCCCGCTCTCCAGTTGCTCGCGGCGATAGTCGGCGAATCCGCCGATGAGGTGCCGCTTCCTCGCACGAATGGCCGCACCGTCCGCACCCTTGTATTCCGCATGCAGGCCGAACTCCCCTGCCCTGCGAATCGCTTCGGCGCGATGGCCGCTCTCGAGCAACGTCTTGCTCGGCATGCACCCGCGCAGAATGCAGAGGCCGCCGACGTCCTTGCCGCCCTCGATCACAGCAGTCTTGAGCCCAAGCCGGGCCGCAGTCGCAGCGCCGGCGTAGCCCGCGCTGCCGCCCCCAATCACGATGAAATCAAAATCCGGTTCACTCATGGCGGTAGTTTAGCATTGTCGACTTCATAAAGGCGGTAGAAACGCAGGCCATCGGCGCGCACGATCGCCAGGCCCTCCCACTCCGTGAGGTAGTTCGGGGCATCTTCCGGATGGTCGGCCAACACGCTGGCCAGCGGCTTTTCCGGCGGCTTGACACCGAGGAGTGTGCGCGACGTTTCGATCTCGTGCGAATCGTCATCGGCCACCACCCAGCGCACCTGACGCTGGCGTAGGATGGCAGCGGCAGCGGCGGGATCGTTGCTCAAGAAAAAGCGCGCCGAATCGACGATGCCGGACAAGCTTTCATGCGAAGTGCCCGCCACGCCGGGCTGGTGCGACCAATAGGCGATCGCAGGCGACAGCCACCACGAGGCAAGGAAGGCGCCGCCGTGTGCGCCGATGGCTTTCTCCGATAGGTCGCGCAGGGCGACGAGTTCTACCTGCTTCATGTTGCGCTGGTCCTGCACCTCATCCTCGAGGAAAAGCCGGTGATCCCAATCTTCCATGATCGGCCACCACCCCGCGATGAAGAAAAGCCAGGCCGCCCAGTTGCGCCGGAGCGCCTGCATCTGCCAGGGCAGCGTCCACGCAAAGGCGATGCCGAGGAAGTATCCCCACCGCGCCTGCCAGAGCGAAAGCGCGGCGGTGAGGATCAACATGACCAGCAAGGGCAGTGCGCGGCGATCCGACCTCCAGGCCAGGCCGAGCAGGATCACGCTCGCCACGCTCCACCAGCCAATCCATTCGAAAAGCTGCGTGGGCCGAAGGTGCGAGAGCTCGCCGATACTGCGCTCCCAATTGGAAAAGTAGTCGCGTATCGCCGCATCGGGCAGCGCCACAGGCCAGCCCTCGAGCAACAGGGCGAGCAGCAGGATCACGCCACAGGCGATCGCTCCCGGCACGCGGGCCCGCGAAAGGAAACTCCGGCGATCCAGGGCCAGCCAAAGCGCGACGACCACGACGAGCAAGATCAGCGGCTCATAGAGAGACACCCACAGGCTCAAGCCCCACGCGATCCCACTCAGGATTCCCCAGCGGCGCGCACTCGCCGGCGACAACTCTTCGCTGTAGCGGCGGTCTCCGGCCGCCGAAACGTCGGCATCCGATTCCTCGCCTCGGCGGTCGGAGACCGCCGCTACAGTCGGCTGCTTCGCCGCGCTCGCCAGCGCGAGTTCTGCGCCGAAGGCGATCGTGAGCAAGGTCATCAAGAGTGACTGGTGATCCGGCCGGCCAAGTTGCGTCCCATGCACGAGGATCGGGCACACCGCATAAAACAAAAGCGCGGCCGAGCCGAAGCGCACCCGAAACCTCTCCACCCACCACGCGAGAAAGAGCGCACCGGCCACACCGAGCAACGGGGAAATGAGCGCGCCGGCCAGGTCGAGGGTCTGCGGGTGAAGCAGGCTCACGTGCTGCGGATCGAGGATGCCGAAGAAGAGATCGAACACTCCTTTCAAACCCACAATCAAGTAATCCAGCGGTGAGGTGGCATGCGAGTGAACCCCCTGCGGGAAGTTCTCGAAATCGTGATGCCGGATAATCATCCCCGGGTGTTCGGCGATCATTCGCGCCCGTGTCATTCGCGAGTAGCAATCGCCATCCGTGAAGTAAATGTGGCCCTGTACAAAGACGTCGCGGATGTTCCAGCAACGAGCCGTCAGCGCAAGCACGAGGCAGAGGAATATCCAGCCGTAGCGAAGGGCGGTTTTCACAGGATGGGAATTATGACGCGGAGCGGGATCTGTCTACCTACATATTGTGGCGTGTCCATTTGAGCACCTCAAGGGGTTGCGGAAACACCGGGATTTCTTCTAAAAAAAGCGTTGTGGGTAGGGAGGGCCAATTCTACACTACCTGTGCAATATTTTCCCACCTGCATCTATGGCCGATTCCGCCGTCTCAACTTCCGAAACTGCTAGCAAAAAAACGGAGTACAATGCCGATGATCTCAGCTCTCTCAAAGGGCTCGAGGCGGTGCGCAAAAAGCCCGGCATGTACATCGGCGGAACGGACGAGCGGGCGCTCCACCATTGCGTTAGCGAAGTGCTCGACAACTCGGTCGACGAATTCCTCGCAGGCCACTGCACGCACATCGATGTGACCATTCATTCCGATGGCTCGATCTCCATTCGCGACAATGGCCGCGGCATCCCGGTGGACATCAACAAGGAGGAGGGCATTCCCGGCGTCGAGCTCGTGCTCACCCGCCTGCATTCCGGCGGCAAATACGGCCAGGGCAACTACGAGTATTCCGGCGGCACTCACGGCGTCGGCGCGAAGTGCGTGAACGCGGTCTCGGAGTGGTTCAAGGTCGAGGTCACGCGCGATGGAAAGATCCACGCCATGTCCTTCGAGCGCGGCACCACGAAGCAGCAGTTGCACGTCATCGCCGAGACGAAAGACAAGCGGCACACCGGCACGCTCATCACCTTCAAGCCGGATTTCGAGATCTTCCAGGAGACCATCGACTTCAAGGCCGAGCGCATCATCACCCGCTTGAACGATCTCGCGTATATTAATGCGCCGCTCTCGTTCACTTTCATCGACGAACGCGTCGAAAATTCCCGGCCCGTGCAGGTCGTGCATCCACGCGGCGTCGAAGATTTCGTCGCCCGCCTTTCCGAGAACAAGACGCTCGTCCATCCCAAGCCCATCATGATCAAGGGCACGCGCGACCGCATCATCGTCGAGATCGGCCTGCACTATAACGACAGCTACAACGAGCAGCTCCTTTGCTACACCAACGCCGTCCCAAACCCGGATGGCGGCACGCATTCCAGCGGTTTCCGCGGCTCCCTCACCCGCGCGGTCAACCAATACGCGAAAAACAATTCGCTCCTGAAGGAAAAGGACCCACCAATCACCGGCAACGACGTCCTCGAAGGTCTCGCCGCCGTCGTCAGCGTGAAGCATCCGGACCCGCGTTTCGAGTCCCAGACGAAGGTGAAGCTCATCTCGCCCGAGGTGGAAAGCGTCGTCGGCTCCGTGAGCTACGAAGGGCTGATGTTGCACTTCGACCAGAACCCGGGTGTCGGCAAGCGCATCATCGACAAGTGCCTCATGGCCGCACGCGCCCGCGAAGCCGCCCGCAAAGCCCGCGAGACCGTCCGCAAGGGCGCGCTCACCGGCGGCGGTCTGCCCGGCAAGCTGGCCGATTGCTCCGAGCGCGATCCCGCGCTCACCGAGCTCTACGTGGTCGAGGGTGACTCGGCCGGTGGCTCCGCCAAGCAAGGGCGCGACCGCCGGTTCCAGGCGATCCTGCCCATCAAGGGCAAGATCATCAACGTGGAGAAAGCGCGTCTCGATAAGGTGCTGCAAAACACTGAAGTCCAGACGCTCATCACCGCCATCGGTACCGGCATCGGCATCGCCAATAGCGAAAAGGAAAAGGAGAACGAAGGCGCCTTCGATCTCAAGCGCCTGCGCTACGGCCGCATCATCATCATGACGGATGCTGACGTCGACGGTTCGCACATTCGCACCCTGCTGCTCACCTTCTTCTATCGGCAGATGCCCGACCTCATCCGCAAGGGTCACGTCTACATCGCCTGCCCGCCGCTCTATCTCATCAAGCGCAAGAAGCGCGAGGAATACGTCGATGACGATGCCGCGCTCAACCGCATCCTGATTACGCTCGGCTCCGAAGAGGTGAAGCTGAAGAATCTCGCCGACGGCAAGATCTTCACCGCCACCCAGCTCAAGGAATTGCTCGAGCTGCTGGAGCGCCTATCGAAGTACAGCGATGCCATCCGCCGTCACGGCGGCGACTTCGAGTCCTACCTCGGCGAGCGCGATGCCAAGACCGGCGCCTTCCCCGCTTTCATGGTCAAAGTGCGCGAAGGTAACACCGAGTGGGTCACCTACTTCCCCGGCGAAGCCGAGGTGCGGCAATTTCACGAGGAAAATCTCGACTTGAACCTCTTCGAAGCACCCGTCGCTGAGACCAACGGGAACGGCCCCACTGAAGGCGAGCCCACGCCGACGGCCACCCCTGATAAACCCGCTGCTGCCAAAAAGAAGGAAGAAGGCACCCGCCG
>JBGGMZ010000161.1:0-6270 GCA_041287745.1 Chthoniobacter sp. | reverse complement strand
GCAATCGCTGGTGCAGTCGACGGAGGAGCCGTATCTCATCCTCTGCCATCAGGATATCCGTTTGAATCCGGAACATAACATCGAGCAACTCACCGCGGCGCTCGAGCATCTCGATCAGGTGGATCCGAGTTGGATGGTAGCGGGCAATGCGGGCTTCGATTTCGGCGGCGGGCATGTGTTGAACCTCGATGATCCGGGCGGCTGCGGCCGGGATAAACGCCTGCCGCGACGAGTGCTGTCCCTGGATGAAAATCTGCTGATCCTGAAAGCGGGCACGGCACTGAAGGCTTCAGCGGACCTGGAGGGGTTTCATCTCTACGGCACCGACCTTTGCCTGAACGCCTTTCTCGCTGGGGGCGCAGCTTATGTCATCGATTTCTTAATCATCCATCTTAGCCCGGGGAATCCAAATTCGCAGCACTATTTGGATTCGCTGGCGGCCTTCAAAGGCAAGTGGCGAAAGCACTTCACGTTTTGCTTGGTGCGCACGACTTGCACGCAGATCTTGCTGAGCCGGGATCCGGTGGTGGAGATGTTGCTGCCGCGTTTCGGTACGGTCGCGGATTTCCTCTGGAAGGTGGAGGAGCCGCTGATCCCGGTCCCCAAGTTCCTGCCTTGGCTCACGACGCGCCTGCTGGCGGCCATCGTGACGCTGGGGGCAGCGTGCTGGTATCTTTTCCGGAGGAAGCAACCTGACTTCGTCGAAGTGGCCAGTCCCGCGATTCCCGAGGAACCGGTATGCGAGGTGGCGTCAAATTGAATGGGCTGCGCAATGAATAACGGCATTACGCTCCTGACTCCGGCCCATGCGCGGGACTACGATCGCTTTTGCTTCCAACGGGAATCGATCGAGCGGTGTGGCATCTCGATCCCGCACGTGGTGGTGGTGAATGATGAGGACGTGGCCTTGTTTCAACAGACGCCTTTCCGGAAAGGATTGACCGTGATCGCGACGAGCCAGTTGCTCAGTCCGCAAATCGAAGGCCGGCGCCGGGCGGGTAAGTTGCGGCGGCGTAATCCGCTCCGGTGGTGGTTGCTCCGGCGCGGTGGGTGGATCCATGGCTGGTTGCTGCAACAGATCATCAAGCTCGCGGCGCCGAAGGTAATTTCGACGCCTCTCATTGTTTGCATTGATTCGGATACCTTCTTTGTCGACCGCGTGACGGAGGCGGACTTTTGCATGCCGGACGGGCGCGCGCACCTTTACGAAACAGAGGATGACATTGACGCCGAGATGGCGGAATGGCCGGCGCACAGCATGCGTTTCCTGGGGTTGAAGCCAACCGGGATGAAGCTGGCACGCTACACGCACTCGCCCGTGGTCTTTCAGCGCGAGGTGTTGCTGGACCTGCAAAAGTGCATTGAGCAGCGGCATCGCCGCCCGTGGGATGAGGCGATCGCCGATGCGGAGCTGGTAATGGAATATACGACCTACGGCGTTTTTGCGCGGGAGGTCGATCAGCTGAGGCGCGTGGCGCCCGTGCTGCCGCGCTTGAGCACCTATTTCTGGTGGACGGAGGAAGTGGCCCGGATCGCGGAAACGTTTACCGATCAAGTGGAGCGGACACGGGCGCGCATCGTGGGGGTGCAATCGAATACCGGCTGCACGCCGGAGCAATTGCGCGTTTTGGTTGAGCCTTTCTGGGACCGGCACCTTTGTGAACTGGCGGAGGCCGCGACGATCGGCGAGGCCAACGTGCAGCGAGACTCGATGACCGGATCACTCACTTGACGACGAATCCTCCAGAGGCTGTCGCAGATCGCTCCCGCGAATTTTCTCGCGCGGAGTTGGCCGACGATGGTTTGCGACCGATCCTGTACGGTCACATCGGTGGGCATGGCTTCCGACGCGGCCTGGGCCGGCAAGGGGGGCTCCCAGAGGCGCTGGCCAAGCACACCAACGTGATTCTCTTGCAAGGTCCAACGGCCGAAGATCGCGCCGAGCGGCGGGTACGGCCCCGCTTGAAGAAGGTGGGCGAACGGATGTTTGTCGTGGAGAATGCCTTTGCCCTGCGCAATTCGCGGGCGCGCGATTTTCTCGGGCCGCTGGCCGCGGTGATCGACGGTGCCTGGTTGAACCGCGCGCTCGATGCCAATGGGTTGGGTGATTATGTTTACTGGGTCTCCGACCCGCAGTTGGCGCTCCTCTCGAGCATGCGTCTGGATCGCCTGGTCTATGACTGCATCGACCCTTGCTTCGTGCCGAAGGATCAGCCGGACATGGATCGCATCGAGGGCACGATCACGAAAGCGGCCCGCCTCGTTTTCGCCACGGCGCAGACCTTGCGCGATCGTATGGCGGCGATGCACCCGAAAGCGATCCTGCTCCCGAATGCGTGCTCGATGGACACCTGCCAGGCGGCGGATGAAGACACGGCGGTGCCGGAGAAACTCCGTGGCGTTTCGCGCCCGGTGATCGGTTGCTTGGGGACCTACGATTGGCGGTTCGATGTGCAACTCGTGGAGGGCGCCGCACGCCTCCTGCCGGATTGCACGTTTGCGCTGGCGGGCCGTGTGAATCAGTCCCAGGAGGCTCAAATGTCCCGTCTTCTGCAGTTGCCGAACGTCCTTCATCTGGGTTCGCTGACCTATGAGGAAGGGCATCACCACGTGGCCCATTTCGATATTGGGCTCATTCCTTTTGTGGAGGGGCCGATGGGCGACGCTATCAACCCGGTGAAGATGTATATGTATCTCGCCTTTGGCCTTCCCGTGATCGCGACAGACATTGCGGAATGCGCCCGACACGCCGACTGGGTCACGACCGTGCGGACACCGGAACAATTTGCCGCAGCGGTGCGAAGCATTCAGGAAAGCAATTCCCCGGCTCAAGCGGAGTCGCGTCGTACATTTGCCCGCCAGAATCGGTGGGAAGACCGCGCGGCGGCCGCGATTCGGACCCTGCGAAGTGAAGGGCTGATCGATCGCAAGCCAGGAAATATGGCGATCCGGGATGGGGTTCCACCTATGGCGACGAATGAGCGCTGAAACGCGACACTTAGACGGAACCAACCGATTTGTACGTTCTTCTCCAGAAGCTAGACCCATGACTTTATCCGTTATCATCGTCACCTTGAACCGCGCCGATTGTCTGCGTCGTTGCCTTGAGTGTCTCGCCATTCAGGAGCCGCCGCCGATTGAAACCGTGGTGATCGACGCTTCCTCAGATGATATCACGGCCCGGATGATGGAGGCATTTCCCGACGTGGAATATGTGCGCACGGATGTGGGCTACGGTCACATGACCGCATCGCGCAATCTCGGGTTGCTGCGGGTGAGCGGCGATGTCATCGCTTTCCTCGACGACGATGCTTTCGCGCATCCCGGCTGGAGTCGGGAATTGCTGGCGCCCTACGAAGACGCGACTGTCGGCGGCGTCGGCGGCCGGGCGCTCAACCGGCAGCCGGGAGAGGAGAGCGAGGGTATGAACGAGATCGGTAAACTCACATCCAGGGGGAGAATCACGGGAAATTTCGCGGCGAATCCCGGCGCACTCATCGAAACGGATCATATCATCGGCTGCAATATGTCGTGGCGCCGAGTCATCCTCGCGGAAATGGGTGGGCTCCGGGAGGATTATCCGGGGACCGAAGTCCGTGAGGAGACGGATATCGCCTTGCGCGTTCGTCAGCTAGGCTGGCGCATCGTTTTCAATCCGGACGCCGTCGTGGACCACTTGGGAGCGCCTCACGCGAAGGGTCGCCGCTTCGACGTCCGCTACGCCTATTATGCGCAACGCAATCACCTGGCGCTGCTGGTGCGAAATTTCGGTCCAGCAGCGGGGATCCTCTGGCGTTATCTCGCAGCGAGTATGCAGGAGGCGGTCGTCGAATTTGTGCGGCGCGTCGGCGCCGCAGTTCTGCGCGCGGGGGCGTATGTCTGCGGGACTATCGCGGGTTTGGCGGCAGGCTTGACCCTGTTTATTCGGACTGGCCGGCAGCCGATTCGCGAGGACGCCAAGGGGATCGAAATACGAGCTTCCCTTCGCGCGGCAGAACCCGCGCAGCCGGAAAAACTGACTCAACGTGATCCTGTCTGTCCCTGAATATGCCTAAAGTGAGCATCGTCATCCCCGCGTATAATCCCGGCGCCTACTTACGGGAGACGCTTGCGTCCGTACATCGGCAGACCTTTCAAGACTGGGAACTGGTGGTCGTAAATGATGGGTCGACCGAGGATCTCAGTTGGATTTGTTCCGAGTTTCCGAAGGCGCGCCTTATCCAGCAAGAGAATGGCGGCGCCTCGGTCGCCCGTAACACCGGAATCCTCCAGACGACGGGGGAATATCTCGCCTTCCTCGATCAGGACGATATCTGGCTTCCATCCAAGCTCGCGAACCAAGTGGCGGTAATGGAAAGCTCCGCCGAGATCGCCGTCTGTTATTGCGATCTGGAAATATTCAACGAGGAGCAAATTCCAGAATCTTCCCCATTGCTTGTGAGTGCGGATCGCGTTCGAAACGAGGGTGGCGCCGCCTCGACGGAAAGTCCGTTGCCGGAGTTTATCGACGAAATGGCCGATGGTCGCGCGAGCGGGGTGTCTCTTACCGCCCTTCACCGCTCGGCTTTGCACTTTGCCTCGAAATTTGTCGTTCCGAGTACGGTGATGTTACGCCGGACGAGCCTCGCGGTTTCGGGCCTGCTCGATCCGTTCCTGCCCTTCACTGGCGATTACGAGATGCTGATCAAGATCGCAGCGAAGAACAAAGTCGTCCGGATGCCGGTCGTAGCGGTCTATTACCGGCGGCACGCGAACAACTTCTCGCATCGCTACGATGTCTGCCAGGCGGAACTCAAGGCGCTGGCCTTCAAGTTCCGCGCGTTTGCCCTTTCCAGGAAGGATTGGGATCTGGCCCGCGAGGCATCCCGGATATTCCGCGTCCCTCCTAAAACCTATGCGGCTCAAGCCATTGACCGTTGCCGGGCGAGCCTGCGGGCGAACGACACCAAAGCGTTTTTCGAGCATTTCATGCGCGCGTTTTACTTCTCTCCGGGAACAGTCGTCAAATCGGTGTTCCAATGGTTGGGGACTCGGTTCCGGTCTTATGGAAGCGCCACTCGATAAAGCGATCGTTTACCCGACGGACCCTGCGGGTGAGTCCCGGTCGCGGCGGGAAAGCATCTGCTTCCTGAATATCCCGATCGAGTTCTATTCCAAGGCTTCAGGGGGAGCGATATCGACGATCATTTCCGAATCGGCCCGCGCTCTGGAGATGCGGGGCCACGATGTGACCGTGCTCACCCGGGGCGATGGATCGCCGGCCCTTCCGAATGGAAAAGTGAAATGGCTTACCGGCTGCGGACGCGAAGAACTCACTTTCTGGCAACGCCGATTCAGCGGACTGCGGTGGCGCTTTAACCAATGGGACTGGCCTTACTTTGACCGTTATCGTTCCGCAATTATCCGTAGTCTGCGAGCCCTCGCGCAAACGCCTGAAACCATTGTGGTCTTCAACGATTTGATCTCGCCCATCTTTCTCCGCCAGCTTCTTCCGCGCGCCAGGATTTGCGTCTGGCTGCAGAACGAGCAGTGCACCCGCCTGCCAGATCTCTCCGCCAGCAAAGCCGCTGTTTCACATTGGCTGGCCTGCAGTCATTATATCCGCGACTGGACCTTGTCGCGCTATGGAATGGATCCCGCCAGGTTCTCCGTGGCGCCGAGTGGAGTTAATCAGGAAGAGTTCCATCCACGATCGGAATTCGACGAAGCGGTGAAAACAGTGCGGGTGTTGTTCGTCGGGCGCATTGATCCGAACAAGGGGCCGGACGTGGCGATCGACGCGGTAGCGGCGCTACGAGCCGAGGGTCTCGCCGTTACCATGACTGTCGCCGGCGGTAAGTGGTTTTATCGGCAGGGGGACGAGGAGGCGGATCCCTATCTTCTATCATTGCACGAAAAGATCGTGGCATCGCAGGCGACCGAACTTGGACATGTGCCGCGCGATCGCATTGCAGAAGTCTTTCGTGAGCACGACGTCGTTTGCATCCTTTCCCGCTCGAATGAGCCGTTCGGTCTGGTGGCGCTCGAAGCGATGGCTTCAGGTTGTGCCGTGATCGCCTCGAACCGCGGTGGCCTCCCCGAGGCATGCGGCGGTGCGGCCGCACTCGTAAACCCGGACGACAAAGGTGCTGTCATCTCCGCGCTGCGCCGCCTCGTGGTGTCGCCGGACGAACTCTCGGCGGCGAAGCGAAAGGCCGTGGCACGAGCCGCCACAGCTTCATGGGACGACACGGTCGTCTGTCTGGAGAAACCCAGAAACTCGAAACCAGC
>JBGGMZ010000160.1:0-6310 GCA_041287745.1 Chthoniobacter sp. | reverse complement strand
GTCGAAAAACGCGTGCCCGGATATTTGCGGGCGAGTGCACAGAGCCTCTGCATGTTCGGCCCTACGGGCGGCATGGCGAGCAGCACATCCGGCGCGCCGGCCTGCGCGCACATCTCCGCTTCCGCGATCGTAGCGCTCTTGAATTTCTTGATGCCGAGCGCGATCTGCCGCTCCACGATCGGCCCGAGCTTGTGCGTCTTCACGTGCGGCCGCAGCCGCTCCGTGCCGCCGGCCATCTCGATCATGCGCCGCAGATTCGATTCGACGCGTTCTTCAAAAATGAGCAGCGCCGGTGAGGCGACTTCCGCTTCGTTGCTGAGTCGGAACCAGTCCATGATCCGTGCGGCTTAATCGTTGAGCTCGAAGATCGCCTCGATCTCCACCGCGATGTTGCCCGGCAGCGGCCCCATCCCCACGGCGCTGCGCGCGCCCACGCCGGCATCCGGACCCCAGATGTCCGCGAAGAGCTCGCTGCAACCGTTAATCACTTTCGGGTGATCGTAAAAATCAGGCGCCGTATTCACCATGCCGAGGAGCTTCACCACCCGCTTCACCCGATTGAGACCACCGACGTGCTTGCGCAAGGTGGAGAGGATAGCGAGCCCGACCTGGCGCGCGGCGGCCTTGCCTTCCTCGAGAGTGAGGTCACGGCCGACGACGCCGGTGATGAGAGACTTGTCCATGCGCAGCGGGCCATGGCCGGAGACGTAGGCCATGCGGTCGACGATCACGAGCGGCTTGTAAACGGCCACCGGCACGGGGGCGGGAGGGAGTTCGAGATGGAGTTCAGTGAGGCGAGCTTCGGCAGACATGGGGAAGGTGATTACGCGGTGATTCGAAAAGAAGCGAGGGGCGATGCGGCCTAAGAGGCCGGGGCAAAAGAGATCATCGTTTCTTGCAGGATAAAGCAACAATTTAGCATAAACGGCACCCATGCTTCCCCCCGACTTTTCTCCCGTCACCTCGCGTCGTCATTTCATCCTCGGTGCAGGCCTGGCCACCACGGCCGCCGTGCTCGGTGCGCGCGCGCGAGCCGAATCCACGACACCCCGCGCAGTGGTGCAGGACGTGCGCACGATCAGCTTCCAGCCGCAATACTATCACGGCTGGCCCACGGTCGCGCGTCGCCGCAATGGCGATCTCGTGCTCGTCGTCTCCGGCGGACGCGAAGGGCACATCTGCCCTTTTGGCCGAGTGGAGATGATGGTCTCGCACGACCAGGGCGCCACATGGAGCTGGCCGCAAACGATCCTCGACAGCCCGAGCGATGATCGCGACGCCGGAATCCTCGAAACCGCGAAGGGCACGCTGCTCGCCACGACCTTCACCTCGCTCGCGTATGAGCGCATGTTGCTCGACGCAGAGAAAAAGAAAGGTCAGCCCGGTGCATGGCCCGAGGAGAAGCTGCAACGCTGGCAGGCCGCCTACACGCGATTCTCTGCGGAAGAACGCAAGGCCAACCTCGGCGAATGGATGATCCGATCGACCGATGGCGGCGTCACGTGGTCGGCCCGCTCTCCCACAATCGTGAACAGTCCTCACGGCCCCATTCAACTCGCCGACGGCCGCCTGCTCTACGCAGGCAAGCAACTCTGGACGCCGGAGAATCGCATCGGCGTGTGCGAATCGCTCGACGATGGAGCGACCTGGAAGTGGCTCGCAGAAATTCCCGCACGTGCGGGCGATGCCGGGGCGAAGTATCACGAACTGCACGCCGTGGAAGCGGGCGACGGACGCCTCATCGTCCACATCCGCAATGAAAACAAAATCGGCTACGGCGAGACGCTGCAGACGGAATCCACCGATAGCGGCAAGACGTGGACCGAGCCGCACTCCATCGGCGTGTGGGGCCTGCCCTCTTTCCTCAATCGCCTGCGCGATGGCCGCCTGCTCATGACCTACGGCTATCGCCGCGCGCCCTTCGGTAATCAAGCGCGCATCAGCTCCGACGCCGGGCGCACGTGGTCTGAGCCGCTCACCATCTATGGCGACGGCGCCGGCGGCGATCTCGGCTACCCGAGTACGGTGGAATTCGAGGATGGCTCATTGCTCACCATCTGGTACGAGCACATGAAGGATTCACCCTACGCCGTCCTGCGGCAGGCCCGTTGGAAGATCACCGCATAATCCGCCACATGAAAGCGCCCGCCTTCGCCACCTCGCTGCTTCTCGCATTCACCCTCGGTGCGCCTCTGCACGCCGATCCCCTCCCCGGCACGAAACCACTCGAGGCCACCGGCGACCTCTCCGCGAAGATGGTCGAAGGCATCGACCAATGGCTGGAGCGGGAAACCGCCCACGCAGCGGAAGAGCGGGCTCACACGTGGCAGGCCGCGGCCAAGGACCCCGCGCAATGGGAAACTTTCGCCAATGCACGCAGGGAAGAACTGCGCCGACAACTCGGCATCGTGGATCAGCGCGAAACGGGTCCACTCGAATATTCCGGTCGCGCCGGCCTCGAAAAAATGAAAGATAACTACGGCCCATTTCCGACCGAGAAAGTCCGCTGGCCGGTCCTGCCCGGAGTGCATGGGGAGGGCGTCCTCTATTACCCTTTAAAGAAGCCTCGCGGCATCGTGATCGTGTTGCCCGATGCGGATGGCCGCCCCGAAAGCGCACCCTACACTTTCGATTTTCTCGAGGAGGATTGGATCGTCCTCTCCATGACCCTCGTGGACCGGCGCGATACATGGTCGGGGATCGAGGCGAAGCAGCGCTTCACCAATCAGCCCCATCGCGAGTGGATTTATCGCCAGGCGTTTGAGCTCGGCCGGACGGTCATCGGCTACGAAGCACAGAAGGTCTTTGCCGCGATCGATGCCCTGCGCGCCAGGGATTCCGCGCTCGCAGGAGATGCCACTCACATCGTCGTCGCGGGACAGGGAGAGGGTGGGTTGGTGGCACTAGTTTCCGCCGCGTTGGACCCGCGCATCGAGACCGTTTCTGTTGGAGGATATTTCGGGCCGCACGAGCATCTTTACGCGGAGCCGATCTATCGCAATGTCTTCGGCTTGCTCCGCAATTTTGGGAATGCCGAGTTGGCCGCTCTCGTGGCGCCCCGCCCGCTCTTCGTCGATCCGGCAGGCACTCCAGCGGTCGGCGGTCCACCACTTGCCGACTCGCAACGCAGGGGAGCCGCGCCGGGAGTGATTGCGCCCTTTACGGGCGAAGAAATCGCCCTCGAGCAAAATCGAGCCAATGCGATTCTCCGTGAACTGCATGGGCCAGAGGTCACCATACTCACAAATTCAGAAAGGGTGGCGCCCTCCCTCGTCACGGCATTGAACATGCCCAGTCTTCCTTTCTCCGTTGTTTCATTCAGCAGCGAATGGCCGGACAAAGCAGTCGACGAAGCGCGGCAAAAGCGCACCGTGCGAGAATTGGAAACGTTCACGCAAAGTCTCGTTCCGGCTCAGGAGCAAGAACGAACCAATCGGATCTGGTCGAAGGTCAAACCCGGCGCCGATTGGGACACCACCCAGCATGCGCTGCACGAGCGTCTGTGGCGGGATTCCATTGGCAAGATCGACGGGCCTTTTCTCCCGCCGAATGCGCGCACGCGATTGATTGCCGAGAGCGACAAGGTACGCACATACGAAGTGATGCTCGACGTGCTGCCCGATGTCTACGCATGGGGCTGGCTGCTCGTGCCGAAAGATCTCAAGCCCGGCGAACGCAGGCCGGTCGTCGTCTGCCAGCATGGACTCGAAGGCCTGCCAGAAGATACCGTGAACCCAGACCCAAAGGGCCCGGCGTTTCACTTCTACAAGGGTTTCGCCACGCAACTCGCGGAGCAAGGCTTCATTACCTATGCGCCGCACAATCCCTATCGCGGGCAGGACAAATTTCGCGTGCTCCAGCGAAAAGCGAACCCGCTCGGGCTCTCGCTCTTTTCCTTCATCCTCGCGCAGCACGACGTCACCACGCAATGGCTCGCCAGCCTGCCCTTCGTCGATCCGCAGCGCATCGCTTTTTATGGCTTGAGCTACGGCGGCAAGAGCGCGATGCGGCTACCCGCGCTCCTCGATCGCTATTGCCTTTCCATCTGCTCCGGCGATTTCAACGAATGGATCCGCAAGAATGTGAGCCTCACCTACCGCGGCACCTACATGGTTTCACCCGAGTATGAAATGCCCGAGTGGAATCTGGCCAACACGGCCAACTACGCCGAGATGGCCATGCTCATCGCGCCGCGTCCCTTCATGGTTGAGCGCGGCCACGACGACGGCGTAGGCCTCGACGAATGGGTCGGCTACGAATACGCCAAGGTGAAACGCGGCTACGACAAGCTCGGCATCGGCGATCGCACGGAGATCGAGTGGTTCGACGGGCCGCACACTATTCATGGTGTTGGAACCTTCCAGTTCCTGCACAAGCACTTGGGGTTTTAAACATCCACCATCCAATGGCGCCAGCGTGCGGCCGTTGAACCCTATTGGATGTTGGGCGTTGGAAGTTGGGTGTTGGATGTTCCAATTACATCCGCCAGCCACTCCGCCCACTGTCCGGCACGCACCGCCCACGTCGCATTCTCGCGGATGTAATCCACCTGCCGGCGCAGCGAGGCTTCCACCGCCGGGTCGCCGCTTTGCACTTCGCGAATCGCGGCCACTGTTTGATCGACGAACCGCTGCAAATTGAATGACCGGTTCCCCCCGAAAGAAACGAGGCGCGCGAAACCAGCCGTCGTCTCCGGCAGCGCCCCCTGCGCGGTAGTGACGATCCGGCAGCCGCTGGCCATGGCCTCGAGCACAGCGATGCAGGAGGTCTCAGGAAATGTATTTGGATAAGCAAGGACCGAGACACTGCTCAGCTCGCGGGCCAGTGCCGGCTGATCCAGCGAACCGACATACTCCACACCGGGCGTCTCGCGACAGCGCTGATAAAGGGTGCCATACTGCGCCTGGTCAGCCGCGGCTGATTCTTTATAAACGGCCATGCTGGAAAAAACCCGCAATCGCGCGCCGGGCACCTGCTGGCGAATCGCAGGGAAGGCCTCCAGCAGCACATCCAGTCCGCGGTAGGGAGTGCTCGTGTAGGCCAGCACCGGTGGCATCGTTTTCTGCGGAAGGATCGGCCGGTCCTCGGGAAACAAATCCACAAACGCCGGTGCCGCGGCATTGCGCAGGATCTGTGTACGCACAAAGGGCAGTCCGAAGCCGAGGCGAAATTCGTCCCGCTGCCATTCACTGACAAAGGCGAACGCATCGTAGCACTCGCTTTCCTCCGGCTGCGCGAGGGCCGCCACGGCCGGCTGATCGATGCGGTGCTGCGTCCACAGCACCAGACGCGTCTTCTTCCCCAGGACGTCGCGCATCAATCTTCCCGAACCGGCTCCCGGTAGACACACGAAAACGTCGAGATTCAAGGCCTGCAGAGAAGGCGCCGTAGCGGTCGACCAAGCCAGGCACGTCACGCCCGCATAGTGTCCGGGCGTGCGCGTATGGTTCACAAAGAAAACCTCATGCCCCAGCATGGCCAGCTCGCGCGCCAGGTAGCAGGCAGCGGACTGCGAACCACCGAACGGCTGCGTCTCCACGCTCAGGACATGGTAATCCCATGGCGAAAAATCAGCGAATGCGATCCTCACTCGATCTTATCCGGCGGTCGATCAGTGCATCTCCACCGCGCACGTACCGAGGCCGCCGCGGTAATAGTTGAATTGCACATTCGGGTGATCGGCGAGCAGCGACATGGGCACGCACGAGGTCGCGAGTCCCTTGGAAATGAGATACGCGGTGAGCCGCTGTCCGAAGGGATTGTCATGCGTGCCGGCCTGCCAGATGGAGACCTTCTCCGCTTTCCATGTCTCGACCGGGCCGACGGTAATCGCCTTGGTCGGGACCATGGCGATGTTGCCGCCACCACTGGTGCGCGCGTTTTGCGCGATGGTCAGCGGATGCAGATCCACCACGCGCGTGGCCAGTTTGCGATATTCCGCAGGCGTCGGGGGCGCGGCCTTGTATTTGCCCTTGCGCTGCAGCGGATCGTTGAAGGCCCAGTGCTTCACGTCGCCCTGCCCGCCTTGCATCACCGCGCAACGCACCCCGGCGTCGTACGATTTGGTGTAGGCGGTCGTATCCGCTTTCGGGAAATGGAGGTGCGCATCGGGCATGCGCTGCTTTTTCGGAATGCGGTTGAAACACATCTCGCGATCGGCCTTTTCAAACGAGAGGGGATGCGTCACCGGCATCTCTTTGCCCGTCTCCTCGTCGAACCATTCATCCATGCCCCAGAAATGCCCGCTGCGCACGTCGAGCCCGAGTTCCGTCACCAGCCGGGCGACGAGCGGCAGTTGCTCGGTCGGACC
>JBGGMZ010000159.1:0-5853 GCA_041287745.1 Chthoniobacter sp. | reverse complement strand
CGGCCTCGAGCACGTCGAGCGCCTGCGGAGCAGACTCGGCGATGATTACCTCCATCCCCCAACTCGTGAAGAGCTCGCGCAGGATGTGGCGGTTCGTCGCATTGTCATCCACCGCCAGGACCCGCAAGCCCTCGAGATGTGGCACTGCCGCCGAAGGCCGCTCGGGCTGCGGGGCAAATGTGGCGCTAAAGGTAAACGTACTCCCCCGCCCCACCTCGCTTTCCACGTTGATCTGGCCGCCCATCAATTCCACGAGCTGGCTGGTGATGGCCAGCCCAAGCCCACTGCCGCCGAAGCGCCGGGTGGTGGAGCTATCCGCCTGCGAAAAAGCGCTGAAGATGCGCGCCTGCGCATCGTCCGGAATGCCGATACCCGTATCGCTTACGGCGAAGCGGAGTCGCACCTCGTCGCCCTGCGAGCCGGCATCCTCGACCAGCACCTTGACTTCGCCCTCCTCGGTAAACTTGAGCGCATTGCCCACCAGATTCACCACCACCTGCCGCAGGCGATGGGGATCTCCGGTGAGCGCGTCGGGCACATCCGGCCGGATCTGCAGGGCCAGCTCCAGGCCGCGCCCATGGGCGCGCACGCCCAGTGCCTGCATGGTATCGCCGAGCAGGTCGCGCAGGTCGAAGTCGATATGCTCGAGCTCCAGCCGGCCGGCTTCGATCTTCGAGAAATCGAGGATGTCGTTGAGCAATTCCAGCAGCGTCTCCGCGGAGCTGCGCACCATATCCAGGTACTCGTGCTGCGTGGGGGTAAGCTCGGTGTTCAGCGCGAGCTCGGTCATGCCGATGATGCCATTCATCGGCGTGCGAATCTCGTGGCTCATCACGGCGAGGAAATCGCGCTTGGCCCGGTTGGCGATATTGGCCTCCTCGGCGAGCCGCTGCGCTTCATCCGTCTTGGCCTGCAGTTTTTCATTCGCGGCCAGCATGGCGATGTTGCCTTCCACCAGCTTCTGCCGGCTCTGGCGCTGGGCGATGATCATGCGCCGCAGCGCATCGGCCAGCCGGCCGATCTCGTCGCGCCGATACTTCACGGTGACAGGCGCATCGAGCTCGCCGCTCTCGATGGCCCGCGCGGTGGTGGCGAGTTCGCCCAGCGGGCGGGTGATATCGCGAATGAGCGACCAGCCGAGCGCGGACACGAGCACCAGCCCGAGGGCGCCGAGGACGAGGGAGCGCTTCACGCGGCCCTGCAGGCGCTCGATGCGTTCATGGAGCAGATCGGTCAGTGCAACACTCACCTGCGCGGAGAGATCGTAGTCCGCCTGAAGGCGCGCGGTCATGGCCGCCGCCAGCGAGGCGTGATCCATCTGCCAGGTTTCCGAGGTGAACACCTGCGTGATCGCGTCCGACGCGGGCTCCGATAGGCGCAACTGGCCGGTGGCCTTGGGCGTCGCCTCACGCGCTTTCGCCAGCGACTCCAGGGCTTGGGTGTGCAGGTAATCGATCAGTGCGGAGTCGCGCTGCAATTCGTTTCGCGCCGCGGCGCCGAGCGGCTGCCCCGACGCGGTCACGGCGAGTCGGGTCCAGGCCTGGGTGACGAGCTCCGCGTGCTCGGGCAATTTCGACAGGCACAGGTCCATCAGGTAGTAGCTGCCGAGCTCCGGATCGAGCATGAGCTCGGAGTGGTCCGCCACTTTTTTGAGCAGATCGAGACCGCTGCGCGTGCTGCGGGCCATCTCCTCCCGCGTGGTCGAGGAGGGCGGGGCGTCGAGGATCTTCCGGCAATGCGCGGCGAGCAGCGGCCATTCCCCGGAAAGATGCAAGCCGCCCTGCAGCCGTGCATCGACAGCATCGAGGCCGGCGAGATCCCGCCGCAGGGCGTCGCGATGAATGACTTGGGCAGCTTCGGAGCCGCTGGCCTCCGACCCGCGGAGAACCTGCAAGTCCACCAAAACCTGCTGGAGCGCCCGGGAATACTCCAGGCCGAGGAGTTCATGGCGGGCCGTGGCAATGCCGAGGCTCTGGACCGATGAGACGAGTGCGTAGGTGACGACGATGAGCGGAACCAAAAAAACCGCGCCGACCAGGGCGAGCTTTTGCCAGACGAGCAGGTTCTTCATCGAGGTGTGCTGGAAAGAAGTAGCGTCTGCCATCGTCGGAGGCGATGGGAATTCCGAAGGGATGCTCGGGTCGTGAAAATACCCGCCGCACCCTGCAAACGTCCCTACGGTCTTCCTTTGCGTCGGCAGCGGCTATGGGTATGCTGCTTCTCTTGGGAAATTCCATGATCGATATTAAAGAGAAGGAAAAAATGGTGGAGCGCGCGCTTCTGGTGGGCGCTTACACCGATGTCAATGCCCGGACCGAAGCGGCAAGCTTGCTCGAGGAACTGGAGGAGCTGGTCAAGACGCTCGGCATTCCGGTCATGGACCGGACGCTCGTGCACCATCGCGAGCAGCATGCGCGTTTGCTCATCGGCACCGGCAAGGCGGATGAAATCGTGAAGCACGCCAAGGATCAGGGCTACGACGTGATCATCTTCGACAACGAGCTGACCCCCAGCCAGCAGCGGAACTGGGAGAAGCTGGCTGGCGTGGTGGTGATCGACCGGCAGGAAGTGATCCTCGATATTTTCGGAAAGCGCGCGCAGACCCGCGAAGCGCGTCTGCAAGTGGAGCTGGCGCAACTGGAATACTCGCTGCCGCGATTGACCCGGGCTTGGGGACACCTTGTCCGCCAGGGCGGTGGCATCGGCAACCGCGGCGAGGGCGAGACACAGCTCGAGCAGGACAAACGCCGCATTCGCCTCGCGATCGACCGCTGCAAACGTGATCTGGTGCAAGTGCACCAATCCCGGGCCACTCAGCGCAAGGATCGCAAGCGCGCGCCGGTGCCAAATGCCGCAATCGTAGGCTACACGAATGCCGGCAAGTCGTCTCTTCTCCGCCGGCTGACCGGCGCGGACGTACTGATCGAAGACAAGCTTTTCGCGACTTTGGACACTACGACTCGCAAAATTGCGCTACCTAACAAGCAGCCATTGCTGCTCACCGATACCGTCGGATTTGTGCGTAAATTGCCGCACCGGCTGGTGGAAGCCTTCAATGCAACGCTCGAGGAGGCGACACTTTCCGACTTTTTGGTCCACCTGCTGGATGCCAGTCAGCCGGAGGTGATGGAGTTCTATAATACGACCGTGAAGGTGCTTACAGAATTGGGAGCCGATGCGAAACGGACGATTGTGGCCTTCAACAAGATCGATAAAATACGCGATAACACGGTTCTCGTCGGGCTCCGGCACCACTTCCCGGAGGCGGTTTTTCTGTCGGTTCAAACCGGCGAAGGGATCGAGAAATTAGTCGAGCGGATGGGTGAATTGGTGGCCAACGGAATGGTCACGCGGGAATTTCGCATCCCAAACAGCGCCGGGGCTTTAATGGCCCAACTGCACCGCCACGCGCGGGTCTTGGAAACCCACTACGAGGGGGACCATGTACGCGTTGTTGCGGTGCTGCCCGAACGGATGGCCACGGCCTGTGAAAACCTACTGAAAGATGGGGCAGGAGAAAATTTGATCAACCCCACAATTTTCACAGACAAATTGATTGCGACAGGATAACAACTTGACGCGCTTAGGGACTAGAACGTGCTAATATTTTCAAAAACAAAGTCGGCTCATGTCATTTCTCGATCGTTTCAAACGAAAAGCGTCTGAAGAAAAGACGCAGGAGAATGCTCCCGAGGCGAAGCCGGTGCCAGCGCCCGAAAGCAAGGCTGAACCAGCTCCCCCCCGGAAGCCCGATCCTGCTGTACAGATAGCAGCGGCCACCGTGGCGGCGGGCTACAATCCCGATTTCAAATTGCCGTCAAAAAAGGAAGCGTCGTCTTCCATCCCAGCACCGAGTCTGGCTGGCTTCGCGGGGCCGCAGCACGAGATCACACTGGAGCTGGGTGATTTCCTGCAGCGTATTCCTGCTCATCTTCTGGGTGACCAAAAGCCCGACCCAGCAACTCCGCTTGCCTTCGAAGTGGGTGAACTGGCCGATCGCATTGCGCGCGGCCAGACGACTGTTCCAGTGTCGGAGATTTACCGGCGCGTGCCGGGCATTTTTCGCGGCCAGATCCTGCCGGCAGATAATGCCGAAGTGCGTTTCCCGTGGCAGAAGGTGATGAAGATGCTGGTTGCGCATCGCAATCAGCAGGGTGGCGCCGGGCCAGTGGGCCTCACCGCGGCGGCTGCGGATTCGCTTGCGGAAAAGCTGCGTTCCCGGCGTGCCGTGCGCAATATTATCCCAGGTAGTCCGGCCGATACCCAGGCGCAGTCTCCAGCCGGCTCGCCACTGCCTCCGCCAGCCGCAGCGCCATTGCCGAAACCACCGGAAATTCCGATTCCTCCGACCAATGCCGAGGAAGACGAGAAGATGACGAAGGAAGACGCCATCAAGGCGCGCGACGTCATGCGCAGTCTCGTGGCGCGAATGAAAGGCGAATACGAGCGCCAGCTCGCCGCAGCCGACCAGCAACGGAAGTCGCTGCTCGATGAGCGTGAAAAGGTGATCGTGGAGCTCGTTCGCGCGAAGAAGGATTCGGACGACAAGAACGAGCAGGTTGAATTTGAAAAGAGCGTGGCCGCGAAGAGCGCCGACAATCTCGCGAAGGTTCAGCAGGAGCGCGACGGGTTCAAGATCGAGCTGTCGAATCTCAAGGTGGAACTGGGCCGGGCGTCCACGCAGAACGACCAGCGGATCAAGGATCTCGTCGCCGAACGCGATGCGCTCGCCCAACAGCAGGCAAATCTTTCCAAGCAGATCACGGAATTTCAAAAGCGGGGCAAGATCGGTGCAGCCCTGACCGAGGCGGCTGCCGCAGCGGCGCCCAGCGGCGCGGCCGCAGCGGCAGCGCAGAAGCAGGTCGAGGAATTGCAGCGCCGGATCGGCGTGCTCGAGACGGCCCAGCGCGACAACGCGCAGGAACTCGCGCGTGAACGGGAAGCCAAGATCAAGGCCGAGCGCCAGCTCGCGGCGGCAGACCGCACGCAGCAGGAATCCGCAACGAAGCTCCAGGAGTTGCAGAACTCGCTCCAGCGCGAACACGATTCAACACTGCGCAAGCGGGACGCAGAGTCCGGGCGCGGGCTCAAGGAAGTTCAGGATCAATCGTCCGCCCTGCAGGCCGCGAATTTGAAGCTGACCGCCGATCTCGAGGAGACGCGCAAGAAGCTGGCGGCGGCACAGGAAGCCATCGCGGCCGCTCCCCAGCCCGAGCAGTGGGAGGCGCGCATCGCTGCCCAGTTTGAATCGGACATCGATACCTACCGCACGCGCATCAAGGGCCTGCTGCAGGAAAAGGAAGCGATCAACAGCGAGAAGCAGAAACTCGCCGCGCAAGTCGCGGAACATGAGAAGTCGCTGGCCCAGCACGGCGAGCAGAAGCAGGTCTTTGCCAAAGTAGAGGCCGAGCACAAGCAGACCCAGGGCGATGCCGCGCAACTCCGTACGGAGAACGAAAAATTGCAGGAGCAGCTCAAGTCGCTGCAGGCGGAGTTTACCACCGTGACCGCGACACTGGCAGCCTTGCAGGGCGTGGAAGCGGAGCACAACAAGGCCAAGGGCGACATCGGTCAGGCCCGCACCGAAAACGAAAACCTCCAGGCGCAACTCAAGTCCTTGCAGACCGAGCGCGAGAGTCTCTCCGCCAAAGTGCAGACTTTGCAGACCGTCGAGGCCGAGCACAGCAAGGCCAAGGGCGATATCGGCCAGGCTCGCACCGAAAACGAAAACCTTCAGGCTCAACTCAAGTCCTTGCAGACCGAGCGCGAAAGTCTCTCCGTCAAAGTGCAGGCTTTGCAGACCGTCGAGGCCGAGCACAACAAGGCCAAGGGCGATATCGGCCAGGCTCGCAC
>JBGGMZ010000158.1:0-7606 GCA_041287745.1 Chthoniobacter sp. | reverse complement strand
TGCGTCGACGCCTACCAGACAGTCGTCTACGGGCGGACGCTGTTCCCTCGCACTGGCAAGCAAGTGAGCTTTGCCTATGTATGCGCCCCGCTGATCTACCTGCATTCTGAATCGCTTCCTTGGGAGGAATGAGGGGGCGGTCATTCTAAAACAACTGCACATGATCCCTCTCGACAGTCCTCGCTGGGCCGAATTGCGCCAATGCTACGGGCCGGCCTCGAATATCCCCGCGTTGTTGACTCGCCTGTCGGAGTTTCCGGCGGAGGAGATGCCGCTCGTCGATCCGTGGGAGGGTCTTTGGATGAGCCTGTATCATCAAGGGTCGGTGTATCCGGCGTCTTTTGCAGCGGTCCCGCACCTCATCCGAATCGGACTCAGTGCGCCGGACCGCGTGACCCATAGCTTCTTTTGCCTGCCAGCCTCGATCGAGTGCGCGCGGGTGGCCGGCAAGATCGCAGTCCCTGATGATCTGCGCCCGGGCTACGAGGCAGCATGGCGGACGATGCCGACGCTCGTCGCAGCCTGCGTCCATTGCGAATGGGACGATGCATTTGGTCGCAGCGCACTTTCTGCGCTCGCGTTGGCCAAAGGCTTTTCCGATGTCGGCCAGGCCTTGCTCGATCTCGACCCGGATGTGTTCCCCGACTTCCACGAATGGATCCTCAACCGCTGAACGGAAAAAGAGCGCCCAATCAAACCGCCGCAACTAACCCGCAAACTACCATGGCAACCCCCACAGGTATGAGAGCTGTTCAACTTCCGGTGAACGAGACCGATGCGGTTCACGTTTATAGCGACAACCATCACATCTGGATCCAACTGCGCCGCAATGTTCCCACGGAACAAGATATTGCCCGCCCTTCCTTCAAGGTGGCGTTGTGTCTCCAGCCGGGCACCGCTCACAAACTCGGCCTGGAGTTGCTCAACATTGCCGAGCGAAACAAAGACAAGCAGAAGGCCAAGAATCCATCCGCTGGCAAGCAACCGCCGAGCAAGGCGAAGCAGCCTCCGCAACCCAAATGAGCAAGTGATGGGCCGGGACGGGTGTAGTATCACCAATGTATGTCCAAGGTAGTAGCCGTCGTTTTCATGTGGCTGGCGTGGACGTTTTTCGCCGTCTCGGCGGTAGCGACGGCTCACTATTGTGTGCGGGGGATCGGCTACAACACCTTCGCCGTGCCTTCCCCCGTATTCGCGGGCGGCATGTTGCTCATTCCTAACCTGATCTGTTTGGGGCTGCGCTATTGGCTCATGCGCATTCGGCGCCCGTGGTTCGTGGTGCTGGTCTTTCTCGCCGGGATATTTCTGACTTACCTGGTGGAACAGTTTGGCATCTTCCTTTTCCCAGGGCTCCTCATTGTCTTTCAGGTCTTGAGCGGGATCCTGTTTGTCATCTATTGGCCGCTCTTCGTGCAGGTGAGGCAGGCTCCTCCGCCGGTGCCGAAGGGTGGGGCTTGACGGGAGTGGTAGAATGGTGTTCGCGCGTGCATATTTTTGTTTGGGATAGGTCGGCACGCCGTGTGGTGGGGCGGGGGAAGCGGAAGGGGTGTCCGATGGCGACACTCCAGAGTAATCGTAGTCAATCGTGTCTAATCGTGGTGAATCGAAGGCCAAATTTTCGTGCCGGTGACGGAGTGCATGTGGAGGGCGACCGATGCGGGGGGGGGGGCCGCTACCGGGCAAGCCCGTGCCCGCCGATGCGTCCGAGGACCGCGCCGATCCAGAGAGATCGTGCTGAATCGTAGTTAATCGTGGTTGATCAAGCCGGCAACAGCCTCACAGCAGGGTTTCCCGCCTGCGACGCCCCGGAAGCCTGCAAAGATCGGGGTTGCGGGACGGGGCCGCCTGCGGATCTTTTATTCACCTTGAGATTCTGTCGACTGTAGTCATAATAGGCGTCCCCGTGAAAACTGGATCCCCCTCCCAGAGAAGCCATCTGCTCGCCGCCCTCATCGCGATCGCCGTCGTGCTCGTCGCCGTGGGCGTCGGCGTCGTGTACTGCGACCGCATCGAGCAGCGCTATGTCCACGCCCTCGCGCCCGACCTTTCCGAGGTCAAATTGCACGGCGTGGTGTTGCAAAAGAAAGCGTTCACGCAGTCGGACTTGCTCGTTCTTTACGGTAGCTCCGAGCTGGCCAAGGAGATGCCGAACAACGCGGCGCAATTCTTCCAGGATTACCCCACCGGCTTCCGCGTCTTCCCCGTGGGCCAGCCGGGCACCACGTCGCTGGCCGTGCTGCAGAAGGTCGCCGCAGTGGGCGACGATATTGCCGGCAAGAAGGTTGCCTTCTCCATGTCGCCGGGTTGGTTTTTCACCGAGGCATTCGACCCGAAATGGTATGAGGGCAATTTCTCCCACTTGCAGGCCTACGAACTCGCCTTCAGCAACAAGCTGAGTGCCGACCTGAAGCACGACATCGCCCGTCGGATGCTCGACTACCCGAAGACGCTGGAAAACCAGTGGCTGCTGGAATTTACGCTGCGCCGCCTCGCCGGGGGCACGCGGGCGGACCAGCTGCTGTATGCCGCGGTATTGCCGTTGGGCTTGATGGAAAATGCCATCGGCCGGGCGCAGGATCATTTCGAGGCGGCGATGCACATCATCGATGAAGATGCGAAGCTCAACCAGCCCTCCCGTCGCGGCCTGCGCGCGCTGAACTGGAACACGCTGGTCAAACGTGCCGCGCAGTTTGCGGTCAATGGCGCCTCCGTGCAGGCCAAGCACAACGAGGTTGTCCGCAAGCGCCAGAAATTTGCCACCGCGCACATCACGACCGCAGCGCAGACCCAGAACTTCGTGAAGATGGTGAAGAACGCCAAGGAGTGGACCGATCTCGAGCTGCTGCTGCGCGTCTTCCGCGAGCTCGGCGCCCAGCCATTGCTGCTCAGCATGCCGGTGGAGGATATCCGGCTGGAAGCCTACGGCGTATCGCCCGAGGCGCGCACCGCTTACCTCCGCAAGCTCGACGAGACCGCCGCCCGCTACGATGTGGCCCTCCTCGACTTCCGCGAACATCAGAAGGATCCCGCTTTCCTCGTCGATTTCCTCGACCATCTCAGCCCCCAAGGCTGGCTGTATTACAACAAGGCACTCGATGATTTTTATCACGAGCGCGAGGACTGAGCGCCGTCCGCTTCCGTAGCGTCGGACGCCAAAAATGCTCGAAAGATCACCGGGCGGAATTATATTTCCCCTAAGTGACAACGGGCGAAACGCATCACCGCTGCACCTTCCCCACTTCCCCATGTCTACCTCCACCCGATTGCTCGAAGTCCTGAAAACCGTCGCCGAGACGGATGAAGTCGAGCGCAACCTCGACCTGCCGCTCTACGATTCGCAGGTGCTCGATTCCATGAAGACGGTCGAACTGATCGTCGCCATTTCTCAGGAGTTCGGCGTCGAAATTTCGCCGGCGGAATTCGAGCGCGACAAGTGGGCCACGCCCCGCCTGATCATCGCCGACGTCGAGCAACGCATCGCGAGCTGAGACCATGAAGGTCCCGCAGTTCTTTCAACGTCCGGCCGTGCACCAGACGCTGCTGGTCTTCTACTATCTCGGCATCATTGCCGGATTGATCTACCTCTACGGCCGTGGCGATTTCTCCACGCCGCCCTTCGTCTACCAAGGCTTCTAAGTCGTGGACCTGCTTGCTCGCATCGATCATTGGGGCGCCGTCGCGCCAGAACGCCCGGCGCATATCAGCGAAGGCCGCACGCTGACCTATGGTGAACTGCGCGCGCAGTCGGATGCGCTCGCCGCCTGGCTCACGGAGAAGCTGGGCGACAATCGCGCGCCCATCGCCGTGATCGGGCACAAGGAAAACGAGATGCTCGTGGCTTTCCTGGGCGCAGTGAAAAGCGGGCACCCGTATGTGCCAATCGATACGTCCATCCCGGCCCAGCGCGCCGAGCGGATCGTGCAGAATGCCAATGCCGCCCTCACGCTCACGCCGGAAGCGGTGCGCGAAGCGCTGGCTTCTGTAGCCGCCCCGCTCAGTCGGGGCGAAGGAGCGTCGAGCGACGCTCCGGCACGGCGGCAGAGCGCCGTGGCTACAGCTCCGAAACGAGTCTCGGGCGAGGATCCTTACTACATCATTTTCACCTCCGGCAGCACGGGCGAGCCGAAGGGCGTGGTCATCACCCACGACTGTCTTTCCACCTTTGTCGTCTGGACGCTCGGCGAGCAGAAGTTCCCGGAGCTGAACGAGACCTTCCTCAACCAGGCGCCGTTTTCCTTCGACCTCTCGGTCATGGATCTCTACTCCAGCCTGGCCAGTGGCGGCACGCTTTTCAGTGTGACCAAGGAGGCGATTGCCAATCCCAAGGTGCTCTACCAGGCCTTCGCCGGCTCCGGCATTACCACCTGGGTTTCCACCCCGTCCTTCGCGCAGATGTGTCTGGTGGAAAAGAGCTTCGGTCCCGCGATGCTCCCGCAGATTCGCCGGTTCTGGTTCTGCGGGGAGACACTCGCGCCGGAGACCGCGGCGCAATTGCTCGACCGTTTTCCGAATGCCGAAATCTGGAATACCTACGGACCTACGGAGGCGACCGTGGCGACCACTTCGATCCTCGTGACTCGCGACGTGATCGCGAAACACTCGCCGCTGCCGGTCGGCGCCGCCATGCCCGGCACGCGCATCGCCATCATGGATGAAAAGCGTGCCGAGGTGCCCGAGGGCGAGCGCGGCGAGATCGTCATCATCGGCCCAAATGTCAGCCCCGGTTATCTTGGGCGTCCCGACCTGACGGAGAAAGCTTTCTTCGCGACCGACGGCACACGCGCTTATCGCACGGGCGACTGGGGCCGTACCCGCGAGGGGCTCATCTTTTTCGAGGGACGCATGGATGGGCAGATCAAGCTACACGGCTACCGCATCGAGATCGGCGACATCGAATCGCATCTGCGCAACCTACCGCAGATTTCCGACGCCGTTGTGCTGGTCGTGGAAAAGAACGGCAAGCCCGATTCCCTGGCCGGCTTTGTCGTCCTGCGCGAACGCGGCACGGGCTCGGATTTCGAGATCTCGCTGGCGCTCAAGAAGCAACTCGCCGAGAAGTTGCCCGCCTACATGGTCCCGCGTAAATTCTGGTTCCTCGAGGCTTTCCCCATGACGGCCAACGGCAAGGCCGACCGTCGTAAACTCGCGGAGCTCCTGAAGTGAATCCCTTCGCGGATTTCACCTACTTCGGGCTGCTGCTCTACGTCGCCATTCCGGCGATCATCCTCGGCCTGTTTGGCCGGGCCAATTCACGCTGGGCTTTCATTGCCACGCTGGCTTTCTGCGCACTGCAATTTCAGAAGTCCCACGAGGTGTGGCAGGGCCAGCGGGTGCAGGAAATCTGGATCGCGCTCGGCTACCTGGTCTGGCAGTGGGCGGTGGCGACGGGCTTCCTGCGCTTCAAGGTGCGCGGTGCTTTCACCACGGCGCTCATCCTGGCGATCCTGCCACTCTGCGTGGCGAAGTATGTGCCGCAATTTGCACCGCACACGGAGATCGGATTCTTCGGCATTTCCTACGTCACCTTCCGCGCGCTGGATGTCGTCTTCAGCATCAAGGACAACGTGGTCAAGGCCGTCCCGCCATTCACCTACGTGGCGTATCTGTTCTTCTTCCCGACGGTTTCCTCGGGGCCGATCGATCGCTTCCGCCGCTTCTCTCAGGATTGGCAGCGCAAGCGCAGCCGCGATGAATTTCTCAACGATCTCGATGTCGCCGTGCAGCGGCTCTTCCGCGGCTTTCTCTACAAGTTCATCATTGCCGCACTCATCGAGAAACATTTCATGGACCGCTTCTCCGTGGGCGGCGCGGCGCACGTGGTGGGCTACATGTATGCCTACACGTTCTACCTGTTTTTCGACTTCGCCGGTTACAGCGCCTTTGCCATTGCGGTGAGCTACATGCTCGGCATTCACACGCCGGAGAATTTCAACAAGCCCTTCCTCGCGCCGAACATCCGCGACTTCTGGAACCGCTGGCATATCTCGCTGTCCTTCTGGTTCCGCGACCACATCTACATGCGCTTCCTGCTCGCGGCGGCGAAGGGCAAGTGGTTCAAGAACAAGCATACCGCCTCCTACATCGGCCTGTTCCTCACCTTCGGAATCATGGGCCTGTGGCACGGCACCGAGTGGTATTATCTGCTCTACGGCGTCTACCACGCCGCGCTGCTCTCGGGCTACGATTGGTTTGCCCGCTGGAACAAAACGCGCAACTGGTTCGATGGGCCATTCTGGAAATGGGGCAACCCTGTGCTCACTTTCCACACGATTGCCTTTGGCCTGCTGCTCTTCTCCGGACGCCTTGCGCCCAAACCGCTCCCTGAGCGCGAGGAGGTCGTGGAAAAGCTCACCTGCAAGGAAATCACCGGCTACATCTGGAACAAGAAGACGCAGAAGACGCCCGTCACGGTGGACATCTCGATGGATGGACACATCATCGGCCGGGTTGTCGCCGATGAATACCGTGAAGACCTGGCCGAGCGCGGCATGGGCACGGGTCACTATGGGTTCCATCTCGCTCTGCCCGCCGCGGCGCGCGATGGTCACGAGCATTGGGTCGTCCCGGTAGTCGTCGGCACGCCTTCGCGGATGATTTCCGGACCCGACATCGCCGATCAGCCTTACATCGTCCACTGTCCCACGCCGGAAATGAAAGAGACGAACAAATCGGAAGAGCCGGCCACGCCCGCTCCTGCTCCGCGCTGAGTTGCGAGAGCGCGTCAGCCGGACAGCGGCTTGGGGTGCGGATGCTGCGAGGTCGCTGTTTGCAAGTTCCGTCCGTCAGCCGCGGGAGCGTGAACAGAACCTACAGCGGGAGAACTACGGGCTCGGCGCCCGTATAGATCACCCAGCGGCCGAATTCGTCTTGAACGAAGCTGAAATTCAGCGGTGACTTGACTCCTTCTTTGGTCGTTGCCTCGGTGAATATGCCGATGCTTTTGCCGTCGAGCGCGGCTTTGGCATCCACGACATGCAGGGATGTGACTTGAGATTTGGGATTTGCTACCTCGGTCAGCAGCTTTGCCTGGTCCAGACGCTCCACGGCCTTGATCACGTCTGCACGCGAGATGGTCTTGGGCACGGGTAGCATGTCATTCGCAAAGGGGCGCACGTCATGGGCCTGTCGTGCTGCCAGGACGAGGCCGGCGGCGATGATCACTGCCGAGAGGAGTATGGTCAGGTGCAGCTTCATAGTTTTGGAGGGAGGCAGTGGATAGACGGTGGACGCGCGGAAAAAATTCGGAGCGTCGTTGCGCCGTTACCCGTTGCCGCGGTTTTGCGGCGGCTTGTGCACGCGTTTGCGGCGCAGGCGCATCCAGTTGTTCCAGGTCTTCCGCAAGGCGTCCCTTGGGGACAGGTAGCGCTGATTCAGTTCGGTGCCTTTGGTAATCTGGCCGAGGATGCCTTTTACCGAGAAATCATTCGTATTCAGGATCGTGTAGGCCGTGCCGATCGCCGCCTCGTGGTGGGCGTCGCTGCCGGCAGTCATAGGCAGCTTTTTCATCGTGGCGTATTCGAAGGCTTGGGCGTTGTAACGCTTCAGCGTGGTGGCGGCGTTGAAGACCTCCAGGCCGTCGATCTCCAGCGTATCGAGCACCGATTGG
>JBGGMZ010000157.1:0-7282 GCA_041287745.1 Chthoniobacter sp. | reverse complement strand
TGGTCGTGATCGGCATGCTTCTGTCCACTGCGCCCGTCTCGGTGACGTTGGGCGGGAAGGGGCCTCGCTTGGCGGCCTGCTGAAGGAGCTGGTCGTATTTCGCCTGCTGCTGGTTGTGCGCTGCATTGGCTTGGGCAGCCGTCGCCTGGACCTGCAGAAGATGCTGTTGCGCCTGAGCGGCGGCTTGCTGCAAGAGCAGGTGCTGATTGCTCGCTGCGGCCTGGGTAGCGAGGAGGTGCTGCTGCGAAGCGGCGTTGTTTTGCTGCACGAGCAATTGCTGTTGGGCGGTATTGGCCTGATGCTGGAGCAGGAAGTGGTGCGCGCCATTTGCCGCCGCGACGAGCAGCTGCGCGCGGGAGCTCTGCGCTTCCGCGAGCAGCAAGTGATGCTGAGCCGCCGTGGTCTGCGCGTTGAGCAACAGGAAGTGGTGCTGCGCGGCCGCGGTGTTCTCCTGGAGCAGGTGAGAATGCGCACCGGCTGCGGCCACGCTCAGGAGATGGTGCGCCGAGCTCGCTGTGGTCTGCAGCAAAAGATGCGCATGCGCTGCCCCGGCGGCGACGCTGAGCAATTGATGTGCGGAACTTGCCGTGGTCGCGAGCAATAGGTGCGCGTGAGCGGCAGCAGCCGCGGTGGACAGGAGGTGATGTGCGGAAGCGGCCGCTTGAGCCAGCAGAAGCTGGTGCGCCGCGGCGGTCGAAGCGGTGAGGAGGAGATGATGCTGCGCGGAAGAGGCGGTCTGTTGCAGCAATAGGTGCGCGCGGGCGGCAGACGCTGCGGCGACCAGCAGATGCTGCTGCGCGGAAGCAGAAGCCTGGGTGAGCAGCAGGTGGGAGTGAGCGGAAGCCGCCGATTGCTGCAGCAGCAAGCTGTGTTGCGCGGCAGCGGCCGCGGCGATGAGCAGTTGATGCTGCGAGGCGGCCGCGGCTTGGACCAGCAACAGATGCTGGCGCGAGGACGCGGCGGACTGCTGGAGCAGCAGGTGCTGGTGCGCTGCTGCGGCGGCGGTGCTGAGCAGGTGCTGCTGGGCTGCGGCAGCAGCTATGTTGAGTAAGAGATGATGCTGAGCGGCGGCAGCGGACTGCTGCTGCAACAGGTGCTGCTTTGAGGATGCCGCAGCAGATTGCAGCAACTGCTGCTTGGCCGAGGCTGCCGCCTGCTGCTGGAGCAGGTGCTGCTGCGCCGATGCCTGGGAGCGAAGCAGGAGGGCTGCGGAGTTGTCATTCGCTTGCGGCGGCTTTGGCGGTTTGGGCGGCTCCGGGGGCTTTGGCGGCTTGGGGACGGCAAGGCCAACTACGGTGGTCAGGCAGAGCAAGACCGCCGTAAGCACAAAAAAGATGGGGAAAGGGCGACGCCGCTTCATGGAACTACGTAGAGATAGCCTGATAAGTGCCAAGCGGGAAGACTTCTTTGAAAAGTGCTGGAAGCCAGGAACCAAGCGGCCGCACAGTCCGGAATCGCCAATGCGGTAAAAGCGGCCACTGGGCTCTCGTTCCGTGGCACTTCTTAGTCTCTCGGGTGCCGGTCCTTGAAGGTCAGCTCAGCGATGCCGGACTTATCCAGCTCGCCCAAGCCCTCGAAGACCATTTTGTCGTACTGCGACTTGGTCGCTTCCGCCAAGGGAAGTTCCAGGCCCTGTTCGTGAGCCAAGATCACCGCGATGGTGCTGTCCTTGGCAGCGTGTGCGGCACTGAAAAAGACCGAGTGATCGCGATTTTGCATGTCTTCGCCATCGGTCACGAGCACGCTGGACGCGGCACCGGTCTGGCTGAAGATTTCGCGGACCAAAGTGAGGTCCAGGCCGAGCGCACTGGCCAGGCCGAGACCTTCGGCGAGGCCGGCGGTATTGATATTCATCACCATGTTGACCAATGCCTTCACCTTCGCCGCAGAGCCCGTAAGGCCGACATAGCGCACGGAGTTGCCCAGCTTTTCCAGAACGGGTTTGGCCCGCTCGAAGGCCTCCGGCTTGCCGCCGCACATGAGATACAAGGTGCCTTCCCGCGCCTGGGTGATGCTCGAGGCCATGCAGGCTTCGAGCGAAAGCGCGTCGGCCTCCGTGACGCGGCTCTCCACGAGCTCGTGCGTCCCGGGCGAAACGGTGGCGCAATTGATGAACAGCTTTCCTTCCGCGACCCCCACCCCGCTCTTCGTGCCGAGCAACGAATCGCTCCCGCACCCGACCGAGCCGAAGATGTCATCCATCGCCTCGTCGTCGCTGACTACGGTGATGATGATATCCGCTGCGGCGGTGACGTCCGGCAGCGAGGCCGGCACGACGCAGCCGAGCTCCTGGGCAAGAGTCTGGGCGGCTTCGGTATTTTGGTCAAAGACAGCGGTGACCGCGAAGCCCGCATCCTTCAAGTGACGAGCCATGTTCGACCCCATACGGCCGACTCCAACAAACGCAATTTTTTCAGTCATAGTGGAGGTTTGAATTATGATGTTTGATTTATGATTTAGGTGCGGCGCCTTGAACGCGACGTGCGCTAGTATAGCGCGCGCTACTGAAAATGGCCGTGAGCTCATTTGCTTCTTTTAAAAGCAAAGACACTTTCCGAGGGATCAGAAGGCCGGCGGCCACGATCAGTTCGAGCCAGTAAAGAGTCTCGTCTGCTTCTTCGACGACGATTCCTAGCTTGGCGATAAACTCTGCTTTTGATCGGGCACGACAGGCTGCGCGATAGTTGGCACCGACGGATGTGGCACTCCGAACGATCTGGTTTCCAATTGCTCTGCCGGCGACGGAGTGCGGCAAATGCTCGACGAGCTTCAGGACGCGGACCGCGAATTCCTTGGTTCTCGCCTGAAGCGCGAATTTATCCATGAACGGCAGGAGGATGCTTGCGAAGTAGATTGATGGGCGTGAATGCGTTCGTAGCCCAATCATAAATCATACATCGAACATCAACACTTACGCAAAGAATGGGTTGTGTTGTTTTTCTTCACCGACCGTCGTGAGCGGGCCGTGGCCGGGGGCGACGATGGTGTTGTCGGGGAGACTGATGATTTCCTTTTTGTTCGTCGCGAGGGCGTCGGTATAGCTGATGCCACCGCCTCCCATGGAGCCGGCGAAGACGGCATCCCCCACGACCGCGACGGGCTGGGCGAGGCCGGTCACGACGAAGGTGATGCCACCCTTGGAGTGGCCCCAGGTGAGGCGCGACTCGATCTTCAGCGAGCCGATGGCCCACGAACGACCGGCAGCGAAGGGCTCGGCGCCTTCGATGGGTTCGCGTTCGCCGACGAAGGCGGGCGCGCCGGTCTTTTCCTTCAGGCGGTCGAGGTCGAAAATGTGGTCGCCGTGGGTGTGGGTGAGCAGGATGTATTTCACGCGCAGCTTCTTCTCCGCGATGAGATCAAGCATGCCGCTGCAATCCGCGCCGGTGTCGAAGGCGATGGCTTCGCCCGTCTTCGGATCCCACACGAGGTAAGAATTCACCGTCATGTCCTCGTAGGGCGTGTTGAATTGCGCGAGACCATCAATCGAGCTGGGCTTCGGCGCCCAGCTTTCATTGCCGGAAGCGGCGAGGGCCTCGGCGCCGAGATTCAGCGTGGGAGCCACTTTGCGGGCGGTGGCTTCGTCCCATTGGCCATCGCGCAGGGCATTGATGGCGGCGGCGTCCGCGCCGGATTTCTGGGCGACCTGGCTGTCGCTGAACTGGAGACCGCGCATCGCCTTGCCGACGATGTCATTGAATTTGTCTTCGAGGGGGATTGCCATGGGTGGATGGGAGTAGTGGGGTTTTGGAAAAGCGCAGTAAGCATTCGACGCGGCGATGTCGAGCGGACGCGTCGAGATGGGAAGTTACAATTGCATTTCGGCGGAGCCGAGGGGCCCGGATCAGGCCTCGGGAATGGCGTCGGGCTCGGGGGCGGCGGCTGTGCCCGGGGAGACGAAAGTGATGAAGATCAGCGCCACGACGAGAATCGCCGCACTGGCGTAGAAGGACGTGCGGCCATAGCGCTCGATGGGATCGAAGCGCAGCAGTTGGAAGCCGATGAGGGGACCGACAAAGCGGCCGAGGCTGCCCGCGGAAGCGAGCAGGCCGAGCACGCGGCCCTGGGTGTGCGCATCGCTGCTGCGCGAGGCGAGGCCGTTCATCGTGGGGGTGACGAAGCTATTGCCCACCGAAATGCCGGCACAGACGAGCATGAGCAGGCCGAGGCTCGGCGGAGTGGAGGGCAGGAAATACATGCTCACCGCGAGCACACCCGCGCCGATGAGGGCGAGTTGTTTCTCGATTGGCCGCTTCAGGAGGCGCCGCAACAGACCGCCCTGCATGAGCACGCCGAGGAACCCGACATAGAAGAGGATCCAGCCTGTGTGCGCGATGTCGTAGCCGAAGCGCTTTTCGCAGAAGAGGGCGAAGAGCGAGGTCATGATGGAGAAACCAGTGACCGAGGCGAACTGGCTGGCGAGGATGGCGAGGATGAGGCCGGCACGGCCCTGCGAGAAAACTTCGCCGATGCTGGCGCGATGGCGGGCCCGCTCCTGCGCCTCGGGCGTGAGGGTCTCAGGGAGACGGGCGGCGACGAGCGCGCAATTCAGCAGCGCCAGCCCGCCGGCGACGTAGAAGGGCAGCGCGGGCGAGATCTTGCCCAGCACACCGCCGAGCGCCGGCCCGATCATGAAGCCGATGCCGAAAGCCGCGCCGATCAGGCCCATGGATTTCGAGCGGTTTTCCTTCGTCGTGACGTCGGCGATACAGGCCATGCCGGTGGCGATATTGCCGCCGCTGACGCCATCGATGATGCGGCCGAGGAGGAGCATCCAGTAGGCGCCGGCCGCGCCGGTGACGAAAAAGCCGATGGCCGTGCCCAGGATACTGACGGTGAGCACCGGCTTGCGCCCGATGCGGTCGGAGAGGTGGCCGAGCACCGGCGAAAATACGAGCTGGAGCAGCGAGTAGACGCCCACGAGCAGGCTGAGCTGCATGGGCGTGGCGGCGAAGCGTGTGCCCTCGGCGTAGACCGGCAGCACGGGAATGACGATCCCGAAGCCGATCATGTCGATCAGGATGGTGAGAAAAATGAGCCCGAGCGGAGAACGGGGCTTGGAGGAAACGGTAGTGGTGGCCACGGCAGCGCGGATGAAAGGCGAGCGCGCGGTGCGCGTCAATGGCAGCCGCAACCGGACCCGCACGAGCCGCCACCGCCGCCCATCTGGCGCTGCATATCGGCGTGCTTGGGCGCGTTGAACTTACTCATATAGCCGAGGCCGCCGCTGATCACGCGGCGCACGGGCTCGCCGGTCTCGGGATCCTCGGTCAGTGCTGCGTCTTTCATGCTCTGCTGCACTTCAAAGCGCCGCACGGGCTTCTTTGGACTGGTCGTTTCGTAGATGTAGATGGGCATGGCTCGGAAAAGGATGAAGGCGGAAGAATGAAAGAGGAAGGCTATACCGGTGCGTAAGCTTGCTGGGTCGGGTTTTCTTAAGCTGATTTCCGGTCTTTTTCCAGCACGCGAGAGGCGTGTTTGCAGTTGTTCCCCAAGCCGATTGCCGGCAAGGTGGCGTCATGGAAACACCGAATCCGGATGAGCGCCAATGGGCCATGTTTACCCATCTCAGCTCCTTTGCCGGCCATTTGTTCCCCTTTGCGAACATCTTTGTGCCGCTCATTCTGTGGTCCATGAAAAAGGACCAGATGCCCTTTGTGAACGACCAGGGGAAAGAGGCGATGAATTTCCAAATCACGATGACGATCGCACTGGCCATGTCCGCCATTTCCCTGTTCTTCCTCGTGGGAATCATCCTCTTGCCGGCGGTCTGGTTGTTCGATGTCATCGTCACGATCATCGCGGCGGTCAAAGCCAACGAAGGCGTGGCGTATCGTTACCCACTTTGCATTCGTTTCATCAACTAAGCCGTGCCCGAACTCGCCGAGGTTGAATCGTACCGCAAGGAGTGGGACGCAGGCTTGCGGAAGAAAGTAACGCGCGTGGAATTGCACGCGGGCAAGCGAATTTTCCGCGGGGTGAATGAGAAGCGGCTCGCGGCAGCGCTGAAGGGTGCGACGTATCAGGATTCCGAGGCGCGGGCCAAGCTCATGTGCTTTCGCTTTTCGGGCGGCGTGTGGATCGGGATTCACCTCGGTATGACAGGCGAGCTGCGCGTGGAGGCGAAGGATTTCGAGCCGGGCAAGCACGATCACCTCGTGCTTTTCCAAAGTGCCCGGGCGCTGGTCTTCAGCGATCCGCGCCAATTCGGACGCGTGCATTTCCACGAGGGCCGAGACGAGCCCGAATGGTGGACAAAGCTGCCACCGGCGGTCACTTCGCCGGAGTTCACCCTGGAGCGCGTAGCCGCTTTTTTTCAGCGCCGTGCGCGGCTCGCGGTGAAGGCGGCGCTGCTCATCCAGGAGATGTTTCCGGGCGTGGGGAATTGGATGGCGGATGAAATCCTCTGGCGTGCACGCATCGATCCGCGCGTGCTCTGCGGGAAGCTTTCCACGAAGCAGGTGCACGCCCTTTGGCACGAGTCGCGCGAAGTCTGCCGCATCGCCTTGGAAACAGTGGGCCAAGGTGCATCCGATCCGCCGGAGGACTGGCTCTTTCACCAGCGCTGGACGAGCAAGGGGACCTGCCCGCGCGATGGATTGCAGTTGAAGACCGCCACGGTCGGCGGCCGCACCACTCGCTGGTGCCCGCGCTGCCAGCGCTGAACGCTCGACCGTTTGACTCAGCGCTGCGCTACCGGTAGCAGTAAGCGCATGTCTCGCCCTCTCCTCCTCGCGGCGCTCTCTCTCGGCGGTGTTTGTTTGCTCGGCTCGGCCGCACTGGCCGACTGGACCTTTTATCGCGGCCCCTCGGAAAACGGGGTCTCGACAGACAAAATCGGCACCCTGCCGACAGGCGGCCTGCGGCAACTTTGGAAGGCGAATGTGGGCACCGGCACCTCGTCGATCACCGTGAGCGGCGAGCGCGTTTTCACGATGGGCAACGTGGAGAACAATGATTGCGTCTGGTGTTTTGATGCGAAGAGCGGGCGCGTTTTATGGAAGCACGAATATCCGCTCGGCGTGGACAAGCGCAGCTTCGAGGGCGGCACTGCCTCCACACCGACCGTCGATGGCAATCGCGTCTATACGGTGAGCCACCAAGGCGACCTTTTCTGTCTCGATGCCACGACCGGCAAGGCGCTGTGGTACAAACACTACCAGCGCGATCTCGGCGGCAAGCGCCCCTACTACGGCTATGCGGCCTCCGTGCTCGTGGAGGGCAATATGCTCATCTGCGAAGTCGGTGCGAAAGCCGGCTCGACGGTGGCTCTCGATAAAACGAC
>JBGGMZ010000156.1:0-33991 GCA_041287745.1 Chthoniobacter sp. | reverse complement strand
CATTCATCAAGTCCACAGCCGCAAGGCCAGCAAGGCCGTGCCGCTGGATGTGCCGCTGGATGTGCCGAACCGGGACGGCGCGCTGAAGCTCTACTACCCGCAGGACGGCGCCGCCGAGGCGTTTCTCTTCAAGTTCGACGGGCAGACGTAAAGGGAAGGCGAAGGGAGAAGGGCGGAAGGGCAGAACGCGTTGGCCAGTTCAATGGACTGGATCTCGTGTTGCGCCCTTCATGGCGAAGGTGGTGTGGTCGCGTCTAATGAATCGGCGCACGTCGTGGTTGATGTCGGGAAACCCCCACGTCGTCGAGATGCGGCTTTGCAAAAATCTCGCGACGAATCTAAAACGTGTTCCCCCAAGTCTTATGCGTACCCTCCGTCACAACAGCCCCGGCTTTGCCGATTCGCTCCAGTCTCTCAAACGCAGCGCCGAGGCGCATCCCCAGGTGCGCAAGACCGTGCAGGACGTTCTCGAGGCCATCCGGCACGAGGGCGATTCCGCGCTCATCGAGTTCACCGAGCGCTTCGGCGGCCCGCGTCTCACGGCGAAAGATTTGCGGGTGAACGGCAAGCCCAAGGTGGACGCCGACACCAAAGAGGCCATCGCCACCGCGCACGCCAACGTGCTCGCCTTTGCCCGCAAAAGCGTGCGTGAAAACTGGACGATGAAGAACGCCCAGGGCGGTCTAGTCGGTGAACGCTTCGATCCCTTTCGCCGCGTGGGCATTTATGTCCCCGGCGGCACTGCGCCGCTCGTCTCCACCGCGGTGATGACCGTGACGCTCGCCGCGGCAGCGGGCGTGCCGGAGATCGTGGTCACCACGCCTTCCGATGCGGAAGGCAAGGTGAACGAGGCCTTGCACTACGCGCTGCAGTACTGCGGCGCCACGGAGATCTATCGGGTGGGCGGCGCGCAGGCCATCGGCGTGCTCGCGCACGGCACGGAGACGATCAAGCCCGTGCAGAAAATTTTCGGACCGGGCAATGCCTATGTCGTCGAGGCCAAGCGCCAGGTCTTCGGTCACGTCGCCATCGACCTGCTCCCCGGGCCGAGCGAAATCCTCGTCCTCGCCGATGCCAGCGCGAACCCGGCGTGGATCGCCGCCGACCTGCTCGCCCAAGCCGAGCACGGCAAAGGGAGCGCCATCCTTTTCGTCACGAATTCCGCCAAGCTGCTCAAGGATGTGGAAAAGGAAATCCAGCAGCAGCTCGAGACGCTCAGCCGCCAGGATCACCTCGCCGGTGTGATGGAAAACGGTTGCACGCTGATCCAGGTAAAATCGCTCAACGACGGCATCGAGATCGCCAACGATTTCGCGCCCGAGCACATCGCGATTATCGCCAAGGACGAGGACAAGATCGCTTCGCGTATTCACACCGCGGGCGCCATTTTCCTCGGCGGCTACTCGCCGGTGGCAGCAGGCGATTTTGTTGCCGGCCCGAGCCACACGCTGCCCACGGGCGGTGCGGGCAAAGCCTTCCCCGGCCTCACCGTCGACATGTTCCAGCGCCGCACGAGCCTGGTGAACTTCGACGCCAAGGCGCTGAAGAAATCGCTGCAGACAATCGCGAAATTCAGCGAGATCGAAGGCCTCGACGCTCACGGCCGCTCCGCGGCGATTCGTTTCGAGTAAGGGCGAATCGGGCTATTCGGCGTTTTCATTTCAGCGCTGTATGCGCCCATCGATTGCTCTTTTTCTCCCCGCGCTTTGCTGCTTCTTCGCGACGGCTGCTTTTTTCTGTGGTTGTACCGTAAACAACCATGCCGTGAAGGGCGACGGAAAGATCGCGACGGAGCATCGTACGATCGCGGAGATCACTTCGATTGACTCCGGGGGCGCGTTTGAAATTCAGTGGTCGAGCGGTGCGCCTGCACTGGCGGTCACGACCGACGGGAACATCCTCCCGCACATCCACACCAAAGTCTCCGGGCAGACGCTGAAGATTTCTACCGATGGATCAATCGCCCCGACGAAGGGCGTGCGGGTCGTAATCTCAAGCGCCGCGCTGGATCGGCTCGATCTCACTGGTGCGGTGCATTTGGTGGCGCAGAAGGTCTCCGCGTCCGCGTTCTCGATCTCGAGTGCCGGGGCTACGACGATCGAGATCGATGGCAGTGCAACGACTCTCGCCGTGAATCTCACCGGCGCCAGCCGGCTCAATGCGGCGGGGCTGCAGACGAAAACCGCCAAGGTGAATCTGGTCGGCGCGTCTTCCGGCGATGTAGCGGTTTCGGATGCGCTCGATGCTACTGTCACCGGCGCCGGTTCGCTCACCTATTCCGGCGAGCCGAAATCCGTGGAGCGCCAGTTAAGCGGGGCGGGGAGCATTCATCACAAGTAGAAAAAAGTGAGAAAAGTGGCGGCCGGTGTCCTGATGGGGATGGGGCCATTCGTCGTGGCATTGAAACGCAGTTAAAAACACCCAATCCCAAACGACTTATGCTCGATACCCCGCAGATCCTTGAGACCACCGCCCAGCACACCGCCATCATCCCTATCGTCACCCCGCGAGAGAAAATCCGGGAAGTCATGGGGCCGGGGATCAGCGAACTGATGAGCACCATCGCCGCGCAGGGTGTCTCGCCCACGGGACCTTGGTTTACCCATCACCGCAAAATGGATCCCGAGATCTTCGACTTCGCGATCAGCATCCCGGTAAGCAAGCCCGTGACGGCCGTGGGCCGTGTGCAGCCGGGAGAACTACCGGCCCGTCGCGTGGCCCGGACGGTTTATCAAGGGCCCTATGAAGGGCTGGGCGAGGCGTGGGGCGAGTTCATGGACTGGATCGAAACCCAGGGCCACCAGCCGGCGCCAGACCTGTGGGAATGCTATGCCTACGGCCCCGAGTCCACCGACGATGAAGCCGCCTATCGCACCGAGCTCAACAAGCCATTGCTGGGGTGAGTTGAATTCACCGGGAGGGCGCGCCTACACTGAGGCGTGCCCCCCGTTCTACTCACGCCATGACCGTGCTCGTTATTGCCGACGATGAAGCGCTCCTGCAAAAGCTGCCCGATGCTTCGGCGGATGTGCTGATCTCCTGTGGTGACCTGCCGGACCAGACCATCCTGCTTGCGGCGCAGCGGTGCCGTTGCCGGCATATGTTCGCCGTTAAAGGAAATCACGACAGCAGCGCCGCCTTTCCTTCGCCCATTGCCGATCTGCACCTGAGCACCCAAACGTTCCGGGGAATTACTTTCGGCGGATTTTGCGGCGCATGGAAATACAAGCCGCGGGGCAATTACCTCTTTGAGCAGGCGGAGGTGGACACGGCGATTTCCGATTTTCCCCGGGTGGATGTCTTCGTGACGCACAATTCACCGCGCCTAATCCACGACCGCGAGGACGAAGTGCACATCGGATTTGGGGCTTTCAACACTTATATCGCGCGCACTCAGCCGCGGTTTCTTTTCCATGGGCACCAGCACGTGAATGCCGAAAGTCCGCTTGGCAACACCCGTGTGGTGGGGACATATGGGCACCGGTATGTCGTTGTCAGTGAGTGATCGTTGAGTCTGGCTCCGATTCACGTTTGCGTGGGCGGTGAGATCGGCTATAAAGGTGGCATGCAGAGGCAGTTTGAATTGGAGCAGGGGTAGGGTCCGGGTTTGCGAGTGGCATTGGCAGGCCGCGAGCGACCTCAATGAGAGTCATGATTTTATCTTCCCCTTATCTTCAGAGAGCCATCGGCGCACCGGCTCGAAGTGGGCGCTCCTACCAGCCCGAAAGGTCGACGGGTCGGGGTCAATCGTGCCTAATCGTGGTGGATCGCACCTAATCGCGGCTCGGCTATCCGGCCCCTGGCGCGCGATTATCAGTAAAAATACCTATCCGTTCAAAGATTGCCGGAATACAGAGAAGGCCTTACCTTCCCGCCCGGCCTAATCGCCCCACAAGATGCCGCAACCGGAGAAATTCGAGCACTACGAGCTCCTGAAAAATCAGGATGGTTCCTTCATGGAGTTGGGTCATGGAGCGATGGGGATGACGTATAAGGCTTTCGACACCAATCTGCGCTGCAATGTCGCCCTCAAGGTGATCAGCGCCGCCTATCTGAATGATCCCACGGCCGCGGAGCGTTTTCTGCGGGAGGCGCGCGGCGCCGCGCAACTCCGCCATCGCAACGTGGCCTCGGTCTTTCACCTCGGCACCTGCGGCGACTCCTATTTCTACGCGATGGAATTCATCGAGGGCGAGACTGTGGATGCCCGGGTGAAACGCGACGGGCCGCTCCCGCCGTTGGTCGCGATGGATGCCGCCAGCCAGGTGGCTGCGGCGCTCATCGCTGCGGTGAAGCAGGGGCTCGTCCATCGCGATATCAAGCCGTCGAACCTCATGCTGATCCGGGAGGATGACGGCGAGTTGATCGTCAAGGTCATCGACTTCGGCCTCGTGAAATCGGCACTCATCGGGTCCACCGCCGGAGCACTCACCTCCACCGGCTTCGTCGGTACGCCGTATTTTGCCAGTCCCGAGCAACTAGACCAACGGTCGGAGGATATCCGGTCGGACATCTATTCGCTCGGAGTCACGCTTTGGTTCATGCTCACCGGCAAGCCCACCTTCATGGGCTCGGTGGCCAGCGTCATCGCCCAGCACCTGGACAAGCCGCCGGCCTTCGAATCACTCGCCGTGCTGCCTACGCCGGTTGTGAATGTGCTGCGCAAGATGCTGGAGAAGGATGTGGAGTCGCGCATCCAGACGCCGCAGGAGTTGCGCGCGGAACTCAAGCGCTGCATCGATATTCTCGAGGATGGCGACCTGATGCCTGGTCACGAGCCGGCGACGATGAGCTTCGATGACGCCTCTCTCACCATCGGCTTGAGCGCTTCCACGGCTGCGGCGCAGCCGCTGCCGCGTGTGGGCTCGGTGCTGAGCTCGCGCTATCAGTTGATCGAGGATCTCGATTCGGCGAATCCCGGTCGCACGTTCCACGCCGAGGACATCGCGCACAAGCGCCGTGTGCGGGTGAAAATCGTGCAGTGCAATACGGCTGCCTTTGCCGCGGTCCGCGAGCAGGCCGCACAGGTGGAGTCGGCGGCCCATCCAAATTTCATTTCCGTGCTGGCCACTGAACGGACCGGCAGCCTCGCCTATGTCGTTTCCGAATGGCTGGAAGGATTCTCCCTGCTCGAGCTGCTGCGCGCGCGCCGGGAACTCACGCTACGGGAAACCCTCTCGCTGCTCGGCCAGATCGCGCCGGCCATCGATGCGGCACGCGAGCTCGGGGTGCGTCTCGCCATGGAATTGCGCGATGTGCTCATCCATTTTCCTGAGGGATTTGAGGAGCCGAATGAACAACTCGTTCTACGCTGCCCGATCGCGGAGTGGCCTGTCTTCGTCGTGAAACTCGATCCGCTCGGCGGGCTCGACGAGATCGACGAGCTCTGTGCCGGCGCCGACCGCACGATGGTGGGAGCGCGCGATGCATGCCGTCCGCTGGCCATCGCGCAACTGGCCGGAATCGCTTACGACTTGCTCGGTGGCAAACCGGGCTCTTCTGGCCCGCTGGCCAATGTTTCCGAGCAGGGGAACGTCGTCCTGCGCCGTGCGTTGAGCGGGCGCGATCACTTTTCCTCGGCTCAGGCTTTCGTTTCCGATCTCAGCGAAGCGGCCAGCGATACCACGCTCCGTCCCACACAGGTGATGACGGCGCAGGATCCGGCGGCCGCTGCCGCGTCGGTGCCCGTGCCGCGCTCATCGGCATCGAAGCCGCCGGTGAAAGGTGCGACGCCGTCATCCGCAGCTCCGGCTCCGGCGCCGGCGAAGAGCTTTAGCCAGGCCGATACCGCGAGGGTACGCCCGTCCCGCAATTACGTGCCCATGATCGGCGGCGCTGTGGCGGCCGTGGTGTTACTCGTGGTGGCTATCGTGGTTTTCTCCGGTGGGGACTCCGTGCCGAAGAAGCTGCTTCAAAAGGCAACAGGCACGCCCACGGGCAGTCCAGTAGCCACTGCGCCTCGCCAGCCTCCGCAGAAGGGGCGACCATGGAAAAACAGCCTCGGGATGACGTATGTGCCGCTCGGTGATATCTGGTTTGCCGCCACTGAGACGCGCGTGCGCGACTTCACTGCTTTCGTCGAGGAGACGAAATACGACGCCATCGGCGGCATGAATTCCCTGCAAAAAGACGGCTACAAGGACCACCAGCACAATTGGAAAGATCCTGGTTTCAAGCAGTCGCCGGAGCACCCAGTCGTGGGTGTTTCCAGGGAGGATGCGAACTATTTTTGCAAATGGCTGACCGACAAAGAGCGGGCCGCCGGCGCTCTCACCGCCGCGCAGTTTTACCGGCTGCCGACCGATCGTGAGTGGAGCGATGCCGTGGGGCTCACCGGCGAGACGGGAGGCACGCCCGAGGAGCGCTCCGGTAAAATCAAGAGCGTCTATCCGTGGGGTCGCACCTTTCCGCCGCCGGACAATGCCGGCAACTATGCGGGCTCGGAATCTTCCGCCGGAGCGCCGGCGAAGTGGCCGATCATTCCCTTCTATCAGGACCCATTTCCGCGCACCGGTCCGGTGCCGGTCTCCACGGCGAATGAGCGCGGCATCTACGATCTCGGCGGTAATGTATGGCAGTGGTGCCAGGATTCCTTTGGCAAGAACAACCCGCGCTGGGGCGTCCTGCGCGGCGGCTCGTGGGCGACCTCGCGCCCCGATGAAATGCTTTCGTCCTACCGCAAGGATCTGGACCCGAATTTCCGGGAAGACAACGTCGGCTTCCGCTGCGTGATCGCGAGCGATGCCGGGATGCGCTGAACTATGAAACTGCTCAAATTCAATCTCGTGTTTCTGCCGCTGCTCGCGCTGGTGCTGGCGGGCATAGCCTATGTCGCGCGCGAACTGCTCGCGACCAATGCGCGGACGCAGGTGCTCCAGGTGGCGCGGCTCATCATGGCCACGGCAAATTCCAGCCGCCTCTACACCACCAAGCAGGTCGCGCCGCTGCTCGGCCGCAAGAACTTCAAGCTGCAGACGGTGATCAACGAATTCCAAAAGACGCTCTCCGATTTGCCGAAGGACGTGGATGCGAACATTCCCAAGGATGTGCATTACAACAGCGCGAAGAAGGCCTATCTGCTCGGCCAGCAGAAGGTCATCGATGCGCAGAAAGCACTCGTCGACTCGGTGAAGAACAAGCCGGAGGATCTCACGGACGAGGAGTTTCATCCCGAGTCGGTGCCCGCCTTCGCGGCGACGACCATTTTCCACAATCTTCCCACGGATCCCTACAAGGATTACATCTACAAGGAAGCGACCCTGAATCCCACGAATCCTGAGCACCGTAGCACGCAGTGGGAGACGGACGTGATCGAAGGGTTTCGGCGGAACCCGGAGCAGGTCGAGTTCATCGGCACCCGCGATACGGCCGCCGGCCCGGCGCTGGTACTGGCTCGCCCGCTCAAGGTCGGCAACGTCAGTTGCCTCACCTGCCACAGCACGCCGGACAAGGCGCCACCGGAAATGCTCAAGGTTTACGGTTCGGCCAATGGCTTCGGCTGGAAGCTCGATGACGTCATCGGCGCGCAAGTCGTCACCGTTCCGATGTCAGTGCCGGTGAAGGATGCGGATCGCGCGTGGAGCCAACTCACCACGTGGCTCGGCTGCGCCTTCCTGGGCATCGCTCTCGCCGCGAATCTCGGCATGGGCTGGCTTTTCTGGCGCGGACGGTAGAGCGACGACGCTCTACTCCGTCACTCCAATAATCGGCCCGAGATCCATGCGGAAATCGTTCCGTTTAAGGGCCGGTGCGTAAATGCTGGAGATCGTCCCATCGAGGAAGAGCACGTCGGGGCAATGCAATTGGTCGCGGAAGAAAGTGGCGAACTCGTAAAAATTCACCGGCACCTCGCTCATGACGAAGATGGCTTTGTCTGGAGAGGGGACGCCTACGCCATTGCGAACGAGGCGCGACTGCGAATCTTCCCGAATCGCCGGATGGAACTGGCCGTTGCGTACGAGCAGCGGACCGGATTGGGTGGCGAGGACAACGTGTTCCTGAAGCTTCGGATACTCCGATGACTCCAGCACTCGTGCGCCTCGATCTGTGAGTGCGAAGACGCCATTGGGCTTGAGGAAGAAATTGCCATCGCCATTGGCTGTATTGAGCGGAACGAGTTGCTGCCCGCCGGAGACGAAAAGTCCGACTGCGGAAAAGTCGCCGTGATACATCCCAGCATTCATGGCGAAGACGAGTTTGCGATTCTGGGGATGCAGCCATGCATCAAGACGATCAAAGCGTTTGAAAGGCTGCCCGTGCTCGTCGCGGTGAAAGAGATCGAGATGCTCCTTGCGCACATCCACGCGACAAACGGTGAAGGTCTTGCCGGCGAATTCTACCGTGTTGAAATCTACAGCGGCGGCTTTGGGCCCGGCGGCAACGACGAGCATCAGCAGCGTCAGGACCAGAAACCGGCACCCCATTCCTTTACGTCAGGCTGACTTCTGTGCGCGGCTCGAGGCTTCCCAGACGGTGCCGATCTCGTGGGGCGATAGCACGCCGCAGAAAGGGCTGCAGCGGCGTAATTCACGACTCTCGTTTGTGTCGGAGACGAGAAACTCGATGATCTCCTCCGGCTTCCACGTCATGAGAATGAGCTTCCAGCGGCGGATCATCACTTTCATCTCCGGGCTCGCCGTGCGTTTCCAGAGGCGCAGATTGTAGAGCGGGATACCGAGCAGGTTTTGATCTTGGCGCAGTTTCTCCGCGATGAGGACGTGCAGCTCCCTCGACAGGATATCAATCCAGTCGGACTGGCGATGGTGCGCAAAGTCGATGAGTTTCTGCGAGATCACACGTAGAATGTCTCACATAGCAGGGGGCTTGCCAAGCGATGGAAGGGAGTCCCCTTCAGAGAGACGGCGCCTTTCCGAGAATGTCAGGCCGGCAAGATCGTCCGAAAAGTGAGATTGATCCGCGGCGTCGCAATCTTTTTTGTCTTGGGCAGGCTGTGCAGCCAGTGGAGTTGAGTTGTGTGCCGCATGGCGAGCAGGCTGCCGTGCTCGAGCATGAGCGAAGTCGTTTCCTGTGTGCGCTTGTGCTTGAAGCTGAACTTGCGTTCTGCGCCGAAGGAGAGCGAGGCGATGGTGGCGCTGGGTGCGAGTTCCTTTTCATCGTCGCTATGCCAGGCCATGCCTTCGCTGCCATCGTGATAGAGATTCGCGAGGCAGGAGTTGTAGGTGCATTGCGTGAGCTTTTCCACGAGGGCTTTTAGCTCACGCAGTTCGGCGTTCCAAGGCACCGCTTGCTTTGTGGTGCCCGAGTAGGTGTAGGCGCAGCCGGCATCGCCGAACCACGCCACTTGTCGAGAGGTCACGATGTGACGACCGAAGATGACCAACTCGTCCGATTTCCACGGCACATTTGTGAGCAACGCAGCGAGATACCGATCGGCCTCGGCGATGCCCAGCACTGGGCCGTGGTAATTTACCGTACCATCATGGGGCAGCAGGTTGGCCGACGGGGCGTAGCCGAAGAGCCCGCTGTTTTGCGACATGACGATTTCAGGCGAGGGGCTAGGCCTTTAGCGAAGCCATATCGATCACGAAACGATACTTCACGTCGCTCTTCAGCACGCGTTCGTAGGCTTCGTTGACTTTCTGGATTGGGATCAACTCCACGTCCGAAGTGATGTTGTGCTTCCCGCAGAAATCGAGCATCTCCTGCGTCTCGGCGATACCCCCGATGAGCGAGCCGGCGAGCGTGCGGCGTTTCATCAGCAGCGGAAAGGCGGCCACGGGCAGCGGCTGCTCGGGCGCGCCGACGAGCACGATCGTGCCGTCGACCTTCAGCAACTCAAGGTAGGCGTTGATGTCGTGCTGGGCCGAGACGGCATCGAGGATGAAGTCGAAACTCAGGGCGTGCGCTTTCATCTCGTCGGCATTTTTCGAGATGACCACTTCATCCGCACCGAGACGGCGTGCGTCGTCGGCCTTGCCGGGCGAGGTGGTGAAGAGCACGGTGTGTGCGCCGAAGGCGTGGGCGAATTTGAGCCCCATGTGCCCAAGACCCCCGAGGCCCACAATGCCCACTTTCTGCCCGGCTTTCACACCCCAGTGGCGGAGCGGTGAGTAGGTGGTGATGCCGGCGCAGAGCAGGGGAGCGGTGCCTGCGAGATCGAGATTCGACGGCACGTGCAGGACGAATGCTTCATCCACGACGATGCTGTCGGCATAGCCTCCGTAGGTGACGCCCCCGGAATATTTGTCCGCGCCATTGTAAGTGAGGATGGGAAATTGATCGCAGAACTGCTCAAGCCCGCGCTGGCAGCTCGGGCAGGTGCGGCAGGAATCGACCATGCAGCCGACTGCGGCGACGTCGCCCACCTTAAACTTGGTCACCGCATTGCCCACAGCCGTCACGCGGCCCACGATCTCGTGGCCCGGCACGCAGGGGAAGACGGTGTTTTGCCATTCGTTGCGCGCCTGGTGGATATCCGAGTGGCACACGCCGCAGAAGAGGATCTCGATCTGCACATCGGTGGGCTGAGGGTCACGACGATCGAGGGAAAACGGAGCGAGCGCTGAAGTCGCGCTGAGAGCGGAGAAGGCTTGGGTGCGTTTCATGGTGAGTGGAATGGTATCGTCTCCATGGCGCGGCACAACTGGTGTGCGTGTGAAATGTGGGGGGAGATCAGCGGGCGGCGGTCCCGTCGCCGTTCCGATGCAGCTTGTGGCACGCCGTACAGGTCTGCGTCATTTCCTGAAAAGCCGCGTCGCGCGCCCCGGCCGTCTGCGCATCGTCGCCCAGCACGGTGCGCAGGGCATCCGCAGCTTTCTCACCCTCCGCCAGTTTCACGGTATAGGTATCGCCGCGCTTTTTCGTATCCGGATCGCGCGCCAACTCACGGAAGAGCTCCCACACCAATACTGCGGTCTGGGCGGGCGACGTATCCGCATGTCCAGGCACTTCACGCCAGCCAGTCTTCTGCGCTGCTTTCAGGGCGTCGCAGCGCTGGTCGATGGCGACCATCATGTCCACCATGGGCGGGGTTTTCGCCGTCTCAGGGAAATCCGCGCGCATGTGAGCCAGCGTATCCGCCGAGGGCGGGCGAAAGGCGCGTACGTCGCGATACAGGCCGGCATAGTCCGGCGCCGTGCCCGCCTGGTGCAGGAAGTCGATCGCCTGATCTTTCGTCCAGCCATCCAGCGCCTGGCAGACAATTGCCGCTGCGGTCGGCGCGCGATGCTTCCCATGGTGGCAGTGCAAATACACGGGGCCTTCCGCCGCGGCGACCTGAACGGCTTTTGCGAGTTCCTCGCCACGGGCTTGCGGCAGGCCATCGTAGCCGAAAGGCAGGTGCACGTAGCGCATGCCGTATTGATGCGCCAGCGCGACATTCGGCTTGGTGCCGTCCACCGTGACGATGGTCTTGATCCCCATCTGCGCCAGCTCGCGGAAGGCCGCTTCGTCCTCCGGGGCATTCCCCGAATACAGCGCCGCATCCAGCTTGAAGACATTGTGCAGGACCTGTGTGGCCACAGGTTGACCGGGATTCGCCGCGGGCGCGTCCATCACCAGACAGAGCAAAAAAACAGACACGAGGCGGTTCAGCGGCATCCGTGGAAGTCTAGGTGCGCGGAGGCGTGGCACAAGCCGACTTTGCGCGAAGTTCTTCCAAGTTCGCATGTGGAACAGACGCTGCTAAAACAAGTTGGCCCAGTGGCTCACGTGGCCGCCGCCGATACCCCACTCAAATCTGTAACGAAAAGCACGCAGAAGTCTTATGTTGGAGATCCTCGTAATCGTCAGCCTTTGCAAAAAGATGGGCGAGTTGATGCGCAGCCGGGGCCATGAAAAGCCGTTCTGGTTCCAATTCTTCGTGCCGGTGTTCTGGTTTGGCGGGGAATTCATGGGTGGGCTGATTTACGGCATCGAGCGGGCACTCAAAGGCCAGCCGACGGAGGGCGTTGACCTAAAGTTATACCTCGTGGCCCTCGGAGGAGCGGTGCTGGCTTCTACGCTATATTTTGTGATCGCGAAAAGCATTCCCCCGCGGTCATCGGCCGATTCACACGGCGATGCGGCCTGACCAAGCCGGCCCCGAGGTACACCGGGAGGTGGCGAGCGAGGAGTTCAATTGTCTCCAGCGTATGTGGATGAACGCCGCTGAGATGCGTCCGTGCAATTGCATGCGATAGTCTGTCAGCAACCTGTTGCCTGCGCGGCGCGAGTTGTGCTTTCCGGAGAGCCGCGTGCCCATATAATGCACGCTTCGCTCGGGCCGACGGTGGAATCCATCGCCGGCCTGCGCCCTTTGGTAACGCCATGCCTAACCCCGTCCCTAAACCGCAAGCAGTGATGACCATCCGGCCCTTTCATCCGGCAGATGAACTGGCCGTCATCGAGCTATGGGTGCATTGCGGGCTCATTGTTCCGCACAACAACCCACGCATGGATATCGAGCGCAAGATGTGGGTCACGCCCGAGTTGTTCCTCGTTGGTATGCTGGGGAAGCGGATCATCGCCACCGTCATGGCCGGCTACGATGGGCATCGCGGCAATATCAGTTACCTTGCCGTGGCGCCGGAGTTTCAACGGCGCAATTTTGGGCGCCAGATCATGGATCATGTCGAAGAGATCCTGCGCGACTGCGGCTGCCCGAAGATCAACCTCTGCGTGCGGACGACCAACCAAAAGGTGATCGCCTTTTACCAGCGCCTGGGTTTCACCTGCGATCCTGTGGTGACCATGGGAAAACGTCTCACCGTCGACGAGCCTCTCGAAATCATCATCCACGAAGAGGACACGGTGGATCAGCACTGAGATGTTGGGCGGGCGGTGAATTCTTGGAGTGCCTGCGGTTATCCAGCCGCACTCTCCAAATGAACATAGCGCCTGGGCGAGGGCTCCGGTGCTAGCATTGCTTTGGTAAGTTCGGAGGAGTACGGCGCAGAGGTCAGGTTCCGTTTTCAAGGGGATTAGGACCTGTGCTTGCCATCGCCACGGTAGGCGTGCGGCATCTAGGCTTCGGTGTTTGGGCGTTCGTTGTAAACGCAAGAATTCCAGAAGGATCCAACCGGTTCCACGATCGCGCACGAATCGTCTGTAACCTCTTCCCTATGAAAAAGACCCTCTTAGTTCTCACTTCAATGTTTGCCTTAAGTTTTGCCGCCATGGCGGCCGATGACAAGAAGGCCAACGCGGATAACACCGACCGTAACAAGCAGGATCGCTCAGGGGAAACCAAGACGGCCGGTGATCAGTCGAACTCGCCCGAAGACCTCAAGATCACTCAATCCATTCGGCAGGCCGTCGTAAAAGACAAGTCGCTGACGATGACGGCCAAGAACGTGAAGATCATAACGGCGGGTGGCCAGGTTACGCTCCGGGGGCCCGTGAATACGGCGGAGGAAAAATCGAAAATCGAGAGCCTCGCCAAAGCCGCAGCGGGCGAGGCGAAAGTGGATAATCAGCTCGAGGTTAAGGCTGCCGGCAAAAATTAAAACTCACCAATCAATCCAATATAATATGTCCAAATCTGTATTCGGTATCGCGACAACTCAAGGTCAGGCGGAACGCATCGTGGATCGGCTCCGTTCCCAAGGCTTTGCCGACTCTGAAATTTCCGTCCTGCTTCCCGACACCTCGGGCACCGGCGATTTCGGGCACGTCAAATCAAGCAAAGCCTCGGAGGGCGTAACGGCGGGTGCTACGACTGGCGGGCTGGCTGGAGGCGCACTGGGCTTGTTGGCAGGGATCGGTGCCCTGGCAATTCCCGGCGTGGGTCCGTTCATCGCCGCAGGCCCTATCATGGCCGCACTGAGTGGAGCGGCGATCGGCGCGACCACGGGTGGCATCGTCGGCGGTTTGATCGGGCTTGGGATTCCTGAGATCGAAGCCAAGCGCTACGAGGAAAAGCTCAAGAAGGGGAATTACCTCCTCTCCGTTCATGCGAACAATGGCGATCAAATCGATCGGGCCAAGGATATTTTCAAGGACGCAGGCGCCGAAGACATCAGCACAGTGAGCGAAGCGACAGCTCCCAAAGCGTAGTCGCCGCAATCGCGAATTCCAAACCCTGCGCATCTTCGGGTGCGCGGGGTTTATCTTTTTTTGCGACGCGCAAAAGATTGAGCGGCGCATGGAAGTGCAACATTTAAAGGGAGATACGGAGGGGTAACAAGTTGCGACAAAAGCGAACGCCATGGGCGTCTACACAAACACTTGTTTTTTGCGGCCGAATTAGACATGATCCGCCCACTGACGATATGAAATCCACCATCGCGTTCCTATCCATCCTGCTCACCCTCGGTTTCGGCGCCTGCAGCACTGTCCAGACTGCCCCCAAGGAAGTCATCTTCACCCCGTGCTGTGCGACACACGCTCCTGACAAAAACGTGACTCTGGTGGGCTCTTTCGAGCCGGGCGGCACTGTGGTGCGCCTCGTGCATTGAGCGTTAGTTGACGCTCAGACCCAGTTCGCGTCCGTAATGGTGCCGCGCAGCGGTGCGGCTCACCAAACCGGCGAGCTCGACGTGGGCTGCGATTCGTTCTGCGCTCGGCGTTGTGCGGAGCTTCGGCGTGTTGGATTCGACACGTCAGCTCCTCCATACTGGACTGCTTGCGGCCTCGTGTTGACGTGGCTGAGTTAGCTGTCCGTTTGGAAATTTCGTGGCTGCGATGCGGTGCAAGCTGGTAATCGTAGAAATCTGCGTAGAGTGGGCGGCATGCGAGATCATCCCAACTTTCCTCCGGTGCAGACCGCCCATGCAAAACCGGCAGGGGAGGCGGCGCGGCATTGGCGTGCGAATCTTCCGGGCAAGTTTCGGCAAAAGAGCCTGCTGCGCGCCGGCGTGCCGCTTTTCGTGGCGGCTGTCGGTTACATTGCTTGCATGGTGGGAGCCGTGTGGATGCCAACTTATTGGGGACGGACACTTTCCCTGTCCATCGTGCCCATGATGATCGGTTCTTTGTTCGTCCTCGGTCACGATGCGGCGCACAATAGCCTGACGCCCTACAGTTGGCTCAATCGTCTGCTTGCACGGCTGGTGCTGTTGCCAGCCTGGCATCCCTACACATCCTGGGTCTACGCGCACAATACGCTCCACCACGGCGGTACGAATCTGCGTGGGGAGCACCCCGATTTCGTGCCACTGACGAAGGAGGAATACGACGGGCTGCCTCGCTGGCGTCAACTGGTGGAAAGGATCTATCGCTCGCCACTGGGTCCCGGCTGCAGCTATGTCGTCGGCTTTTTCTTCGGTTACATTCTCTTCCCGCCGAAGGATCATCTTCCGCCGCAGCGCCGGCAATTCGAGCTGGATCGGTTGTTAGTCTTCGCCTTCTTCGGCTTGCAAGTGCTGGGGATGTATCTGCTGGCGTGCCGGATGAAGGGGCTATTTTGGCCGCCGCTTCCATATGCAATTTCCCAAGTAACCTTCGCCTGGTTTCTCTGGGTGCAATTCATGGGATTTGTCTCCTACATTCAGCACACCCATCCGCAGCTGGCGTGGTACGACGATCCCAAGGAGTGGTCCTTTTACCACGTGCAGCTGAAGAGCTCGACGCATGTCGTCTTTCCCCACCCGATCGAAAGGCTGATGAACAATATCATGGACCACGCGGCGCACCACATCGACCCGGCGATCCCGCTATATCACCTGCCGCAAAGCCAGCGTCTACTGGAGCAAAGTTGCGAGGAGCATGCGGCGGTTATCCCCTGGTCTCCCCGGCAGTATTTGGAATTGTGCCGTGTGTGTAAGCTCTACGATTTCGAGCGGCACTGCTGGACGGATTTCGAGGGTAATGTGACCTCGCAAACGGGATTGTCCGACCTGGTCTTTCCAGCCGGGAAGGTGCCCGAAGAGGCGTTGGCGGTTTAGGTCGGGTTCACGCATGTCGACGGTGTCTGATTCACTTTCTCCGAGTGAGCCCCAAGGCGGCCCGGGGATCGAGGTAACAGTCGCGGGTGCGGTACGGCGCCCAGGCAAGCGTGCCCTCGCGTCCCCGGCGACTGTGGCGGCGGTCCTGTTCGCAGCGGGTGGCCTTGCGCAAACGCGGCGCATGTGGGCGTCGGGCGTCATGAACATCCGGCGGGCGCAGGCCGGGGGAGAGATGCAGGAATGGCAATACGATTTCCTCGCGCAGCCGGCGTCGGAGTGGGGACGGTTTCCGCTTCAGTCGGGAGATACGGTGACGCTGCAATGGCACATTGAGGAGCGGTAGCGAGTGGGGGCGATCCGGCAGCGGTTTCCATAGGGGCTTAACTACTCTGACGGCCGGGCTTTTACGCGCTCCCGTATATTGCGCCTTACAGTGGTGGGACGCATCATGCGCCCTCGTTTAGCCCCCCTTATCTTGCTGCTTATCCGCCATGTTTAAATTCACCGGCAAAGGCTCCATTGTGAACTGCGACGGCGTCACCCGCCGCGACTTCCTCCACGCCGGCACGTTGAGCGCCATCGGACTTTCGCTGCCGCTCTTCCAATCGCTGAAGGCCATGGGCGCGGTGGACAAGGGCAAGGACGAGCGGGCGTGCATCATGATTTTCAATCTCGGCGCGCCGAGCCAGATGGATACCTGGGACCCGAAGCCGGATGCGCCGCGCGAAATCCGCGGCCCATTCAAGGCGATCAAGACGAACAACCCGGACATCCAGCTCACGGAAATTTTTCCCCATATGGCCAAGCTGGCGGATAAGTTTTCGCTCGTGCGCAGCGTGTATCACTCCGCGGCGGCGGTGCACGATACCGGCCACCAGATGATGCAGACCGGGCGTCTCTTTACCGGTGGTATCAATACGCCGCACGCGGGGTGCGCCCTGGAGTTTCTCAAGGGCCGCCGCAGCGAGCTGCCCGCGCACGTCATCCTGCCGGAGCCGATGGGACCCACGGGGGGAAATCTCCCGCATGGGCAGGACGCAGGTTTCCTCGGCAAGACTTACGATCCCTTTGTGTTGAATGCGGATCCTTCGGCGAAGGATTTCAAGGTGCCGGACTTGCTGCCACCTTCGGAGATCAGCGAGGTACGCCTGCAACGGCGTAAGGAGTTGCGCACGCTGGTGGATGGCGCGGTGAAGAATTTTGAAGCCAGCGAATCGGCCAAGCTGATGGATGCGAATTTCAATGACGCCTACCGGCTCATGAGCAGCACGGCGGCGCGCGAGGCCTTTGCCTTGGAGAAGGAGCCGGCGAGCGTGCGCGAGCGTTACGGCATGAATCGCTTCGGTCAGTCCTGCCTGCTGGCGCGGCGGCTCGTGGAGCGGGGCGTGCGCTTCGTCACGGTGAATACCTTCATCACGGTCTTCAACGAGATCACGTGGGACATCCACGGCTCGAAGCCTTTCACCAGCATCGAGGGCATGCGCGATCTGGTGGCGCCGATGTACGACCAGGCCTATAGCGCGCTGATCGAGGATCTCGCCCAGCGCGGCATGCTCGACAACACGATGGTCTGCAATCTCGCCGAGTTCGGTCGCACGCCGAAGGTAAACCCCGCTGGTGGACGCGATCACTGGCCGGGGGTGTGGACGGTCGGCTTTGCGGGTGGCGGCGTGCAGGGCGGACGCGTGATCGGCAAGAGCGACGAGATCGGCGGCTATCCCGCCGAGCGTCCCGTGGCGCCGGCGAATATCGTGGCTACGATTTACAAGTCGCTCGGCATCGATCTCGAGACTGAGTTGCCCGGACCGCAGGGGCGGCCGTTCCCGATCATCGACCGTGGCTTTGATCCGATTAAGGAGCTGTTCTGAGATGAAGCTTCGTGCCGCGATGATCCGCTCCAAAAGCATGTTAATCAGGAAAGCAGGAAAGCAGGAAGAAATGCGGTCTAAACGTTTTTCCTCGAACCTTCCTTTCCTGTGTTCCTGCTTTCCTAATTCATCCGATCATAATCTTTTCCGGACGCTGGCAGTCTTCTGTCTGGCGTTATTGGGCGCATCGGCATTTGCGGCGGACGAGCCCTCCTTTCGCAATCAGGTCCAGCCCATCCTCGCGCGTTTCGGCTGCTCCGCGGGTGCGTGTCACGGCGCGGCGGCCGGGCAGGGAGGCTTCAAGCTCTCGCTGCGCGGCTACGACGACGAGGGCGATTACCTTACCATCACCAAGTCCGCCGAAGGCCGCCGGGTAAATCTTGACGATCCCGCACGCAGCCTTCTCCTGCTCAAGGCGACGAAGCTCATCCCGCACAAGGGTGGCGAGCGCTTCAAGATGGATTCGCCGGAATACAAGATTCTCGCGGACTGGATCGCCAGCGGCGCGCCCGGGCCGCATGAACAGGATGCGCGGATCGATCACATCGAGATCACGCCACCGCACAGCACGGTGCAGGTGGGGCAATCGGTCCCGATGAAAGTGATGGCGACCTTCAACGACGGCCGTCGTGAGGACGTGACCCGCTGGGTGAAATACACCGCGGGCAACAATTCCGTCGCGCCAGTGAATGACGACGGCGTGGTGAAGATCGTGGGCAACGGCGAAGGCACCGTGACGGCGTGGTATCTTAGCAAGTTGGCCATCGCCACCGTGACTGCACCTTACACACAGGCTCCGGTGCCGAGCGCATTCGCGGACTTCAAGCCGCGCAATTTTGTCGATGAGCGCGTGCTGGAAAAGCTGCATGAGTTGAATCTTCCGCCCTCCGATCGCTGCACGGATTCGGAGTTCATTCGCCGCGCGTTTCTCGATACCGTCGGCGTGCTGCCCACGGCAGAGGAGACGCGCACCTTCCTCGCCGAGACCACGCCGGACAAACGCGATCACTTGATCGATGCGCTGCTCGCACGGCCGGAATACATCGACTACTGGTCCTACAAGTGGAGCGATCTGTTGCTGGTGAATAGCGACAAGCTGCCCGAGGTGCCGATGTGGTCTTACTACCAGTGGATCCGCCGCCAGGTGGAGCTGAACACGCCGTGGGATGATCTCGTGCGCAACCTGCTCACCGCCACGGGCAGCACGGAGCAGAATGGCGCGGGCAATTTTTTCGTCCTCCACGATGAACCGACCAAGCTCGCCGAGACCGTGTCCGTCGCGTTTCTCGGCATGTCGATCAATTGCGCGAAGTGCCACAACCACCCGATGGAAAAGTGGACAAACGATCAATACTTCGCCTTTGCCAATCTCTTCTCGCGCGTGCGGCAGAAGAATGGCGGACAGCCGAACGAACGCGTGATCTTTGCCGACACCACTGGCGATCTCGTGCAGCCGCTCCGCGGCAAGCCGCAGCCGCCGACACCGCTCGACGCGAAAGCCATTTCGCTGACGTCGCCGGAAGATCGCCGCGTGCCGATGGCCAAATGGCTCACCTCGCCGGAGAATCCGTATTTCGCCCGCGCGATCACGAACCGTGTGTGGAAGAACTTCCTCGGTGTCGGCCTCGTCGAGAGCGTGGATGATCTGCGCATGACGAATCCGGCGAGCAATGAAAAGCTGCTCAGCGAAGCGGCGGGCTATCTGGTGAAGAACAACTTCGACCTCAAGGCGCTCATGCGGACGATCCTCACCAGCGAGACGTATCAGCGGAGCAGCGTGGCGCGTCCGGAGAACAAGGACGATGGCCGCTTCTACGCGCGTTATTATCCGAAGCGTCTCATGGCCGAGGTGATGCTGGATGCCGTGTCGCAAGTGACCGCGGAGCCCACGGCTTTCCGCATGGACAAACGCAACGCGAACAAGGGCATCGGCGACTCTTATCCCATGGGATACCGCGCGCTACAGTTGCCCGACTCGCATACCGTCTCGTATTTCCTCAATAGCTTCGGTCGCCCGAACCGCGTCTCCACCTGTGAATGCGAGCGAACGAATGAGCCCAGCATGGCCCAGGCGCTGCACATCGCGAATGGCGACACGCTCAACCAGAAACTCGCGGCCAAGGACAACCGTGTGGACCAGTTGCTCGCCAGCGGCAAATCCGACGCGGCGCTGGCCGATGAGATTTACCTGCTCGCCCTGAGCCGTCTGCCCAGCGAGCCCGAGCGCGCCGGCCTGACCAAGGCGCTCGCCGAGGCCACTTCACCCGCGGAGAAACGCCCGATAGTAGAAGACGTGTTCTGGAGCGTGATGAGCACGCGGGAGTTCCTTTTCAATCACTGACCGCAGGTGTAGCCGGGGTTCAGTGACCCCGGTTTCGGCCTCACTGATGCCGACAACAGTTACTCGATCCGTTTCGCCATCGCTTGCGCTTGCAGGCACAGCTCAGCGGCGAGGAAGGCGTGGTCCTGGGTCATGGCATTCTCGGTGCGGTGCAGGCAGTCGAGGATGAGCTGACCGAAGAAAGGATAGCCCACTTCGCCCTGGCATCGGACGTGGTGCTCGCCCTTGCCGTCGACCAAATAAAGGTGATCGGTCGTCTGCTCGCGGGCCACGTCGACGTACTTGCGGAGCTCGATGTAGCCCTCAGTGCCGAGGATGAAGGCGCGTCCGTCTCCCCACGTGGTGAGGCCCGCGGGATTGAGCCAGTCGATGCGGATGTAATTCGTCGAGCCGTTGTCGGCGATGAGGTTGGCTTCACCCCAGTCCTCGAATTCCGGGTAATCCTTGTGGTGATAATTTGCGACCTGCGCGTGCACCACCTTGGCGGTCTTCGCGCCGCTCCAGTGGAGAAATTGCTCGAAGTGATGGGAGCCGATGTCGGCGAGAATGCCTCCGGTCTTTTCCTGCGACCAGAACCACGGGGGACGGCTGGCCGGCGAGCTGCGATGCGGCCCGAGGCCCACGACTTGGATCAAGCGACCGATAGCGCCCTGCTCGATGAGCTGTCCGGCACGAACCGCGCACTCTACGTGCAGACGCTCGCTGTAGTAGACCATGTATTTCTTGCCGGTCTCCTTCACCTTGGCGCGCGCGTCGGCCAGTTGTTCGAGGGTGGTGAAGGGGGTCTTATCGGTAAAGTAATCCTTGCCGGCGTCCATCACGCGCAGGCCGAGCGGGCCGCGTTCGCTGGGCACGGCAGCGCCTGCCACGAGGAGGATTTCCGGTTTCTCGAGCACGGCTTCCAAGCTCGGCAGGGCCTCCACGCCGGGGAAAGTCGCGCAAAATTTCTCCACCTTGGCGGGATCGGGATCGTAGACGTATTTCAGTTCGCCGCCTGCCTCGGAGAGGCCACGGCACTGGCCGTAGATGTGCCCGTGATCGAGTGCCACGGCGGCAAAAGGAAACTCGCCTTTTTTAACGACAGGCGCCGCTTTGCCCTCGGGCGCGTAGTTCATGCCATCGGATTTCTGGTGTGCCATAGGGGCGGGAAAATTGGCGCGGGGTGCGGGCGCTGTCGAGCGGGAAAGGGGAGTGAAATGGATTTGCCCGCCATCGCGGCACGGGGCATCTGGGTCGACGCTCACAGAGGAAAACGAGAATCCAGAAACAGCCAAACCAGAAACCCAGCCTTTCCCATTGCCGAGTGGCGTAGAACGGCTACCGTTCCGCCCCTTTTTCGATGCCAAGCGATCAACCAATTCCCGGACAACGATGGGTCAGCGATACCGAGCCTGAGCTGGGGCTTGGGATCATTCTCAAGGCGGAGTTCGGCCGAGTGGAGGTCTTCTTCCCGGCCGCTACCGAGCAGCGTCAGTATGCGCTGAAATCCGCTCCGCTGCGTCGGGTGCGGTTCCATGAAGGCGACCGCATCAAGACCAGCGAGGGAGAACAGCTCGTAGTGACGACGATCGAGGAGCGCCAGGGCATGCTCGTTTACCTGGCGGAAGGGCATGAGATCACCGAGGCGCAGCTTTCGGATACAATCAGCTTCAGCAAGCCGGAGGATCGGCTCCTCGCAGGACAGGTGGATGAAAACGCCACCTTCGATCTGCGCGGCGAGGCGCTGCAGCGTCGCTGCCGGCATCGGCAGTCGGCGGTGCGCGGGTTTGTCGGCGGACGCGTGGATCTGATCACGCACCAGATGTCCATCGCGGGCGAAGTCGCGGGGCGCCTGGTGCCGCGTGTGTTGCTGGCGGATGAAGTGGGCCTCGGCAAGACGATCGAAGCGGGCCTCATCCTGCATCGCCTGCATCTTACCGGCCGCGCAGAGCGCATCCTGGTGCTGGTGCCGGAATCGCTGGTGCACCAGTGGTTCGTGGAAATGCTGCGCCGGTTCAATTTGCTCTTCAGTCTCTTCGACGAGGAGCGCTGTGCGTCGATCGAACTGCACGATGCCGGCACAAATCCATTTCTCGATAGCCAGCTCATCATCTGCAGCACGGCGTTTCTCACCGGCAGCCCGGCGCGTGCGGAGCAAGTGCTGGCGGCGGGCTGGGACCTGCTCGTAGTCGACGAGGCGCATCACCTCGAGTGGAGCCGCGAGACAGTGAGCCCGCAGTATGCGCTGGTCGAATCGCTGGCGAAGAAGACGCAAGGGCTGCTGCTGCTCACGGCCACGCCGCAACAGCTCGGGCCGGAGGGTCACTTCGCCCGGTTGCGCTTGCTCGACCCAGATCGCTACGACGATCTCGACAAATTTCTCGAGGAAGCCGAGCACTACGAAGGAGTGGCCAAGGCGATCGATCGCTTGATCGATGGCAAGCCGTTGACCAAGGCGGACCGCGAACTGTTCGGCCAAAAATCGGCGCGCATTCGCCAGCGCTGCGACGAACTCGCCGCGGGCGACGAGAAGGCGCGCACTGCGCTGGTGGCCGATCTGCTCGATGAATTTGGGACGGGCCGCGTAATGTTCCGCAATACACGTGCGGCGCTATCCGGCTTCCCGGAACGCAAGGCGCTGCTCGTGCCGTTGGATGCGGGTAAATCCGGCGCAGAGCTCGAGGCGAAAGTAAAGTGGTTGGTCGGGCTTTTGAAGGAACTGGGCAACCAGAAGGTGCTGCTCATCTGCCGCACGCGAGAGCTCGTGGAGGAAATATCCGAGCGCTTGCAGAGCGTGCTGAATGTTGCGGTGGCGCTCTTTCACGAGGATCTCACGCTGCTTCAGCGCGATCGCAATGCAGCGTTCTTTTCCGAGGAGGAAGGGGCACGCGTGCTGATCTGCTCCGAGATCGGGAGCGAGGGCCGCAACTTCCAGTTTGCGCACCATCTCGTGCTGTTCGATCTGCCGGGTGATCCCGAGCTGCTCGAGCAGCGGATCGGGCGTCTCGATCGTATCGGGCAGACAGCGACGATCCAGATTCATGTGCCCTACTTGCGCGGCACGTCTTCCGAAGCGCTCGCGCGCTGGTATCATGAGGGGCTCAATGCGTTTGAGAAAAATCCGCACGGGGCGAGCGAGATCACCCACGCGCTGGAGAAAGATTTGGCGGCGCTGCAGCAGAAATTCTCGGCGGCGAAGCTGGAGAAGCTCATCACGAAGTCGCGTGATCTGAGCAGCAAGGTGGCGAAGAAGCTGGAGCGCGGGCACGATCGATTGCTCGAGCTGAATTCCTGCAAAGCGTCTGTGGCGGAGGAGATCACGCGTCAGATTCGCGCCCTTGATGAGGACGTAAAGTTCGAGGACTTCCTCATTCGCATGCTCGATCACTTTGGCGTGCAGGTGGAGGATCACGGGGCGCGCAGTTACATCCTGAGGCCGGGGCATCTCATTACCGATGCCTTCCCGACGGTGCCGGAAGAGGGCATGACAGTGACGCTGGATCGCAAGCGCGCGCTGAGCCGCGAAGACTTGGGGTTCGTCAGTGGCGATCATCCGCTCGTGCGCGCGTCGCTCGACCTGCTGCTCGGCTCGGAAGCGGGCAACACGGCCTTTGGCATGTGGAAGGGCGGCGGTTCCGAGGGGATGTTGCTGGAGATTTATTCCGTCGTGGAATGCATCGCCCCCCTCGCCTTGCATGCGGATCGCTTTCTGCCGGCCACGCCGATTCGCGTGGTGGTGGATCACGCGCTCGCCGATCATACCGACGACGAAGCGGTCGCCAATGCCAAGCTGGAGAAAGGTGACATCTTTCGTCTGCTCGACCGCGGCGCGGTGAAGAAGAAGCTGCTGCCGGCCATGCTGGAGAAAGCGCAGGCCCTCGCGGCCGAGCGGGCTCAGCGCTTGATCGAAGCGGCCAGCACGTCCATGACGTTGCAGCTACGCAGCGAGATCGAGCGGCTCGAGGACTTGCGCCAGATCAATGATCACGTGCGACCGGAAGAGATCGAGGCGATCCGCCAGCAACAGACGGCTTTGCAAACGGTCATCGCCGCCGCGCAACCGCGCCTCGATGCCGTGCGTTTGATCTTCCGGGTACCGGGAGTGGCGTAAACTATCTTTTGGAGCCTTTGTCGCTCCGCGATGCGGTCCGTGCCAGATCCAATTCCGATATCTGGGCTGTGACGGAGCACAGCCCTCCAATGTTTACTTCACCGTAAGTGCCACCGGCGCTGCCGGGCCGAAGAGCCACGTCGTCCGCTCCTGGCCGTGCGCGCGGGAGGCGGGGTAGCGTGCGTCGCCGGCGATGGCCGCTTCGGCGATGGGGCGCTTGTCGACCTGTGGGACGAGGAAGAGGATGTGCTGCGAAGCGTTGATCAGCGGGAAGGTCATGCTGATGCGCTGTGGCGGAGGCTTGGGGCCGATGACCGGCATGACTTCGCGGGAGGTCTCGTCGAGCGCCGGAGAGCCGGGGAAGAGCGAGGCGGTGTGGCCGTCTTCGCCGAGGCCGAGCAGCAGAAGATCGTGCATGTAGCGCGATTCACCGAGGCGGGCGGCCACGGCACGCAGCTTCGCTTCGTATTCACGCGCGGCTTCCTCCGGGTCGATCTCGCCGCGCATGCGGAAGACATTCCCCTCGGGGATGCCGGAGGGAGCGATGAGCGTTTCCTTGGCCACCCGATAGTTCGAGTCCTCGTGGTCGGGCGGCACGCAGCGTTCGTCGCCAAAGGTGAGCTGCACTTTTTTCCACGGCAGATCGCCGGCTTGGGACAGGAGCGCGGCGTGGATCGCCGCGGGCGAACGACCGCCGGTGAGCCCCAGGCGAAAGAGCCCTCGCTCGGCGATGGCTTTGCGGGCGTGGTCTAGGATGAAGCGCGCGGCATCGCCGGCGAAATCTGTGGAGTGAAGAATGCGCGAGATCACATCAATTTGCAGGGAAGAGAGAATTGCAGCGTAGCGGCGCCGGCTCGGAAGACATCGATCTCGAGCAAGATGAGCGATCCCTTGCGGACGTTGATGGCGTTGTTCGTCGGCAAGCCGAGCAGATATGCGGCGAACTGGGAGAAATCCGGTTCGTGCCCCACCAGCATCACGCTGGATTGCGAGCGATAGGCGCGCAGCTCTTCCAGTGCGGCCTCCGGATGCATGCCGCTGGCCAGCCAGGGGGCAATGATGAGCTCCGTGCGGAGCGCAGCCGCGACGGGCTTGGCCGTCTCGTGGGCGCGCCGCAACGGGCTGGTGAAGATGAGCGAGAGGTGCATTTCGTGCGCCTCGCAAAAGCGCGCAACCTTCTTCGCCTGATCGTGGCCCTTCTCAGAAAGCGGACGCGCATCGTCGCTGGCGGCGACAGTGTCGGCATCTGCGTGGCGGAGAAGGTAGAGAAGCATTGGGGAAAGTTGAGAGTTGAGGGATGAGGGTTGGGGCTGTGTATTTTGGAACCGGCGCTCATGACAAAAGCCGCGCGGCTCTCAACCCTCAACTTTTCACTCTCAACTGTTTCTTACATGACCATGCCACCGTCCACGGTCAAAACCTGGCCGGTGATGTATTTGGCCTCGGCGCTGGCGAGGAAGGCGACGGCGTTGGCGATGTCGGCGGGCTCGCCAAATTTGCCAAGCGGGATCTGGGTGACGACGCCCGTCTTGAGGGCCTCGGGCAATCCCTCGGTCATGTCCGTGGTGATGAAGCCGGGGGCCACGGCGTTGCTGGTGATGCCGCGGCTGGCCAACTCGCGGGCGATAACCTTGGTCAGGCCGATGAGGCCGGCCTTGCTCGCGGCGTAGTTGGCCTGGCCGGCGTTACCCATGATGCCGGCGACGCTGGCGATATTGATGATGCGGCCGCTGCGTTGCTTGAGCATCGGGCGCTCGACGGCCTGGATGAAATTGAAGGCGCCCTTCAGGTTGGTATCGACGACGATGTCCCAATCTTCCTCGCTCATGCGCATGGAGAGACCATCGCGGGTGAGGCCGGCATTGTTCACCAGGATGTCCACGCGGGAGAAATCGGTGAGAATCTGCTCGGCGAGCTTTTTCACCGCAGCCTGGTCGGCCACGTCGACAGCGTAGGCCTTGGCGAGGCCGGCGTATTGCGCGTTGATCTCCTCGGCGGTGCGGGTGGCGTTCAATTCCGTGCGGCTCACCACCGCAACACGAGCGCCTTCACTGGCGAGGCGCAGGGCGATGGCGTGGCCGATGCCGCGTCCGGCCCCGGTAACAATGGCGACTTGATTTCCGAATCTCATGGGAGAGCGAGTGTGGGAAGTAGGCGCGGAATCTGTCGAGAGATTATTCCGTCGCCGCGAGTCGATGTTTGCTTGCTTCAGCGGCGGGCGCGGCTCACGAAGGACGTAACCCCATGAACAAGGCTTTCATTCTCTTGGCGTTGCTCTGTGCGACCGTCGTGTGCGCGGAAGAATTGCCAGATATCTCCACGGTCGCGCCGGACCTGACGGTCCCGGAAATGACGACCGGTGCGCCGGAAGCGGGCAAGCGTGTGCGCTACACGACTCCAGGATGGGAGAATACGGACGTTTACGGAGCGCTTTATCTGCCGGTGGATTGGAAGCCGGATGGGCGCTTTCCGGTGATCGTCGAGTGGGCAGGCAACGGGGATTTCCACAATGACTTTGGCGATGTGAGCACAGGCGTGGTGGAGGGGAGCCGGCTAGGCTATGGGGTCGCGGAGGGATGCATCTGGATATGCGTGCCGTATCTCAATCACGCGGGGACGGCGAATGTCATCAAATGGTGGGGAGATGCACCTGGGTATGATGCGGAGCCAACGCTGGCCTACTGTCGCGCGACGGTGAAGCACGTGTGTGAGAAGTTTGGCGGGGATCCGCAGCGCGTGGTGCTGGCGGGATTCTCGCGCGGGGCGATTGCCTGTAATTTTCTCGGCCTGCACGATGATGCGACGGCGCCGCTGTGGCGCGGGTTCATCTGCTATAGTCAATACGATGGTGCGCGGACCACGTGGCCCTACCCGGGAGCGGATCGAGCATCCGCGCTGGAGCGGCTCCAGCGTTTGAAAGGGCGGCCACAGTTCATCTGCGGCGAGAACTCCAATGCGGCGGTGACAGAGCGCTACCTGCGCGATACAGGCGCGTGGGACAAGGGGGCGTTCACGATTGCCGGCACCGGCTTTCGCAATCACAACGATGCCTGGGTGCTTCGGCCGAGTGAGGCGCGGACGCGACTGCGGGAGTGGCTGCGCGACGTGCTGAAGTAAACTCGTAAAAAGCAAAAGAGCGCGGAGGTGATCCGCGCTCTCTGGGAGAGGTTGACTTTGGCTGGTCGACTTACACGTCGAGCTTCGTCCAGGCAGCGTTGGCCTTGGAGGACTTTACGACGGCCTCGATGAAGGCCATGCCGCGGACGCCGTCATCGATCTTCGGGTAGTCGTTGGCGGGATCGTCCTTGGCCAGCTTCTTCTTTTCGATGCGGGCGCGGACGGCGCTGGCGAAGTTCTTGTAGATATTCGCGAAAGCCTCGAGGTAGCCCTCGGGATGCGCGGGCGGCGTGCGCGTGGCGGCGGCGGCGTTTTTGCCAAGGTAGCCGTTGCCGGTGCGAAAGACCTGCATGGGCTGGTCGATCCATTTTACGAGCAGGGTGTTCGGCTCCTTCTGGTGCCACTCGATGCCGCCCTTCTCGCCGTAGACGCGGATGTTGAGGTTGTTCTCTTCGCCGACAGAAATCTGCGAGGAGTGGAGCACGCCTTTCGCCCCGCCCTTGAAACGGAGCAGGACGTTGCCGTCGTCATCGAGCTTGCGGCCCTTGACGAAGGCGGTGATGTCGGCGGCGAGTTCGCTGATCTGCAAGCCCGTGATGTACTCGGCCAGGTTTTCCGCGTGTGTGCCGATGTCTCCGATGCAACCGGCGGCACCGCTCTTCTTGGGATCCGTACGCCAGGAGGCTTGCTTCTGGCCGGAGGCTTCGATCTTCGTGGCCAGCCAGCCTTGCGGATATTCGACGACGACTTTGCGGATCTTGCCCAGCTTGCCATCGGCGATCATGTCGCGCGCTTCCTTCACCAGCGGATAGCCGGTGTAGTTGTGGGTGAGGCCGTAGAGCAGGCCTGTCTTCTTGACGATGGCGGCGAGTTCCTTGGACTCGGCGAGGTCGAAGGTGGCGGGCTTGTCGCTCAGCACGTGGAAGCCGGCTTCGAGCGCGGCCTTCGCGGCGGGGAAGTGGACGTGATTCGGCGTGACGATGGCGACGAAATCGATGCGCTTGTCAGCGGGAAGCGCGGCTTCCTTTTTCACCAACTCCTCGAAGCTGCCGTAAACGCGCGAAGGATCGAGGAAGAAGTCGGCGCCGCTGGCCTTGGATTTTTCGGGATCAGCGGAGAAGGCGCCGGCGACGAGTTCGATCTGGCCGTCGATATTGGCTGCGATGCGATGCACCGCGCCGATGAAGGCGCCGCGCCCGCCACCGACCATTGCGTAACGAATTTTTCTGCTCATAGGGAGTGTTTGGGTGAGGAAGAGAGTGGGCGGAAGATGTAGGGGGAAGGCCGTGGGGCGGGCAAGGGGATTGTGAGGAGGGGAGAGGTGGAGATGGCAAATGAGAAAATGGCAGATGGCAGATGAGAAATGACAGATGGCAGAGACTGCCATGCCCTAAGCCTTCTGCCCCATGCGTTACTTCTTTCGCTCGAGGACGATGCTCTGCTCCGCCAGGGTGCGGCTTTTTCTGACGGCTTCGACGTAGGCGCTGTATTGGTCGGCAGGGAATAGGCCGGCTCGTTGCGTGAGCTGGCTTTCGAAGCGCAACAACTCGTGCTCTTCGCTGGTCTTGAGCAAGGCCTCACAGTAGGGCGTCTTGACCGACGAGCCTTTGCCGACAGCCGTGTGCCAGCCGGACGGCGGGGTGAATTCCACGGTGCTGGCGATGCGCGTCGAGTCCCAGACCTTGAAGGGACTGAAGCGATTTCCGATGGCATCGCCACTCACATAGAAGCGTTCCCATATCGCCGGCACCTGCCCGGTAAGCTGGCTGCCTGCGGGATGAAATCCGCCAGCCAGTGTGTAGTGCAGGTGCAGATGTAGCGGGGTGTGGGGATTGTCCAGTTCGTCGAATTTGGCCTCACCCAGACTGATCGACGGCACCTCGCCCGCGATCATGCGCTGGAGGTAGGTGACGCGCTGTGGCGGCTCCAGGGCGAGGAAGAGCGCACGCATGCCTGCGGCAGGCGTACCGGTGAAGACGACTTCTTCATCCACCTTGAGGTCACTCTCGTTGGAAAAGGAAACTTGCCGGTGCGTGGTCACCGTCGAACCATCGACCGGCATCGGCGGGATCGCTTGCAGGTGTGCGCCCTTGGGATCGAGCACCAGGGCCTGCTGGCCGGCGAGGGCCAGCGGCGGGGCGCTGCGGAAGTCGCCGCTCTTGCTCGTGGCGTCGATGAACGTCCCGCCTTTTTCTCCAGGCACGTAGGTGATAGCGTGGTCAAATTGATCGAGTGACGGCAGCGCCGCCTGCAATGCGCCAGTGCTGCGCACGAGCGCCATGCGAGCTGGGATGCCCGCGGACTCGAGCAGCTGCGACAGCAGCAGGGCGTGGTCTTTGCAATCGCCGTACTTGTTGCGCAAAGTCTGCACCGAAGGGTTCGGCATACGGGCTCGGCGGCCAAATTCAATGGCTTTGTAAGTGAGTCCGCGCTGCACAAAACGAGTGATTGCGGCGATCTTCTCCGCCGGGGTGTTCATCCCTTTTGTCAGCTCCTGCGCTGCGTCGCGGACAGGGGCGTCCACGGTGAGGCGCTCCTTGATCTGCGTGAGGTATTCCTTGGCCTCGCCTGCCCAGCTGGCGTTGGCGTCGCTGATCCAGACCATGGGCACGAATGTCTCCAGCGGCGCCTGGAGAGGCTCCCAGCGATAGACCGCGGGACGTTTCAGGCTCCAGGTGATTTTGCCGTCTTCTTTCAGGGGTGCGGGAACTCCGGGTGTGGCTTCCCAGCGGATGTCTTCATGCGCGGCTTGAATCTGCAGTGTGCTCCGCAGCACCGGCAGCCCCTTGAGCAACGCCCAGGACTGGAACGTGAACGCCTTCGCTGGTCCAGTTTCACGCCGCGTCACGGTGTATTCCAAAGTATTGCCCGGCTGCAGGCCGGGGACGGGTACGTTGAGCATCTTCGCCTGCGAGGCCGCTTTGTCGACGCCGTCGTCCACCACGTAAGAGTCTTCCACTTTCCCGCGGGAAAGTACCTTGCCCGCGGCATCTTTGACGGTGACTTCGTTGACGAAGATTTCCTCGCCAAGCGGATCGTAAGGGAACTCCAGCGTGCTGAATTTTTCTACGCCCTGCTGGTCGCGGATCTGGATGACTTGATGCTCGGTGGTCTTGAGTTCCTTGCCCTTGTGATACGAGACGACTTTGACCGCGCAGCGGTACCACGCGCTATAGCCGCGGAGATATTCATCCGCCGGGTCGGCGTCCTCGGGTTGGAGCAGTGCGTCGGGAATTTTTACCGGCTCGATGGGCGTTTTCACCAAGGTATTGCGACCTTCCCCGAGCAAGCCGGAGACACCTTCGACCAGTCGCTGCAGCTCAAGATTTGTCGGCGCCTTGGCCAGCGCTTTTTCCAGCGTGGCCTTGGCCTCGCGATAGTGTTTGAGGGCGAACTCGGCGAGGCCTTTTCGGCGCAGCACTTCGACCGATTCGTGGTGTGTGGCGATCAGACGGTCGCATTCGGCCAGCGCCTCGGTCAGCTTGCGGGCACCGAGATAGGTATCCACCAAGGCGAGAGCGGCTTCCATGTCGTTCGGAGATTTCTCCCGTGCGGCGGTGAGCATTTCGATCGCCTGGGTCGGGTCGCCCTTGGCCACGAGTACCTCCGCACGCAGGCGGCGCATGGCGGCGCTGTCATGGCCGGAGGTATAGCGATCGAGAGCCGTGAGCGCCGCATCCGCGCGGCTGCGATTGCAGAGTTCGCGAATGTAGCCGGTGAATTCCACGTCGTTTCTCCAGCCTGTATTGAATAGCTCCGTGTAGCTCTGGATCGCTCCGTCCAGGTCTCCGCTCTGCCACTGCGCCGCGGCCCGGCAGGAGGCGAGTTTTTGGTTTCCCGGAAAATTCGGCATCGCTTCGTTGAGAAGCGCCAGCGCCTCGGCGGGCTGCGATAGCTTCATGCAAATCTCGGCGTAATTGCTGAGGAGAACCGGATTGTGGCGCGTGACTTCAAAGCCTCGCTTGAACCACGGTTTTGCCGCCTCGGTCTGTTCCGATCGGTCGAGGGCCAGGCCGATCGAATTGTAGACGAGTGTTTGCGTTTCGCGTTCCCGATCGTTGCTCAGTTGCGGCTGCGGCCCACCCTGGTCTGGGAAAGTCACGCGATCCAGGGCTTCGTCGAGCTGATCGGTGAGGGGAGAGCTCTTCTTGTCCATCCAGGCGACGAGCAGGTAGGCGAAGCCGCGTCCTTGCAGCACGCGCAGACGATAGGTGAAATCCACGCCTTCCCGCTGGCTTTCATAGGCGAAGGCCCGCCCGTGAAGCAGATTTTGGGTCCAATCCTTTTCGCCGGAGATCGCTTCATCGGGATAAGGAATGCCAAACCGCATGGTCAGCGCGTGGGTCAGCGATGAGAGGTCCACCGGCTCCTCTCCGATCCAGACTGGGATCACGATAAAGCACGCAGTCGCCGTGGCGTTGGTCGCGCCGAATTCCGCCGCTGGCATGCTGGCGGCGAGGTTGGTGAAGCGCCGTGTCCATCCCGTGTTGCGGAGATCCACGGAATAGACGAAACGTTCGGAAGTGAAAGTGGTGGGCGCGAACTCGCTGGGGGCAAGCGTGTTGCGGTTCGGATTGATGAGATGAAAACCCGAGACGAGCTGTTGGCTCTCGCCGCGCAGTCGATCGGCCCACGCGGGTTTCGCCCAGATGACCATGTGGTAGAGCGTGCCATTGTTACACGTGACCCAGTGGACATAGTAGACCTCGCCCACGGTGGTGTGGCTGCGCGACTCCATCCACCAGCCGCGCATGCTGCCGACATTGAACTCGCGCTCGGCGAGAAACTCCGGATTTCCACGGCCTTTCAGAGAAGTCTTGATCAATTCCATCGCACCTTGCGGCGCGAGTTGGCCGGCATCGGGGAGATGTTCCGCAAGTACCATGGAATACATTTCCGGTCCACTGCGCACGGCGGCTGCTCGGGCGATCGGGCCAAAGGGCGTGGGACTGACCGCGTTCCAGGACGGAGGCGGCTCGATGCGGAAATTCCACGTCTCGTTGGCGATCGCATTCGAGGGGCTGGCGGGGAGTTGCGATGCTCCGAGCGTGAGATTGCCGATGGTTACCTTTGGCGAGGTGGTGGGTGGGCTCGGTGGCAGCGGGGTCAGCATCGCGTTCCGCGCCTGCATGCTGCTATAGAATCCCCATCCGATCAAAGCAAACAGGAAGCCACCAAGGAGGAGGGCAAAGATGGCGCGTCGGCGCCCGCGATCGTAGCGCTGGGGATTTCGGGCGCACTGGACGAGCCCGATGATCCCAAATACCCAGCCCGCAATAGTGAAGAGCGTGACCAGGAGGCTAATCCCCAAAGCGAGAAGCGGGACCATATATCCGCCTCGCGCAAGCATGCCGGAGGTGATCGCCAGGACCCAACCGCAGAGCACGAGCAGCATGCCGAGGGTGCAACGCCTGTTCGTAGCGCGACGGCCCAAGGCAATGCTATTGGCGATGATCCCGGCGATCGGCCCTCCGATAAAAAGCAGGCAAGCCAGGATGTAACTAGCGGGGTCCGGTCCGGAATTGGCCATGAGCAAGGAGACGAGGAAACGTGGGAGGGATAAAGGTGGGAACCTTACTTACTCGCGTCTTGTGCCGCACCCAGAGCCTTCACCGCGGCTGCGGCGATGATCGCGGTCATGACAATGCCCAGAAAGGCGAGGCACACGGCACAGACACGCGCCAGCGGGTGGTGTGGGACGAAGTCGCCGTAGCCGACTGTGAAGCCCGTGATGAGCGCGAAATACAGACCGTCACCCAAGGGCCAGTGCTCCACTTCGCCGGCGCAGAAGCCGAGCCCGATCATGAGGAGGATGATGATCGAGAGGACCGGCCAGACGATCCAGAGGCCACGCACGAATTCAGTGGCGAAGCGAAGGCGGACTTGGTTGGTGCGGTTCAGTTTCATTCACCGAAGGCGCGGAGAAAGGCGCATTCGAGAGCGAGTTGCTCCTGCACCCCGGGGTTGCCGAGATGTTGGCGGAGCGTCTCGAAGGCGTCGGATTTGCGCAGCAGGGTGGGTGTGGAATGGCGCGTCCCAAGTATGGCGGTGTCGGCGGCAAAAGAAGGGTGGTCGAGCGTGGTGCCAGCTCCGCCCTCGGTGACGATGGCTTGCTGGCGCAACGCGTCGGCCCACCATTGCTCGAGTGTCTCGAGCAGCGAATGGCGCGCGGCGACGTAGCGGCTCTCGACCAGCGCCTTGTAGTAGTCTTCCCGCTCTTCCAGCCATTTGCCGGCTTCGGAGGCTTGTTTGTAATGTTGCTCCTCGGCCTTGAGCGCGGCGTCGGCGCCGGCCTGGATGGCTTCACGCGCTTCGCCAAGCAGGGTCTGGAATTCGCGCACGAGGCGGAAAGCTTCGACCAAACCGGGCGTTTCCTGTTGGGCATGAGTGTGCAGCGCCGCGAGCAGCTTCGATTGCAGCGGCGTATCCGTGCGAGTTTCGGTGAGGCGAAGCGGAATTTCGAGGCAACGCGACAGGATGGTCTCGAGCAGTTGGTCAGGCAGGCTGCTCAAGAGCAGGAGCGAGGTCTGGCCGGGCGGTTCCTCGAGCGTCTTGAGGAAAGCGTTGGCGGCATTGGGCTGCAGGCGGTCGGCGTCGACGATGACGCCGATCTTGTGCCCGCCGCTAAGGCTGCGCATGTGCAGGCTGCGCTCGAGTTCGCGCATTTGCTCGATGAGGATGCGGCGCGACTTGCTCTCGGGCTCGATGACGTGGATGTCGGTGTGCTGAAGGTTTTCCAGTTTTTTGCCGA
>JBGGMZ010000155.1:0-6548 GCA_041287745.1 Chthoniobacter sp. | reverse complement strand
CGATGAAGCGGGCGCATCGGTCACCGGGGGCGACCTGAGTCCGTGGGCTGGCGGCCTCATTTACTGCTGCGTCATTTTTTCCTGCGTGACGCGGGCGGACTGGCATCGCGCCAGCCACTGGACGGATCAATTTGACCGCTGGGGCAAGGACAAGGGGATCACCGCCTACCCGGGGCTTTGTCAATTGCACCGCGCGGAAATGCTCTCCGTACGCGGGGAACTGCGGCAGGCGGAAATCGAAATACGGTTGACCTGCGAGCGGCTCGCCCAGGAGGCACCGTGGGTGGAAGGCGAAGCGTGGCGGGTGCTCGGGCAGATCTTGATTACCAAGGGAGATTTCGTGGAGGCGCGCACCGTGCTCGCCCGGGCCACTGAGCTGGGTTGGGAATCGCAATTCGACCTCGCTCTGCTGCGCATGGTGGAAGGCGACTCCGATGGCGCGGCCACGCTGCTTGCGCGCATGCTGGCGGAGAATACCTGGACGGCCCGGTCCCGCCGCGGGCGCACGCTCGCGCAATACTGCATCACGGCATCGCTCGCCGGCCGGGTGCAGGAAGCACGCGGCGCCATGGCCGAGCTCGACCAGGATCCCGAACTCTCCTCCACCCCGGCACTGCAGGCCTACGCCATGCAGGCCCGCGGAGAACTCACCATCGCCGAGGGACACCGCGCCGAAGGCATCGCCCTGCTCCGCCGCGCTCTGGGGGCGTGGCATGAAGTGGGGGTGCCCATGGCCGTGGCTCACGGCCGGTTGCGCCTCGCGATGCTGCTTTCCGCCGAGGGCGACCACGAGGCTGCCATGTTCGAACTCGACGCCGCACACGCCACTTTCCGCCGCTGCGGCGCAGAGGGCTGGCTGACCATCTGCGCCCACCTGCGCGCGAAGCTGGAGCCGGCCTGCGAGACGATCAAGTAGCAGCTGCTGGCGCCGCCAGCGCTTCATCCACACGCTGGATGACTTCGCCCCAGTCCCCCGCCCGCTTTTGCCGGAAGAGGCGCATGGTCGGGTACCACGGCGTGTCCTCGCGCCCCACGCCCCAGCGCCAGTCCGGCGCGAGTGGCAGTAGCGTCCAGACCGGACGCCCGAGTGCACCGGCGAGATGTACCACGGCGGTATCGACGGAGATGACGAGGTCGAGCTCGGAGACGAAGGCTGCGGTGTCGGCGAAGTCGGTGATGTGCCCGGTAAGGTCGATGAGGCCGGCGGCTCGGAGGGATTCTACTTCGTCGTGGGGCCGCTCGAGCTGCAGGCTGTAGAAGTGAATTTCCGGATGGCGGGTGAGCAATGGCAGCAGAAGGTGCGTGGCGATGGAACGACGCCAGTCATTCACATGTGTCGCATTTCCTGCCCACGCGATGCCGACGCGCAGGCCGGTGAAGGGTCCGAGACGTTCGCGCCACGGAATGCGCCACTCGGGATCGAGCTGCAAATACGGCTCGCGCATGGCCAGCGGTTCATCCATGCCGAGCAGGTAGGGTAGACTGATCGCCGAGGCGTAGCAGTCAAAGGACTGCGGGCCGGGGTCGAGGCCCTGCTGGTAGATGGTGAACTCGACCGGCGTCCCGTAGCTCTGGCGCATAAGGCGCTCGAGGGCTCGCGGGCATTCCACGAGCACTCGCCGCGCAGCGGAGCGCTCGCAGGCATATGGCAGGTAGCGGGCGAAGTTCAGGGCGTCGCCGAAGCCTTGCTCCGCGTGCAGGAGCAGCGTGCCGCCGGGAATCGGGCGCCCATCCCAACGCGGCACGGAAAAGCTCCGATGCTCCTCGCTGAAATCGACATCCGCCTGACGCCATTCAAATTCCCGCCAGCCCTCGGCGAATTGCCCCAGGCACAGCAGCACATGCCCGAGGCTGCGATGCGCCGTGCCATCAAGGGGATGCCGAGCCACCCAATCGCGATAGCAACGCTCCGCCTCGGTAAAACGGCCGCTGCGGAAAAGAGCGTTGCCAAGGTTTTTGTAAATGCCCGCGGTGCCCGGAAATCGACCGAGCGCCGAAGTCAGCACGGCAATGGCTTCGTCGTAGCGCTCCAGTTGAGTCAGGGCCCAACCGAGGTTGTTTGGCGCCTGTGAGAGCTGCGGGTCGATGGCCGTCGCGCGGCGGAAATGGGCGATAGCGTCATCCCACTCTCCCCGCTGGGATAGCATGACGCCAAGATCGCAAAGTGTCGGCGCATGATCCGGGGTGAGCTCGAGGACCCGCCGATACCCGGCAATTGCTTCATCAAAGCGACGGAGTTGGCACAGCGCCTCGCACAGGTTGATATGGAGCCCGGCAAAATCCTCCTGCCGGGCCAGGCCGGCCCGATAGTATTCCACCGCTTTTTCCAGCTGCCCTATGCGGCGATAAGCCACGCCCATGTCGCAGTAATAGACGGCATTTTCCGGCGAAAGCGCGATGGCTTGGGAGAAAAACTGCACGGCCTCTGCATGACGCCCCGCGCTGACCGCGATCAGCCCCAGTCGCCGCCAAACTTCCGGCTGATTCGGATCGGCCGCGAGGATTTGCCGATACATGGATTCCGCGGAAGTCCCCATCCCGGCACGCTCAAAAGCCAGGGCCGTCTGCAGAGCTTGGGGAAGACTGATGGAAACCATGGGCTCACCACATTGCGCGAAGAGAGGAGCAGGAATCAACTCCCGCCACAACGAAGCCGCCGCTCCAAATGCGCCATTTGCTATCTTAAATCTGCCATTTGCCATCCTCCCTCTCCACTCTCGACATTCCCTCGCCCGCTCATTAGGAATGGCGCCGGATCGTCCCCTCCCCGGCGACCGCCATTTCACCACATCCGCTGCGAGGCAGGTTCGCGGCAAGTAAGAAACGCCGTCGTCCTTGAAAACACCGCAGATATTCTCCGATCCCACCGGCAAACGAAAGCTGCTCATCGGCTTTCTTTTCGCCGTGCTCATCCTCCTGCTCGCCGTCTGCGGGTCGGCCTTTTTCTTCAGCCTGCGCAGCCGCTCGGCGAACGTGATGAACACGGACGTCCTGACCAAGAGCGATACTAAAGCCGGCAGCGCCATCCTCTATTCCTCCCGCCGGGCGCCGGTGAATGATCGGCTGCTGGAGAGCTATCGACAGGAATCCCTGCAGGCGATCGAGCAGACCGAGAAGAGCACGCCGAGAAAGACGACCGGCGCTGCCTCGCCCACCCCCACCGAACCGGCCACGCCAGCCCCGGAGACGCCCAAGGTCGTCGCCGCCTTCTTCGCGCCGTGGCAGCGCACCGGCCTGCACTCGCTGCGCAGCAATGCCGACAAACTCACCCACGTCATGCCGGAGTGGCTCCACGTCACGGCCGATGGCAGCGACTTGAATCTGGCTGACTGGCAGGTGCCGGAGACTTCGCGCTCCCGCGAAATCAAGGACATCGCGCAAAAGAGTGGCCTGCAGATCTGGCCGATCTTGAACAATTACGACGAGACCCTGGGCTTCGACCCGAAGCGCGTGCACCAGCTTCTGCAAAGCGCGCCTGCGCAGCAAAAATTTGCGACCACCATCCGTGACTGGCTCCTCCAGCAAGGCTACCACGGGCTCAACCTCGACTTCGAAAACCTGGCCGAGGCGGACTACGTGAAGCTCGGCGACTTTACCAAGTTGCTCGGCAACACGCTGCGCGCCGCAAAGCTCGGCCTGAGCATGGATCTGGAAGTGGGACGGCTGAAGAGTAAGGCCATGCCGGCCTATATTGCGGCCAACGATTTCATCATCCTCATGGCCTACGACGAGCACGATGCCAGTGCCGCGCCCGGGCCGATCTCGTCGGTGAACTGGGCTGCGAAGGTGCTGGTCGATGCGGTCAAGGTCATCCCGCGCAACAAGCTCGTGCTCGGCATCGGCGGCTACGGTTACGATTGGACCGCGGGAAAAAAGGAAGCGGAGCCGATCAGCTATCAGGAGGCTCTGTTGCTGGCCCGCGATTACGGTCCGACCGGCCAGGCCGAGCAGGTGGTGCGTTTCGATGGCGACAGCCTGAACCCACGATTCGAGTATGCCGACGGCCAGGGCTTGAAGCACAAGGTCTGGTTCCTCGATGGCGTCACGGCTTTCAACCAATGGTCGCTCGGGCGCAAGGCCAACGTCCGCGGCGCTGCGCTGTGGCTGCTCGGCTCGGAGGATCCCACGCTCTGGTCGATGCTCGACAAGAATCTGCTCACGAAAGACGCCGGCCCCGGGGCGCTGGAGCACATCAGCTTTCCCTATGCAGTGGAATTCGTCGGCCAGGGCGAAGTGCTCTCGGTCATCGCCGAGCCGAATGCCGGCGCACGCAAACTGACACGCGACGAGAAAAGCGGGCTGGTGACCGATGTTCAATACACGCGCTTCCCCTCCGCGTATGTCATCCAGCGCCGCGGCTATCAGCCGAAGAAGCTGGCGCTGACTTTCGACGATGGCCCCAGCGCGGAATTCACCCCGCCGGTCCTGGATGCGCTGCGCGAGTTGAAAGTGCCGGGGACATTCTTCGTCGTCGGTCAGAATGCGGCGAATTTCCCGGGTCTGATTCACCAGATTTGGGACGAGGGACACGAACTGGGAAATCACAGTTTCACTCACCCAAATTTCGCCATCGCGAGCAGTGATCGTGAAGTGATCGAGCTCAACAGCACCAAGCGCGCGCTGGAGAGCATCCTCGGTCGCTCCACCATCTGGTTTCGTCCGCCCTACGCCGCCGATGCCGAGCCCACGAGCGCGGAAGAAGTGCGGCCGATCGTGCTCGGTGCACATCTGGGCTACGCCATGGTCGGCGAGTTGATTGACCCACAGGATTGGAACCTTTGGAAAGGCGAACTCGGCTATCAGCAGCGGCGCACGGGCGAAGACCTCGCCAAGTCGGTCATGGACCAGGTGACCACGCAAAAGGCGAATATCATCCTGCTGCACGATGCGGGCGGCGACCGCTCGGCGACAATCAAGGCTCTGCACCTCTTCGTCCCGCAGCTCCAGGCGCAGGGCTACGAGTTCGTGCTCGTCTCCAGTCTCGTTGGCAGCACCCGCGATCAGGTCATGCCGGCGATTAGCAAAAGCCAGCAGTTCATCACGTGGATCGATGGGTTGATGTTCGGGCTCATCTTCGCTTTCTTCCGGTTTCTGGGCTGGGCCTTCATCGTGGCCATCGGGCTCGGCATCGCACGCGTTGCTTTCGTTACTTCGCTCGCGTTGTGGGTGTATTTCCGTTCGAAGCCGTACGCGGGTGAAGCGGATTATAAGCCGCTGGTGACTATCATCGTGCCCGCGTTCAACGAGCACGCGGTGGTGGGTCGCACCATCCGCAGTGTGCTGGCGAATGACTACCCGCGGATGGAAGTGGTCTTCGTCGACGATGGCTCCACCGACGGCACGGCGGAGGAAGTGGAGCGCGAATTCATCGGTCATCCCTCGGTGCGCGTGATTCGCCAGCTCAATGGCGGCAAGGCCTCCGCACTCAACCACGGCGTCATGGCTTCGAAAGGCGAGATCATTGTCGGTCTCGATGCCGACACGCAGTTTCCCAAGGAGACCATCTCGCGCATGATCCGGCACTTCGTCGATCCACGCGTCGGCGCCGTGGCGGGCAACGTGAAGGTCGGCAACCGCATCAATCTCATCACGCGCTGGCAGGCGCTGGAATACATCACCAGCCAGAACGTCGACCGCCTCGCCTACGCGCAGCTCAACGCCGTGACCGTGGTCCCCGGAGCGGTCGGTGCATGGCGGCGCAAGGCCTTGGAGGAAGTGGATGGATATCTCACCGATACCCTCGCTGAGGACATGGACCTCACCTGGCGCATCCGCCGCAAGGGGTGGAAAATCGGGACCGAAGCTGGCGCCATCGCTCTCACCGAAGCGCCCGCCACGACCAAGTCCTTCTTCAAGCAACGCTTCCGCTGGAGCTTCGGCACGCTGCAGTGCCTGTGGAAACATCGCAGCGCGCTCTTCCGTTACGGCTGGTTCGGCTGGGTCGGTCTGCCCACGCTGTGGCTCTTCCAGATTTGCTTCCAGGTCATTGCACCGCTCGTGGATCTGCAAGTGTTCTACTCTCTCTGGTCCTTCGGGTCGTCATGGATTTCGGAGCATTACTTCGGCATCGTCAATCAAGCCGCCACCCCACCCGGCGCCCTGCTCACGCAGACGCTGCTCTTCTACGTGCTCTTCTACGCCGTCGAAATGGCCGGCGCAGCCGTGGCCGTGGCCATCGACCGCGATGGCTGGCGGCTGCTCCCGTGGCTCTTCCTTCAGCGCTTCTTCTACCGCCAGCTCATGTACGCCGTCCTCTGGAAAGCCCTGCTGCGCGCCGTCGTCGGCTCCCGCACGAGCTGGGGCAAGCTGGAGCGCAGAGGGACGGTGAACATGGAAACGGGGAAAGCGTAGGGAAGTATGATGTCTGATTTACGATTTATGATTTCACGGGCCGCACGGAATCGTGAGCTCCGGCAAATCATACCTCAAACATCACACTTCAAAAATCTCGTCACGGCTGCACCGTCCAAATCTCCGCCACCCGGTTCTCCGCCGGGTCCTTGTGATCGAAAAGTTTCGGGCTGCCCATTGGGACCGTCTGGATCACG
>JBGGMZ010000154.1:0-2633 GCA_041287745.1 Chthoniobacter sp. | reverse complement strand
GTTTACCTGCCCAAAAACTCCGCGTGGATCGACTTCTGGACCGGCCGTCCGCTGTCCGGCGGACAAACCGCCAAGGCCGACGCCCCGCTGTCGCATTCCCCGCTCTTCGTGAAAGCCGGCTCGATCCTGCCGCTCGGTCCCCGCGTGCAACACTCCAGCGAAGCCGCGTCGGCCCTGCTTGAGCTGCGCGTGTATCCGGGCGCTGACGGCACCTACTTCCTCTACGAGGACGCCGGCGAAGGCTGGGACTACCAAAAGGGCCGGCACACGGTGATTCCGTTCACCTGGAACGATCGAACTCGCACCCTCGTCTTAGGCCCGTGCCAGGGCGAATTTCCCGGCATGTTAAAAACTCGCACTTTCCGCGTCGTCCTCGTCACCCCCGGTGTCGGAGCAGGTATCGGATCACCAGATACCGCCGCGGAAGTCCGCTACGACGGACACTCCGTCACAGTACATCCCTTCGCTCCGGCCCAACCCGTTAAATAGCCGCCGAACAGCATGAACATAATCCCCGCCTCCTTCCCTGGTTGATTCCTCTATACCGCCGGTTGGAAACGACCTACCCGGCGAAGACCGAGGCGTCCACCCCGGTAAACCGCCCACTACGCCCCCCCCAATGAAATTCGCCTGCCCACATCCACATTGCTCCCAAAACCTCGAAATTTCCGACATCTGGGCGGGGCATGCCGTAGATTGTCCAAGTTGCCAGCAGACGATTACCGTGCCGCCTCCGCCCGGGCTTCCGATGCGAGAGGCAGCTCCCTCACCTTCGCCGACGTCTCCACCGATCCATCCGCGCCCCGTGATGCAGGGCCGGCTCGCTCCGTCGAGACCGTCGCGTCGCGGAGCCGGGGGTATCGGAAAATTTCTGCTGGCGGTGATCTTCCTCGCCGGCGCGGGATTCGGCTACGCGATGATCCATTTCAACGAGCCTCCTCAGCACGTGGAGGTGCTCGAGAAGCCGACACCACCGCCACCGCCGACGCTAACGGCAACCTCGACACCACCACCACTGCCGACGCTAACGGCAACCTCGACACCACCACCACTGCCGACGCTAACGGCAACCCCGACACCACCGCCACCGCCGACGCTAACGGCAACCCCGACACCACCACCACTGCCAACACCGACGGCGATGCCGACACCGACGGCGCCACCAACGCCCGATCCCAAGCCGGTGCCCTCGGTTTCCCTTGCCGAAATCCCGACACCGCCACCGGTGGATCCGCTCGCCTGGCTGCTCGCGCACAAGGAACAGGCGCCGAAGGAGGTTGTGCTGCAGCGGCCCGCCAGGCTTTCCATCTCGGAAAAGGGCAAGATGGTCGGCTCCATGACGGTTCCGATCGGAACCAAGGCCCAGGTCGTGGATTTTTCGGCGGAAACGGTCACCGTGAGTGTGGGTAATGCCGCAGGGCAGATTCCCATCGATGCGACGAATCTACTCGCATGGGCTGAGGCGAAGCTGGCTATGCAGGCTTCCCGGCAGACGCCTCCGACCGCCAGGCCGGCCGCGTCCCCCCCGATACCGCGATTCACTTCTCCCGGCGTGCTCTTTACCCTCGATGACCTCAAAATCCTCAAGGAGAACATAAATCGTGAGCCGTGGAAGAGCGGCTTCGAGGCCCTTGCCCGCACGAAGCCCGACTATAAGATGCGCGGACCATTCAAAGAGATATCGCGCGCGCCCCACCGCAACCTCCATCACTGGCGCAACGACATGGTCGCGATCTGGAATCTCTCGCGGATGTGGTATTTCACCGGCGACGAAGCCTACGCGCAAAAGGCGCACGACATCCTGCTCGCGTGGGCCACGACCCACACTACCTTTGGCGGCCGCGAGTCGATGCTCGATCTGGGAGACTACGCCGTCTGTTACGTCGGCGGCGCGGACATCCTGCGCGGCACGTGGCCGGGCTGGACGGCGACCGACACGGCCGTGGTGAAAAAATATTTCAACGACGTGCTCATACCCGCATCGAACCCGTACGGCGAAAGCATGTTTGGCGCCGCAAACAAAGGCGCGCTGGCTCTCTGCGCCAAGGGGCTGATGGCGATCTTCAATGAAGACCAGGCCATGCTCGATTCGGTCGTCTATCAGATCCGCTCGCTCGCGCACATCGGTCTGCGCAACTCCAACGACATCGGCATGCTCGGCGATTCTCTCCGCGACCAGGGACACGCCCATGGGCAGGTTCTTTCACTGGCTATCCTCGCCGAGGCGTTGTGGAAGCAGGGCATCGACATCTATTCCGACTACGACAACCGCCTCCTGACGGCAGGAGAGTATTTCGCACGGGTGAACAGCCGCACACCCACACCGTTTCTCCCCTTCGGAACCACCGATGCCTACTACATCGCCGACGTCACCAATCGCGGCTGGGACGGTGGAAAGGAGCTGCCTCACCTTATCCACGGAGCCTACGCCGTTCGCAAAGGCCTCCCGGTTCCCTACACGGAAGTGAGACGCCAGGCGATGCGGGTGGACGGGGGGAGCTTTATGTTCATCAAGGAGGTTGACCGCTCCGTGGCGACGCCGCTGCCACCGGTGGCGATTCCCTCCACCACCGCGATCACCTCGGGATTCAGCAGCGTCGATATCGGGGACGCTGCCCCCACCGGCAAGGCCT
>JBGGMZ010000153.1:0-3288 GCA_041287745.1 Chthoniobacter sp. | reverse complement strand
CGATCGCGAAGAAGAAGGAACTGCTCTTCTCCGATGACTTCAGCAAGGCCGCACTGGACAAGCCCTGGGTGATCGTGGTGCCGACCTTTTCCTTCGAGAACGGCACGCTGAAGGGCACGCAGATGCGCTATGATACGCCGGAAGTGCCGGCCGTTCCGGCGGCGGACGGTAAGCCGGAGGTGAAGGCGAAGCCGGCGGTGAAGGGACATCAGGCCGTGATCGGCAATGACATCCCGACCAAGGACAGCGTGATCGAGTTCCGCTTCAAGCTCGGCGGCGCGCAGTCGGTCACGGCGGAGTATGATGACCGGAAGTTCAACGGTTCGCACTACGGCCACATCTGCATGGCGCGCATCGCGGCCGACAAGATCACGCTCACCGACCAGAAAGGTCTCGCGGTGGCCCGGCCCGAAGGCGCCACCGGCGAACCGCCCGCGCCCGCCGGCCGGAAAAACGTGAGCTTCCCGATCACCCTCGATCCCGCGACCTGGCACACGTTCATGCTGGAGACGGTGAACGACACCATGCGGGCTACGATCGATGGCAAGGCCGTAGCCTTCCTGCAGTCCCCCGGCATCGCCCACCCGACGAAGTCGAAGGTGGAATTTGGCTGCATGGGCAAGGACGGCTTCTTCGACGATCTCAAGGTCTGGAACGCCGAGCCGGCGAAGTAACCGGCCGCCGAAAGTGTTAGCCTTCTTGCTGTAGCGGCGGTCTATGACCGTCGGTGGTATTGGGAAATTCGACGCTCATAGAGCGCCGCTACAGCGAGTGTGGCGGAAGAGATTTCGACGGTCATAGACCGCCGCTATAAAGGGGCGTTTCGGGGCTTGCGGCGGTTGCGGGCTGGCGATACAAAGCGCGCGATATGGAACGTCTGCGCCGACTCGATTGGATGTTTGAGCGGTCGCCGATTTACTTTATCACTGCGTGCACTTACGAGCGGCGGCAGATCCTTGCTCAATCTTTTGTGAATGATGGGTTGGTTCGCTTTGCAGAAAGCGGACCGGAGCGCGGGGCGTGGATGGGGGCCTATGTGGTGATGCCGGATCATTTGCATTTGTTTGTCGCGCTGGGAGAGGGCGACGGGCGTGGGCCGGGTTTGCAGGATTCCGACGGTCATAGACCGCCGCTAAAGGATGGAGCCGACGGTCGTAGACCGCCGCTACAGATTGGGGAGTGGATGAAGTCGTTGAAAAATGCGTTGTCGAAAACCTTGCGGCAGAACGGAGTGGGGGCGCCTCATTGGCAGAAAGGCTACTTCGATCATTTGCTGCGAAGTGCGGAGTCCTATTCGGAGAAATGGGACTATGTGCGTAACAATCCCGTGCGGGCGGGGTTGGTCGGGTCTTGGGAAAATTGGCCGTGGCTGGGGGAGCCGTTTCCCTTGTGGAGTATCGACGGGATCGGATTTAACGGATGGCTGTAAATTGCGCATCTGTAGCGGCGGTCTATGACCGTCGGTCGCCGCAAGAAGAATGGCGACGGTCACAGACCGCCGCGACGCGGTCGCTGCGAGAAGAATAACAAACTCCACCTTATGCTCATCCCCTACGAAGTCCGCACCCTGACGATCCGCTCGCCTTGGGCGAACCTGGCGATACTTGCGTTGAATGTCCTCATGTTCATCCTGATGGTGAGCGGTGCGCTCTCGGAGGAATGGATGGACCGCCTCGTGTTATCCGACTGGTCGCCGCTCGGCTTCATTGGCTATCAGTTTCTCCACGCCAATATCTGGCACCTCGCGGGCAATATGATCCTGCTATGGGTCTTCGGAAATGCGCTCAACGGTGTGATGCATGATCTGGATTACATCCTCGCTTATCTGGCCATGGGCGCGTTTGCCGGAGCTTTGCATCTCATGGTGGATGGGTCACCGGTGGTGGGGGCCAGCGGAGCCATTTCGGGCCTCATGGGATTGTATCTGACCGTCTATCCGCAGAACGAAGTGTCCTGCTTCTACTGGATCATCCGTTTTGGAACCTTCGCTATCCCGGGTTACCTGCTCATCATCGGCTGGTTTGCCTGGGATCTCTTTTCTGCGCTGCGGCACGTGCCGGGCATCGCCTGCTGGGCTCACGTGGGCGGCACGGTTTCCGGGTTTGTCATTGGACTGCTGCTCCTCAAGTTAGGACGCATCCACGTCGGCGATTATGACAATCCCACGGTGCTCGACCTCATGTCGCGCTCGCGTGCTTGAGTCCAGGAAGTGGCACACACGCGCAAGCGTGTTGCCTCACGTTATAAAATGCAGCTCGCTTGTCCTCGTCGGTGATTCTCGTTCGTCATACCTTTGCAACGCAACGAACCCATTATCCCTGTGAAAACATCGCAATTCCTCTACGCCATCTACATTCGCACGACGCCGGAGAAACTCTGGGAGGCGCTGACGACGCCGGAGATCTTGCGCCAGTATTTCTTTGAGACCACGCAGGAGTGCACGTGGAAGGTGGGGGCGCCTTGGAAGATGGTGCTCAAGGATGGCGGGATCGCCGACTCGGGCGAGGTGCTCGAGATCGATGCGCCGCACAAGTTGGTGCTGCGCTGGCGGAGCGAGAAGCGGCCGGAACTGAAGGCCGAAGGCGATTCGCGGATGACCTATCTCGTGGAGCAGAAGGACGGCTGTGTGAAGCTGACGGTGAACCACGAGATCGAGCGCGAGGAATCGAAGCTCATCGCCGGGGTGTCCAATGGCTGGCCGATCATCCTCTCGAGCTTGAAGAGCCTGCTGGAAACGGGCGAAGCGCTGGCGGAATCGCGCGACTGAAATCACGGAACGCTCGGTGAGCGTTCCTCACCTTGGCGCAGCGGCGCTGTCGCTAAATTTGTGCGACAGGTGAAATCGAAAACGCTCTATTTCCCCGCGCCGGCGACCGGAGGCATCGGCTTGGCGCCGAGCGATTGCATGAACTTGATCCCTCCAGGGATGCCTTGGTCGATCATGGATTTGTAATGGTCGCCGGTCGGGACACGCTCGAAGGTGATTTTCTTTCCGGCGGCTTGCATGGCCTGGACGAAAGCCTGCATGTCGGCCAGGGGGACTGCGGAGTCGTCGTCCGCGTGAAATAGATAGACCGGGCAATTGAACTCGGCGACGTGGCGGAGCGGGGATTTCCTGGCGGGGAAGGTTCGAAAGCCGGGGACGATTTTTTCCATGACCTCCACGTTGTTCCACCATTTCTCCACATCGGTCTGGGGAGCGTAGGCGCAGCAGGCCTGGATGCGCGTGTCCCCGCGGGCGCGATTGAGGGCTACTGTGGCCGCGGAGCTATGGCCGCAGGCGTAAAG
>JBGGMZ010000152.1:0-3910 GCA_041287745.1 Chthoniobacter sp. | reverse complement strand
CTCTAACACACGCACAAACTCATCCCTGGACATACGATCTCCAACGATCGAATACGTCGCTTTGCCCCGGTCGAGATAAACCACATGAACCTTTTTGGGATGGCCGAGAAACCACTCTGTTTCGATCAGTTTGGTTTTCTGTCCGGCAACATCCATCGCGTCCTCCTTTGCGATCTTCATCGGGCCACCGCCGTCCCAACTCGTGTACTTAAAATAATAGAGGACCTGGAGAATGCGGCCGTCTTCCGTGCGCCATTCATTGAAGTCCAACTCCCCCTCGGGGCCGGCCTTCTTATGCAAGACTTCCGCTTTGAATCGTGCCGGAATTTCCAGCACCAGCGTGCCAACGTTTATCGTCTCTCCACGCACGGCGCCAGTCAGCCACGAGACAAGCAACATTACTAGAATAGAGACGATGAAATGGCGTGGCTTCACCTGTTTCGTCCGACGTTAGTCACCTGACAGGCGAGGCACACGACATTTCACACACCTGAAAGGCAGGTCCGAGCCCTCTTACGCGATTACGTGAATTCCTAACGCTTGCGCCACTGGAAAGCTCATACTCAATGTGAGCGTTTACCGCCCAGATATGATTCGCCAACCTCTGTTCCTCTCGCTTTTGACCATCGGGTTGGGGCTGCTCGCTCTCACGACGGAAGTCACTGCGGCCGATGGCAACCCGCCGGACAAGGTGCGTTTCAATCGAGACATCCGCCCGATCTTCTCGGACACCTGCTTTCATTGCCACGGTTTCGATCCCAAAAGCCGCAAGGCCGGCCTCCGCCTGGACATCCGTGATGAGGCCCTGAAGAAGACCGAGAACGATGTCTACCCGATTGTCCCCGGCAAGCCGGACGAGAGCGAAATCGTCAAGCGCCTCTTCAGCACCGATCCGGACGACATCATGCCGCCGCCCAAGGCGCACAAGGAAATTCCCCTCGCCCAGCGCGAACTGATCAAGCGATGGGTGGCCGAGGGGGCCGTCTACGAACCGCATTGGGCCTACGCGCCATTGACCAAGCCGCCGGTTCCGAAAATCGACAGTGACCAATTTCCAGTCGGCAACGCGATCGACGGCTTCATTCGCGAAAAGCTCGCGGAGAAGAAGATTGCGCCTTCACTGGAAGCGCCCAAAGCCCGGCTACTGCGGCGTCTTTCGCTCGATCTCATCGGCCTTCCACCGACCGAGAAGGAAGTCGCCGCCTTCCTGGCGGATGAATCTCCGAATGCCTACGAAAAGCAGGTCAACCGCCTGCTGGCCTCGCCGCGCTACGGCGAGCGTATGGCGGTGTGGTGGCTGGATATCGCACGCTACACGGACACGGTCGGCTTCCACGGCGACCAGAATCAGCGCATCTTTCCGTATCGCGACTACGTCATCAACGCCTTCAACTCGAACAAGCACTTCGATCAGTTCACCATCGAGCAACTCGCGGGCGACCTGTTGCCGGATCCGACGCCCGAACAACTCGTCGCCACGGGCTACAACCGCCTGAACATGATGACGCGCGAAGGTGGCGCGCAGCCCAATGAGTATCTTGCTAAGTATGGCGCCGAGCGGGTGCGTTCGGTGGCCGCCGCGTGGTTTGGCAGCACCTTCGGCTGCGCGGAGTGCCACGATCACAAGTTCGATCCGATAAAGACGCGCGACTTCTACGAGCTGAAGTCCTTTTTCGCCGATGTAAAGCAGTGGGGCGTCTACTCCGACTACGGTTACACCAAGAATTCCGAACTGGCTGGGTTCACCAACGAATACCCATTCCCGCCGGAAATCCTGGTCGATAGCCCTTACCTCCAGGCGGACTATGAGAAGGCGAAAGCCGCCCTGAATGCGCACCTCAGGAATGAACAACCCAAAGTGGTCGCGGATGACAAGCTGCGCGCTGACTTCGAAAAGTGGATCGAGGAGTCGCGGGATTTTCCTCATCTCATCGACGCCCCGGGACACGAGGACGGCTGGAAGATTTATCCGCTCACCGCGCTGCTTTATAAGAATGGCAAGCCGGACCTGGACAACGATGTGCCGCTGGAAAGCGGTGAGTTGGCGCGCTTGGAAAAGCCTCTCGGCAAAGACGACGACTTGAGAATCACCGTCCACCCCAACGGCGACCGCATCGCCACGATTGGCATCCAGCTTACCCCGGAAGGAGCGGACGCTGCGGCGTCCTTCGGCAAGAACGTCAAAATCAGCGCCAGTGTAAAATCCGCCGATGGCAAGACACGCAAGCTGGCGATGTATTTCGGCGATTCCGCCACGAAAGCACCGCTGTACAGCAGCGGGGCCGAGGTCATCGGCACCACTGCGGATTGGAAACTACCGCGGCAAGAGACGAACAATCTCAACGCCGTCTGGTTCCTCGATCCGCCGGTGAAGCTCGCTCCGAAGGACAAGCTGATCCTGACCGTCACCGGCGACAGCCCCCTGCCCCTGCGCTTCTTTTTCTCGCCTTTCGCCGGCCATGATCCCGTGAGCTTCGATGGGCCGGCTCTGGCCCGCGCCCTCAATGCCAATCCCGAAGCGCGTACGCCGGAGCAACAGGCGCTCCTCGTCAAGACCTGGCTGCTCAGCACGGCCACGGATCGCGTCGCCTTCAATCGCTACAAGGAACTCGCCGCCGCGCTGCGGGAAACGCGCGACGGTAAAGCCTGGAGCATGGTCACGCAAGCCGTCGAGCCCTTCACCGTGCGAGTACTCCCCCGCGGCAATTGGCAGGATGAAACCGGCCCCGTCGTGCTGCCGGCCACACCGTCCTTTCTGCCAGGCCGTGAGGAGAGCACCGACTCACATCGCCTTACCCGCCTCGATCTCGCGCAGTGGATTGTCTCGAACGAAAACCCGATCACCGCCCGCGCGGTCATGAACCGGCTGTGGCAGCAATTCTTCGGCACCGGCTTGAGTGCCGCGATCGATGATCTCGGCTCGCAGGGCGAGCTCCCTTCGCACCCGGAACTGCTCGACTGGATTGCCAGCGAGTTCCGCGAGAGCGGCTGGGACATGAAGCACATGATCAAGCTCATCGTCATGAGTGCAACCTATCGCCAGAGCAGCGTGCTCCGCCCGGAGTTGCGCGACGTCGACCCCACGAATCGCCTGCTCGCCTCCCAGAGCCCGCGCCGCCTTCAGGCGGAGTTCGTCCGGGACAATGCCCTATCCATCGCGGGCATCCTCAATGTCAGCCGCATCGGCGGACCAAGCATCAAGCCCTACCAGCCGACGGGTTACTACGACCTGCTGCAATTCCCCAATCGCGACTACGTCGCCAGCACCGGCCCGGAGCAATGGCGCCGCGGGGTTTACATGCACTGGCAACGCACCTTCCTACACCCGATGCTGGCCAACTTCGACGCGCCTGCCCGCGACGAATGCGCCGCCGTCCGCGTGGTGAGCAATACGCCGCAGCAAGCCCTGACCTTGCTCAATGACCCGACCTTCGTCGAGGCCGCGCGCCTCTTCGCTGGCCGCCTCATGAGCACCGACGCAGCCGACGACGCGGCGCGGATCGATCACGCCTTCCAGATCGCCGTGGCCCGGCCACCCAAGGACAAGGAAATGGAATCACTCGAGAAATTCCTCGCCACCCAACGGGATTACTATCGCGAGCATGCTGACGACGCGGCCAAGCTGCTGAAGATCGGCTCGGCGCCGCCGACCAAGGGCGACCCCGCTGAGCTCGCCGCGTGGGCCAGTCTCTGCCGCGTCCTCCTCAATTCGCAGGAAGCCATCACTCGCTACTAGCATGAAACCTTTCGACCCTGTCCAACACGCGCTGAGCGTCAATCGCCGCACCTTCCTCACGCAAGGCGCCTACGGCCTCGGCGGAGTTGCGCTGGCCATGCTGCAGGCCCGGGGCCTTGCCGTTCCCGCCACCTCGCGCCGTCCCGACGGCTGGCATGGCGCGCTGCTGGAGCC
>JBGGMZ010000151.1:0-11207 GCA_041287745.1 Chthoniobacter sp. | reverse complement strand
CGAAAGGGCGAACGTCCGATGAAATGTCGCGAGATCATGATGCCACCTCCTTTGCGGTAGCGGCGCTGGCTGCGGCGCCGGCCTTCGGCAGATAGAGCGCGCCACGCTTGAGCCGGTAACTCACGTTGATCACGCCCTGTGCGAGATCGCCGACGAAATACTTGAACGCGGCGACGGTAAGATCGATACCATGCCGCGTGCGCAGCGACGGGCCGAGATCGATCACCGGCAGGGTGAGGGTGTGCAGGCCGCAGGTGACATCGACCCAGGCGCCGTCGGGATTCGGCGAGCCATCGTGATGCAGGCCGAAGGCCATCATGGGCAGTGGCGTGCCGCGCAGGCTCTTCAGACCGTAGCCGGAGAGCGGGAGCGCGCAGCCGAGCAGCTTGGGGTGGCCTTTGGTCGGCACGCCGCTGGCCGTCTGGCCGTTGTCTTCGGGGTCGTGATCGCCGCCAAACCAGGTGGCGGCGGTGCGGGGCACGACGAGGTCATCGCCCTGGCGGACGACGGGGAACCAATCGAGGGTGGAGATGTTAGTCATGAGATTTTTGATTTTGGATTGCGGATTGCGGATTTCTGATGTGGGGTGGGGCGCGGGCGCGACGCTGCTGGTGCTCCGGGAGGTAGGGCGCACGGACCTCAGTGCGCGGGGAATACCGTGAATCTTTCGCTTTCCGCGGACGACTGAGGCCAAGTCGTCCCTACCGTCTGCCGCGTCGCGCGGTGGGCGGCTTTATTTCACCGCCTCCTAGCAGTGACTATTGAATGGAGCCACGGATATTCACGGATGAAACACGGATAAGAAGAGATCTGGAGGGAGGCCTGCGAAAACGTTCCAATCATCGTCGGCTAAGTCCTCGGTTTCCTGCGCGCCTTCCGTGTTGATCCGTGTTCATCCGTGGCTCATTTCAACCAGACCGTTCAGGCTTATAACAATTCAGCCGGGACGAACGACCAGCGGCTGCGATAGAGCACTTTGCCGTTGGGACGCTTGGAAAAGGTTGCGTTCAGGACAAGCTTGCCTTCCGCTGTGTCGATGCACCAGATGCCGTGATGGCGGCGGGGCTTGGCGCTGTTGCTTCCGGATTTGGTTCCAGGTTTCTGCGTGTGTGGCGGTGTGGGAAAGATGCCGCTCATCGCGGTGCTCAACTGAGAAAACTCAGGCGAGAGCATGAAGTTAAGTAGGCGGCGATGCTTCGCGCGCAGCTTGGGTGGGAGCGCTTTCATTTCGCGTAACCTTTGGTGGCTGGGAGCAAGCGAGTGCTGGGGTAGTAGGGATTCGGCGAGATGGTGACGCCGACGCCACCGCCGCGGATGCTGCTGCCATCCTTGCTCGTGTCTACCGTGCCGGTGATGCCCGAGACATAGTAGGGAGTCTGCGCGCAGCCGGAGAGACAGAGAAGCATCGCGCCAAGGACGCTAAGAACGCCAAGAGTGGCAGTGGATGTCGCGCCGCTGGTTTCCCTTGGCGCGCTTTGCGGGCTTGGCGCGAGCCCGCTTTTTCCCTCGGGTGGCTTCGCAGTGCTATTTTGCCGCAGGGCGGCGATCACCGCATTGGCGTCGGCGCCGGAGGGGGCGGGGAGCTGGCCGAGGACGGTCTCGAGGATCTGGTTGAGCGCGTCGTGGGGATGCGTGCTGGCATCGCGGTAGAGATTCTGGCGCACGCATTGGTAGACGAGGGCGGCGACAGGTGCGAGAGCGGCAAACCAGCCGGCATCGAGCTTCCCGGCGAAGACCATCCACGCAATGAGTATCAACACACCGGCCAGTAGCCAGAATTGCGTGGTGCGGATGCCCGCCTTGGGCGCGGCGGCAGGCATTGAAAGGCCATTCGCAGACGAGGCTGCGGCAGTGGGAAGGACCTGCTCGCTAACTCCGGAAACGGTATTAGTAACGGCGCTAACTTCCGTCTCCGTCGGGTGACTGTCGCGTGTCAAAATGGGCTGTGAGTTCATGCCCCGAGAATGACATACAGTCGTCAAAACTCATAACCACTCACGCCACTCGCGCCACTCACGCACACAAAATTTACGAAAGTGAAAGATTTCTCGTTGGGCGGCCAAAATTCCGTCCCGCCCTGGAGCCTGTTAGGCACTTTTCAATGGCAATACGGCAGGCAACGCCGTTGGCGTCTCATGTCCGGAGCGCTGCCGGAAATCATCACGCCGACCCGCTGTCGGGCAGGAGGAACAGGTGGATATACATGAATAGAATCGCAACGGCGGGATCGTGTTTGCGAGTCAGATCCAACTCGCCGGCCATGCGGGAGGTCTTGGAAATCGCCTTCCATGAAGTGGGAAGATCGCTCCACCCGGGATGGTGAACATCGAAGATCCACACCTGCGGGCTGTGGACGCAACGCCAGTACGGTTCTCCTGTCGCGAATGTGCCGGCGATGACCTCTCCTCTGTCAAACGACCGAAATTTCAAGCATTGGGTGAAAAGCTCGGACTTGGCATATTCGAGAAAGGCGACCCGCTTGAATCCCTGCATCACTTCGACTGCTCTGCGGCCTGCCAGCGAGGTGATTTCAAAATGCTCCTGCCCGACGATGAATGTGACCTTCTGTAATCGCGCGAACCAGTTGGTGAAATAATTCTCGGGTTCGTAGATGGCTTCGAAGAGAAGCTCTTCGTCCCAAGAGTAGTAGCTCCTGCGATTGCCGTTCGTTTTGACGTAAACTTTGGTGAGTTCGCCGGTCGGCGCCTGCTGGGGACCATCTGTCTTTTCTGTCGATGGTGTTGCGCAGTTCCGGTCGGCCGCCTCCGGAAGCTGCCAAAGCCATTCTGCGATCTCGGCATTCCGTGCGTTGGCAAAGCCTTGGCTTTCGCTAATTACCGCAAATCCGCACTTCTCCAGGATGCGGGCTGACGCCGAATGATCCTGTGCGCAGCGGGCGAAGATCGGTCTGGCCGGGTTGCCCTGCTGCAGAAATGCCGACAGGGCGCGGGTGGCGAGTCCCTGGCCCCAATAATATCTGCCTAGCCAATAAGTCACTTCCGGTTTCCCGTCCTCTTCGTAGCTCATGACATATCCGACGATGCCGCCATCCAGGACGATCGTCCGCGCGATAATGGTTGGGTCGGCCAGCCAGCGATGCCAGCGGGCCAGGAAGGCAGGCCGGTCGCCGGGGTCCCGGGGGGTGAAGGCGGCCATGTGAATGGCTTCCGGGTCGGACTGCTGTTCGAAGAAGATCGGGAGATCGTCCTCCATGACATGGCGCAAGGAGAAGGACATGGTGGCTAGGGCGTGTGGTGCTTTCTGCGAGCTATCGATGTCTCTTCCGGAGGACGTCATTCAAAATAGATCGGCGTCGATTTGGCGGTGCTGTCGGTGCTCCTGGTCGACGCGTTCCAATTCTTCTTCCAATCGCTGGCGATGCTGTTCCAGCGCAAGGCGGAACCCAACGACCACGAGAATCAGCGCCAATACTGGCCACAGCAGAGATGCTCTCATAGATAGGAGATTATCGAATTCTTGCTGTCCGATCTACCCAGAATTTTTGACCACGGATTGCACGGATGACGCGGATGGGAGAGCACGAGTCGAGACGAAGTCCTGAATCCGTGTCATCCGTGCAATCCGTGGTTCTTTCTTCTAACTCTCCTGCCGCCGCACTTTCCCAGCGGTGATTGTTTGCACGATGGGCCAGGCGCCGGCGATCTCTCCGACCGGATACTCGATCGGTTTGTAATCGGGATTCGCGCTCTCGAGCAGCACGCGGTCGCCGCGCTTGTGCCAGTACTTGATGTAGACATTCTCGCTGCGCGTGCGCACCACGGCGGCGTCGCCATTGTGCAGCTGCTGCGCGGGCGAGCAGATGACCATGTCGCCCTCGTGTAGCGCGGGCTCCATGGAATTGCCCGCGACCTTGATCGCGAAGGCGCGGCGGTCATCGACATTCAGCGCGAAGATCGAGGTGTAGTCGTACATCGCATCCGAGTGGCTCGAGTCCCACATGCCGGCCTGCGCATAGGAAAGCAGCGGCACATACTGGCCCTGCATACCGAGTGGCAGCGTGAGCTTCACCCGCGCGCCGTGGGTGGCCTCCATGCCATCCTCGCGAATCACGTGCGGGTGATCCGAGCCGCCCATCATGTCTTCCTTCGAGAGCGTGGGGAGTTCGCGGCAGAGCGCGTCGATGAGCTTTTCGCTGGCGTGAATAGTCCCGCTCTCGAGCTGGGAAAGAATCATTGTCGGATAGCCCGTGCGCTTGGCCAATTCTGCAAGGCTCAGCCCGGCGCTCTCACGAGCCGTGTGCAAGGCGCCACGCGCGCCGGGGAACTGGGGCTGCAGGCGCTCGCGGAATGCGGCCAGCTCGGCCTCGTCATCGCCCACGCCATCGCGCAACCACCGCAGGGACACGCCGAGATTCTCCGCCACTTCGCGGACCTTGCTCTCGCGCAGGCCGAGACCGCGCATCCAGTTGATGAGCGTGCCGTCGGAGACTTGAGCGACGCGGGCGACCTCCTTCTGCGAGCGGGCGGCGTCGATGAGCAATTTCAATCGATCGGCAATGGGAGCAGGCTCGTTCATATGAGCGAAATATGAGCGATTTTTCAGAGAACGCCACAAATTTGTTTTGACTGTGCTCAAATGAACATTAAATTGAGCGCACAAATGAACGGGGTGCTCAAATACGGCGGTGGTGCTGGAGTCCAAGCGAAGGTGAGAGGTGAAGAAAACCTGATTTTACACAGGAATCAGCACGTGCAATGTGGTGTGTTGCATGGAGGTAATGCGATGAAGTTGTGGAGTGAGAAGATGGGATTTTGGCTCATTGTTGAGCGGTATTTGAACGTTCTCATTGCTTGAAAACTATGAAACCGAAACCGATTGATGCGCTCAAATCACTCTCCGAACTGGCGCTGTCTGCGCCCAGTCTGGAGCCTCTCGTCGTCTACGACTCGGTCGCCACACTCGCTGCAAGACTGGCTGAAGATGTGAACGATCCCGAATACCGGGACATGGTCTCCGCGGTGGAAAAAGCGAGCTCCACCGCGCAAGCCGTGCGCGATGCGGACCGGCGGCAGGTTGATTTCCGCGCTTTCCTCAAGCCGGGAGGTGAAACCGTATGATGCGGGCCGCGACGTATCGCCTGAACGAACTCGCTCGCGAAGGGGAGCCGCGCGAGCCGCAGACCGTGGCCGGCGCCCTTCCGCACATGCTCCAAGGGCAGCCGCCGCTCATGCGGGCGGACAAAGTGGCCGCCGTGACCGGCTGGAGTCGGCGGAAGATTTACGAGCTGTGCGAGGCAGGGCTCGGCGTGAATGAGCCGGCGCTGCTCGAGGCGCATGCGCTGCCCGGGCGCAGCGTGCAGCGCAAGCAGATCACGCGACGCAGCGTGGCCGCGCTGCTCCTGCGCACGGCGAACTACGACGAGCGCGATTTTCCCAAGCTGCTGCAACTCACCCTGCCGACGATGGCGCTGCCGCAATTGCGCGAATTTGCCACCGCGCTTGGGACGGAAATCCAGGAGCGCGAGCAGGCGGCGGGTGCGGCGGACGACTCCACCCAACATCAAACGAAAACAACCAAGTCAACCTACTTATGAACCTAGAAGAATCCGACCTGAAACTCCTCCATGATATTGCCAACCGGCGCGCGCTCTTGAAGGCGCCGCGGACGCCGATGTTGCGCGGCACGCTGGCTGCCGCGGTGCGGCGCCGCCACGAACTGATGGCCGAGCTGGCCCGGCTGGAAGCGCAGTGGATCGAGCGTGGCCTGGCCAGTGCGGGCCTTCCGGCGGCGAGCACGCCGGTCAGTGAGTCGCCTGCGCCTCTCGGCCAGCGCGCGGCGCGTCCTTATTCCGGCCCCGACCTCCACCATTTCTGAGCCATGCGTGAAGATATTCCATCTCGTGATTTGCAGGATTTGCATCCGATTCCCGGTGACGGTCGGGTGCCGTTTGGCTGGCTGCGCTCGATCGACCGGGCGTGCACGGCGTGGCTTTTGAAACGGGACATGCTCGGCTCGCTGGCGGAGCCGGGCGACACTCCGAAGGAAAAGGAGACCGGGAGCGCAGAGGAGGTGGCGTCATGATCGAGGAGATCCCTGTTTTCGAGGCGCTGTCCGAGGATCGGCCGGTGCGCATCCGCGTTACGCCGCATGGCGTAAAGCTGGCGTTCTTTCACCAGGCGCGGGCGTTGCCGCCGTTCAAGCTGACCATCCCGCACGAGCAGTGGGCGCAGATGGTGGAGCTCATCGCTTACCCGCCGCCGGGTGTGAAGGGGTTTGAAGCTTACGTCGGCTTCACGCCCGAGGCGCTGGCGCTGCACTGCATCGATGCAGTGGAGGTGCGGGCGGAAACGAATGACGAACCAGAAACCCAACAACAAAACGAAAACCGATGAACAACCGAAAGAAAACCAGCCTTGCCAATCGTGTCCTCTCCCTCGCGGATAAAGCCCGAGTGCTCTATCAAAAAAAGGATCACGCCTTTGAAGAACTCATCAAGGCCTGTCCGATCGGGGAGGTGATCGAGACGAAGATAGGACGCTTCGAGATCATCGACAACTTTGCCGCGCGCAACGTGGGCTTCCGTCCCGCGAGCTTCCATCGTTACGAGCTGAAGGAGGTGCGGGCGCCGAAACCGGAGAAGAAGCCGGTTGTGGTAAAGCCAGCGGTGCCGGTGATCGAGCCGCAGGAGACCGCGCAGGTCCAGGAAGAGGTCGCGCTGGTCCAGAGTAATCCAGGTTAATCGTGGTGGATCGTGCCTGATCGTAGTGCGTAAGGGGACGGTCAGTGCAGCGGAGTACGATTGGGGAGATTTGCAGGACGGCGGGCTAAATCCGTTTGCCGCCGGATAGGCGTTGGCGTTTAATGCGGAAAATGTTTTCCGTCACGATCCTAGGCAGCGGCTCCGCCGGCAACTGCGCTCTCGTCGAGACGCCGCAGACCCGCCTCCTGGTGGATGGCGGCCTCAGCGCGCGGCAGATCGTGTTACGGCTCGCCCAGTGCGGGGTGAATCCGCTGGAGATCGATGGAGTCCTGCTCACCCACGAGCACGGCGACCACGCTGGCGCGCTCGATGTGTGGTGCAAGCAATTCTCCACGCCGATCTATTGCAACCGGCTCACCGCGGAGACGCTGCAGCGCGATGCGACACCGCAAGCACGCAAGGATTGGCGGCTCTTCGTTACGGGCAGCGCGTTTTCGATCAAGGACATCACGATCGAGACCTTTCCTGTGCCGCACGACGCGGTCGAGCCGGTGGGATTCGCGCTACATCACGGCGATGAAACTCTCGGCGTGCTGACCGATCTGGGCGTGGCGACCAAGCTCGTGCAAGAGCGCATCCGTAACGCGCAGACGCTCCTCATCGAGACGAATCACGACGAGAAACTGCTGCAAAACGACACCAAGCGGCCGTGGAGCGTGAAGCAGCGAATTATGTCCCGTCACGGGCATCTCTCCAATGCTGCTGCAGCGGAAGTGATCGCGGAACTGCTGGCCGGCGGCCGTCTGCGCAGAGCAGTGCTCGGGCACCTGAGCCGTGATTGCAACAGCCCCGAACTGGCCGTGGGTACCGTGCGCGCGCGGCTCGATGCGATGGGCGGCACGGCAGTGGAGGTGCTTTGCGCCGGGCAGCGGGAGATCAGCGCCCGATTGGCGGTGGCAGCAGTGTGCGCAGCTTGATTTCGCGCTCCGCGAGCAAAGCCAGCATCGCGTTGTAAGCGAGTTCGCCGGGCTCGGCGCCGGGATGGAAATAGAACTCGCTCAATCCTTCTGGGAGCGATTGGAGAATACGCGCGGCTGTTTCTGTCGAAACTTGGCCGGTGTCGCGAAGACCGAATGCGTGATCGGCGAACGTGATGGAGTGGCGTTGCAAGGTCGGAATGGCAGCGCGACTGAGCCATTCGAAAATCTGCGGGATCAGCGCCCACGGGCCCGGTTCGCGGACGAGCCGCATCGCGCGGAAACCGTGCTCGATGGCGACCGGGAGAGTAAGCCGAAAAATCGCGGGATGCAGATGCAGATGTGTGTGACCGTCCCAATACGTAGGCGGCAGGCCCAGCGCGCGGAAGCGTTCGAATTGCGCACGAATCTCCTGCTGCAACGGTCCGGCAAGCGAGGGGCGAAATGCGTAGCGTAGGCCGGCGCGCGCGGGCGACGGGATGAATCTACCTGTGTCGTCCGTAATCTGCGAAACCGCCGACGCCCGCCCATCACACAGTGTGAGGTGCAGCCCCACGCACAGTGCGGGATGCCGCTGCGCGATCTTCACAGCCTCCTCCGCGTAGGGCTCATTTACCATGAGACTGGCCTGGGTGAGAAAGCCGGCGGCATGAGCGCGCTCGATGGCCTCGTTGATTTCGTGGCTGCGACCGAAGTCGTCGCCGGTGACGATGAGTTGTTTCAATTTGCGGGCGGCCCGGGCAAGCTCCCAAGGTCGCGATGACGATTTGCACCTTGTTCCCAGCTTTGCACAAGTCATGAGCGTGCCGGAACCGGCGTGGCACGCCGCGTTGCTCGTGGTGCCGTTGGCGAGTATCATCTTCGACGTGGCCTCGGATGGCGCCTTGCGGCATTGGATGAACGAGCCGGTAGCCTCCACACCGCCGCTGTTGGATCCAGTCACCTTTTTTCGTCCGCTGAAGCGCGGCGTGCCGCACCTGCGCGACAAGCTAGAGATGCTGCTACAGGCAAGCCTCCCGGCAGACCAGATATTGCTCGGCGTCGATCCCGGTTCGGAGGAGGAAGCGATCGGCGAGGAACTGCGGCGGGCTTTTCCGCAGCGCGACATTTCCGTGATCGTCTGTGCGCCAGGGCGCGCGATGAACCCGAAGATTTCCAAGCTCATCCAAATGGCTCCGCAGGCGCGACACGCCTCGTGGCTCTTGAGCGACAGCGAGATGGTTCTCTCACCGGACTTTCTCGAGGCCCTGCGTGCCGAATGGCAGACCGAGCCAGTCGCTGCACTCACGACCGCCTATCGGTTTGTGAATGCCTTCACCTGGCCGCAGCGTTGCGATGCGCTCGGCGTGCTTCTGGGTCTTTGGTCGGGTCTTTCACTCGTGCGCCGCCACGGGGCAGTGAATTTCACCCTCGGCGCCTGCACGCTGTTCCGGCGTGAGGCGTTAATGACGATCGGGGGCTGGGTAGCGTTTAGCCATGAGCTTGCCGAAGACCAGCGCCTGGGCGAGGCACTCGTGCAGAGCGGGCAACGGATTCGACTGAGCCGCCAGATCGCCACGCTCGATAGCGACCCGCTTTCGTGGCGCGAATACTGGCGGCATCAGCGCCGGGTGGCGGTGACATATCGCGTCGCAAATCCCGCAGGCTTCGCCGGGGTGTTGCTCACCTTCGGGCCCGTGTGGAGCGTGCTGTGTCTGCTCACCGTTACGCACGAGCCGCGGATGGTTATCGCCGCGCTGGGCGCCATTGCCTTTCGGGGTTTGCGCGTGTTTCGCGCGAGCCGCCTATTGAAATTCGTCGTGCCTGCCTGGCCTATGGCCCTGGTTCTCGCCAGCCTTGTGGAAGCGGGTTGCTGGGTGCTGAGCTGGTTCACCCGCCGCGTATGGTGGAGCGGGCGTTGGTGGCGCGTCGGTTTTCGAGGTGGTCTGTCGCGAGTCGATTGAGAATGCTTAGCGTCGCGGCTCGCCCGATAGCGCACCGACCAACTCCTCGGTTGTGTTCTTCCTGGCTGGTACCTGCCTGGTGCGTTGCCGCCCCCGGCAGATGGTGCACCGCCACGTACGACGCTGCTCGTGATGATGAAGGTAGAGCCACACTGCGCCCCACAACCCGAGGGTGAGAATTGTGGCGTAGAGATGTCTGCGGTGATGAATTCCGCGCTTGGTAAATTGGCGGATGTGCCCGCAACGCCGGCAGAAGAACGACCTGAAATGACGAATCATGTTTGAGCGTGCAAAAGCACGCGCCAAACGTCCGTCCCACGCGTGAAGAGGTCAATTCACTGAATGTGAAAATGGGATGACAGAAAAAACTCTGCGCCTGCGGCTAATCCACCGCGCTCACCTCAGCCTTCCAGCGCGATCTGCTGCTCGACTTCCTTCAGCTTATGCTCCGCATTTGCCGCATGACGGGTGCCGGGCATGTTTTCCATGATCTGGACGAGCAGTGCACGCGCCCCGCGTATGTCGTGCTGATGTTTCCAATACACGTCCACCAGGCGTGTGGTGAGAAAGGCCGCGTCATCCGGTGACCATTCGAGTTGCAGTGCCTCCTCCAGGATTGCCGCGGCGCCGGCCGCGTCATCGAGATGCTCACAGGAAATCTTCGCGACCTCGCTGTAGGAAAGTGTGTCGGTGGGATCTTCCGCAAGGATCCGCTTGTATTGGTCCACCGCCTCCGCGTAGTCGCCTCGTGCCAGGGCCGCTTGGGCCGAGGAGTGTGGATCCTTTTCGACCTGCTCGCTGGGTTGGAAAAAGAAATTGCCCACCGCATCGCCGATGGCAGGCAGCACCATGCTCACCACGATGATCGCCGAAGTGCCACCAATGAGCACGGTCGCGGCAAAGAGCATCACGATCTTGCTCGGATCCACGTCGGGATTTTTCCGGGCGAGGCTTGCCTCGTGGAAGAGTACGTAGGTGAGGTAGGCGAGACCGAGGAAGAGGAGCAATCGGGGGAGTGCACGCATAAGATTCGGGGGCCGGGGCAAATACTAAAGAGGACGCCCGGTTCTGACAAGCGATCAACGCGACACTCATTTCATGCGGATCTGCGCCCCGGCCGGAAAAAGCGCTTGTCAATCGCGCCCAACACGCCAGATTCTCCGTCGACTTCGCGGGTATAGCTTAGTGGTAAAGTTCCAGTCTTCCAAACTGGCCATGCGGGTTCGATTCCCGCTACCCGCTCCAAATCCTGTATTCATCGGGGTTTGCGGGCGATTTGGTTGGGTTAGACGGGTCCGGTAAGGCGAAAGGTTAGACGAAGCGCGCCCCTTTTTCACCCTTGTTCGTCAATGTTCAGAACCATCGCGATCGGCCACTTTTCACGAATGAATATCCGGCCTTGGTTGCCCTCCAAGCATCCCTGCTTCGACTAGGTTGTGTTTACGAATTATCTGTACGAAGAGGTGAAAACGTGCTGAAAAGCTTGGGATGAGCGAAGAGCGAATCCGCAAGATCATCACCGACAGCATTTGGAAGAAACTGGAAGGGGCATTGGCGGTGGCCAAACATTCTGCGGCAGGAGCGCCGCCGAAGTTGGCGGATCGAGACTTTCTGGAAGCCCTTCTT